>JBLHKB010000064.1:0-18582 GCA_047619315.1 Polyangiales bacterium
TCTGAATGACATCGGCCGGGTCGTCGCCGGCGGCGAGCTCGAGTCGATGGCGAAACACGTGAGGTGCGAGGGCTTCGAGGTCTTCCGGCGACACGTAATCTCGACCGTGGATAAGGGCACGCGCCTGGAGCGCCGGCATGAGCAGCACCAAGGAACGCGTCGACGCGCCTTGAAGGACGCGCGGGTCCTCGCGAAGGCCTCGTGCCAGGTCGACCATGCACTCGCGGACAATGGGAGACAGAAAAACGTTCTCGCGAGCGGCGGCGCGAGCGGCGAGGACTTCAACGCGGGTCACGCCTTGCTGCGCTTCGGCGCGGTCGAGGTGACGGACGGGGTAGGTCGCGAGGACATCGAGTTCGGCTTCACGCGTAATGTGATGCATCTGAATCTTGAAGAGGAAACGGTCGAGCTGTGGCGTCGGCAGCGGGTAGGTTCCCGCGAGGTCGACGGGATTCTGCGTAGCGATGACAAAGAAGAGTTCGTCGAGGGGGATGGAGCGGTCGTCGACGGTGACCTGCTTTTCGCCCATGGCCTCGAGCATCGCGGCTTGGACCTTCGGCGAGGTTCGGTTGATCTCGTCGGCAAGAACGATGTGAGCGAAGATCGGACCACGCCGAAAGTCGAAGCCGCCGGCATCGATATCAAAGACGTTCGTGCCGGTGATGTCGCTCGGCAGAAGGTCCGGCGTGAACTGAATTCGGCGAAACGGCGCGACACCTTCGATCTCGCCCGCGCTGATAGATGCACCAAGTGCCTTCGCGAGGGTCGTCTTGCCCGAACCTGGGAAGTCCTCGAGGAGAACGTGGCCATCGGCGATGAGCGCGATGAGCACGAGCTCGATGACGTCGTCGCGGCCCATGACGGCGGCACGAAGACGGTGCTGCAATCGAACGATGGTGTTGTGTGCCGCATCGAGGGCGGCGGTATCGAGGGGGGCGCCGGGAGCCTGGGCTGCAGGCGTCGAGGAAGGAAGTGTCATCGTGATGTGATCCAGGACCAGGGGGTAAGGACGCCGAGGAGCCGGCGCCAAAGCGGTACGTGTGCGCTGAGTTCTTTTTGCAAAGTGCGGAGCAGAGGGAGCGCTTCGGACTTCGTGAAGCGCCGACGTGAACCGAACGCGGCGGCCACGTTGTGACGAGTGAGGGAATCCAGTGAAGGGAGCTCTTCGGCGACACGTGCCGCGAAGGACTCACGGCTCTCGCCGACTTCGCGTCGGATACCATTCTCGCTCAGACGATCGAGGGCCGCGCGGTACGCCACGCGCGCTTGGTCTGCGTCGGCGGCGAAACTTGGTGAGAGGCGCCGCCAAAACTTCAGAACGGTGAGCACAATGAAGACCAAGACGCCGAAGACAAGGGAGCCCCAGCCGAGAGCCCTGAGGACGTCGATACCTTGGGCGATGGCCGCCGGGAGTGGAGCTTCGGGATCGGGCGGAAGCGGGCGCAAACCACGGGCGAGCTCGCCGAGGAGACGCTGCAAGTCCGCGTCCGGGGGCGCGGGTGGCGGTGAGATGACGTTCTGCGGCGAGATGTCCGTGACGACCCAGCCAAAGCCGTCGAGGTAGACCTCGGGCCACGCGTGAGAGGTGTTGCCACTCACGAGGAGTGCGCTT
Source organism: Polyangiales bacterium (assembly GCA_047619315.1). Taxonomy (GTDB): domain Bacteria; phylum Myxococcota_A; class Polyangia; order Polyangiales; family Houyiibacteriaceae; genus JBCCRV01. Next base: position 1,613 of record JBLHKB010000064.1, read on the forward strand.
CCGCCGCGGCGATTCTCTTCGGCGATGGCGTAGCCTGTGGCGACGCGCGTCGGAATGCCGGAAGCTCTGAGCAGGTACGCGCCGGCGTGGGCGAAGTGCACGCAGTAGCCTGTCTTGTCACCGAAGAGGAAGTTCGCGGTGGGGTCATCGGCGTCGGCGTGACGCGTGCGAAGACTGTAGGTCCCTTCGCGTCCCAGCCAGCTGGTGATGGCGGCGACGCGAGCCACTGGGTCTTCCATCAGGTGAGGTGGAAGGCTCTCTTGGATAATACGCTGGGCAAGCTCCGCATAGCGCGGGTCGTCGGGCCCTTCCGTGTAATGCTGACGCGTTTCCGGGGTCCACGCCGGGTTGCCGGCGACGCTGCCCACCATGGAGACGAAGTCCGCGAGCATCACAGCCGATGTCACGGAGTAGGTGCGGCGGAAGCGTTCGGGATCGGGATTAGTGGCGGGTTGAAGCGTGATTGGCGCTTCAAGCCCGAAGGGCCGAGTGTGTTCCGCGAGGAGCGCTACGGTGGTGCGTACTTGGGTGCGGTTCGCGTTGAGCGGCGGCGCCCCCTCCACGTCGTACGCGCGAAGGGGAAAATCTTGGGCGATGTCGTTGTTGAGGCCCGCGCCTGCAGCGGCGACGAGGCGGTTGCCGTTGAACTGGGAGAACGCGCCCTGGCGGAAGTAGTAGGTGCCCGTGGGGGCGGAGTAGTCGTCGTGGAAGAGCACCACGCCGACCGGTGCTTGGTCGCTGTCGTTTTCGATGTTGTCGCGGAACTCGAGTTCGTCGTCGTTTCGTTGTTCACCGCCCTCCCCACCTTCGCCGCCTTCCCCATCTTCCGGGTCGCCTTCGCCCTCCTCGGGACGAAGGCCGAGACCAGCTCCGCCGGGAGGAGGCGCTGGCATTTCAAGGGCCGATGACGAGGCAAAGAACACCAAAAGCAAGAGCGAGACCGCCGCGAGATGAAGAAGCGAGCGAAGTCCGCTTTCGCGCAGGAGCAAAAGCACCACGACGGCGGTCGCGCAACCGCCGACAAAGAAGAATACGGTCGTCGGGTCGCCGCCCGTTGACATGATGGGATCGGCGAGCTCGAAGGGGCGATTGATGGCGCCTTGGCGGTGAGCCACAACAAGCTGGCCAAAAGACCACGCGATGGCGCCAACTTCCAGGGCGCCAAACGCGCGGAGTCGAAGCGTCGCGCTTCGAAGTGCCAAGGTGGCGGCGCCGGCGGCGAAGAAAAAGAAGAGCCCATCTCCAGCGCGAAGTGCACTCTCGGCGCCCAGGGCCAAAGTGACGCTCTCGACGCCTGTCACGGCGAAGCGTGTGAGCAGCGCGACGCCAAAGACCGCAAGGGCCACACCGATGAGGGCCGGCGCGCGTAGACGGGAGCGTGCGAGCGTGGGCGCGAGGAGCGCGGCGACAAAGCTGCCACCGGCGGCGGCAATGGCGGCTTCCGGGAGGGCGAGGGGCCACACAAAAACGGTGGCGGTCAGGGCATGGACAAACGCGTGGAGAAGACGAAGGCCCCAGCCGGAGGACACTTCGCCAGAATCAGCGGGTCTCGTACCGACGCTCACGCCGCCACCTTCTTCGGCGAACGCGTCTCTATCTTCGGGGCCTTGGAGACTCGCAAGTGAGCTGGCGATAGTTCGCGACCGGTGAAACGGTCAAAGATACGCACCCGAACTTGGGCCGCGGCGAGTTTGCTGCAGATCGAACGAAGCGGCCCCAGCGACGAAGAGCTGACTTCCTGAGGCGCTGTAAGGAAGCGCTCGATCCACCGGTGCTTTGGACGCTCTCCAACACCATCGACGCCGATGATCACTTGCATGCGCGACGCGCGTCCCTTGGAAACCGAAAGTACACGCGCGAGCCAGTCGCCTTCTTCGGCCGGTGCAAATACAACGAGAGACGCGGGTCCGCGACGTTCTTCGTTTTCGACGAACGTCGATAGCCCGGACGCGCCTTCGGCACGAAAGTCGATGGAGCGCACAACAGCATCGAGAGCCTTCGGCACGTCCTCGCACGCAGCGCAGCCATCGGCGGCGAAGGTCCACTCGTCGCCGAGGCCCGCTGTGATGGCGACGCGGGACGCCGCCGCGCTCGCATTGTCGGCGACTCCAGCGACGAGGTAGGCGATCGTTCGCCGCGTCTGAATGAGCGCTCGCTCCGGCATGCGGACGATCAACTTCCGAGTGCGAGCAAAGATGTTCCAGTGAATGAAGCGGGCTGGGTCGCCTGGAGCGTAGCGCCGGAGCTCAACCCGGTCGCCTTCGGCGATGCCCATGGGATGCGGGATGTCTTCCCCACCAGCGAGGGCCGTGAGTGCAGCCAGGCGCGAAAGCGCGCCGACATGAGGCAGGACTTCGAGGGCAAGGGGGTCATCATGACGCAACGCGAGACGGACCAGTCCGAACGGATCCTGGACGATGACACGACGCCGCAGTCCCTCACGCCGACCTCGTTCGGCCACGGTCAGGTGCTCTGTTCGAACACCGGAGACGCTGTGTGTTTCGGCGCTGATCCCGGTCTCCGGCAGGCCCTTGCTGGTTTCGAGTTCCCACGCGACTTGAACCAGGGGCAACCAAACGAACGAAGGCAACTTGAAGTCACTGGGGTGCGGGCGCTCCGTCTCAAGTTGAAGCGTCCGGGGGCGAAGAGCGAGACGTCGGAGCTTCCGATCGACGAGCACGACGCCGACGAAAACGAAGAAGGTGCACAATGAGAGCAGCCCGAGGGCGCCATACCCGAGCACAAGAAAGACGAGATCGAGTTGCCCGAAGGCGAGCTCGTGGAGCGCGACAAAGGCGAACGCCGCGGACAGCAAGCCAAGGGGGCGCCAAGGAAAGAGGTCGCGGCCACGGCGGAGAAGAGCGCGTACTTTGGGGAAGCGAGTCATCGTGTGGGAAACAGCAGCATAGGGTGGATACGACAGCGGGCGAGATCGTATCAGGTTTGCGCTCCCCGCAATTCGGTGGGGATCACAAACAAGACGCCTGAGCGGCATTTAAGTTCCCGCGAGATTGAGGGTTTTTTGACCAATTTGGGGGTGACCGCCTTCACCGACTCGACAACAAGCGATATGAGACTCATTCTTAGCCGTATGGGTACCGGCAAAAAGAGCCTCCACGTGCTGGTTGTCGACGACGACCCCACGATGCTCGCCCTTGTCCGGCGGGCTGCCCTGCAGATGCGCATGGACGTCTGGATGGCTTCATCGTTGGACGAGGCACAACAGATGGTCCTCGAAGGCAAGCTCCCGGATCTGGTCATCACAGACCTGATGCTTGGCGACGGCACGGGTGTTGAGCTCGTGAAGTTCTTACGACAGGCACATTTACCAGCGCCCACAGTGCTCGTGACTGGAAGCCCCGAAGAGCTCAGTTCGACGGATCGCGCTCTCTTCATCGATGTGATCAACAAACCATTTCGGTTGAGCGCGCTCTTCGATGCCCTCGACGTGGCCCGCCACAACGTTCGTCCACGTCATCGTTCCGACGTTCATCGCAAGGCTCGCGAGTCGGCGATTACGATCGGGATGGAGAAAGCGAGCGGCGAGGACGAGCGTTGAAGCGGACGGATCTTTGGACGCGCACGTGATGGAAGACACCATCAAAGCCGCCAACGAGGTTTTCTACCGAGCTTTTCGTGAAGGTGATTTTGCGGCAATGGAGCGTATCTGGGCCAGCGAGGTTCCGGTGGCCTGCATCCATCCAGGGATGGCGCCCATTATTGGTCGTGGCGCGGTGATGGCCAGTTGGCGGGGAATTTTGGCTCATCCCGGCGCGCCCGCCCTCTGCTCCTCGGCGGAGACAGTGCACGTGCTGGGAACCAGCGCTCTGTTGACCTGCCTTGAAGGTGAGGAAAACGGCCTACCTCGGCTGGTGGCGACGAATGTCTTCACCATGGAAAACGGGCATTGGCGTCTATGCCACCACCATGGGGCTGCCCTGCTTTCTTTGCCTGAGAAGGTAAAGACCAAGGATCGAACGCTCAATTAGACCGGGTTGGTGGAGGTCCTGACGGGCGAAGTGCTAGGGTCGGCGGCGATGACGACGGTCCGCGACCTTGGCTACAAACCCTACGTTGGCAAACGACTGCCAGCCTCCAACAACTCGATGGTGCTCTTCCGCCATGGAATGCGCCGCGCTTGGGGCTCATGGCTGGTTAAGACATGTGTCTTTGTCGGCTGGCTCCCGATGGTTGCGTTCATGGTGGCTGCCGCAGCCCAACTTTGGTTTGGCAATCAAACGGAAGGTGCATCCGCGTTCGACGATGTGGAGGCCGCTCGCTGGGTCAACCGGCTCATCTTTGTCCAGCTCTGGGCCTTCGTATCCATGATCACCTTCGGGGCAGGCGCCGGGGCCATCAGCGAAGATATCTCTCAGAAGGCGTTTCAATTCTATTTTGCGAAGCCCATCACACGGCTCCAATATTTGATGGGGCGCGTTGGCGCTGTGTCGATGTGGTCCTTCCTCGTGACCTTCGTCCCTGCCGTAATGCTCGCGGGGATCTTAGTCGGGCTCGTCGAAGATACGGCGCGTCTCGGCACCCTTGGCCTTCTGATACCGACCTTCTTTCAGTGCCTCTTGATCGCCGTCGTCTGCGGCTGCGTGAGCGTGGGCGTTTCATCCATCGGCGCGAGCCGAGCGCTAACCATGAGCGCTTGGCTCTTGCTCTTCATCGTTCCGCAGGTGGTTGCCCTTGTTGTTGAGGGCATCGGCGATTGGCCCTGGATGCGCTTGCTATCCCTGCCAGCGCTCCTGGAAGTGACGGGGGATGCGTTCTTCCAAGTGGACCGCCAAGACGATCTTGGATGGCAGCACGCCGTGCCAGTTCTCTTTGCGGCCGCCGGCGCTGGAGCGGCCCTTGCGATGCAACGGCTTCGCCAAGCGGAGGTAGTCGGATGAGTGGTGCAGGCGACGGTTTGGCGCAAAAGGCTGGCGGCGTGCCGCTGATCCGCGCGCAACGATTGACGAAGTGGTACGGCAAGGTCACGGCGCTTCAAGACGTGACGCTTGATCTCGGGCCTGGAGTCTGGGGCCTGCTCGGACCAAACGGGTCCGGCAAGACCACGTTCCTTCAGCTCGCCGCCGGCCAAATACGCGCGCCGCTCGGGTCCATCGAGGTGTGCGGGATGGCGCCATTCGCAAACCCAGACGCACTTCGTCTTATTGGGCTCTGTCCGGAAGCGGACGCGCTCTACGAGCACCTCACCGGACTTGAGTTCGTGACCGCGATGGCCGAGCTGAGCGGTTACGGCCGTAAAGACGCCAAGGACCGTGCCGCAAATGCGCTGGAGGCTTTTGGCTTATCCGATGCCATGAACCGCGCGACGGGCGGCTACAGCCGAGGTATGCGCCAGCGCGTGAAGCTCGCACAATCCGTCGTCCACGAGCCACGAGTCCTCTTGCTGGATGAACCGTTGACGGGCACGGACCCGACGTCACGGGCGACAATCCTTGAAGAGATTCATCGTCGCGCGGTGGCAGGGGCCTGCGTCGTATTTTCAACACACGTGCTGCCCGAACTGGAAGCGGTAACGGACAACATCCTGCTTATCGCACGTGGGCAGCTCGTGGCGCAGGGACGCACGCACGAGATTCGGGCGCTCCTCGAGGGACACCCTCACCACGTACAGATTCTCTGCGATCGACCGCGGGACTTGGCGGCGGCACTGACACATGTGGAAGGCATCGTAGGAATGCAGTTTGCACCCGGCGGACTTGAGGCGATGACGTACGATCCAGACTCCACGTACATGGCGATCGCCGGTGCGGCGCTGGACATGGGCGTGGAAGTCACCTCGATTACAAGTCCTGATGCGAACCTCGAGTCGCTCTTTCACTCGCTGGTGGAGCATGGGTCTCGTGGCGCCGGGACGGGCTCGGACCGCGCCGTCGGAGGCGCGACATATGGGCGTCAGGTCGCTGGCCCGGGAGGCGGATCATGAGCGTTCAAAGTGCAGGTCCGCCTTCGCCGGCTTTCTTGTCTGGGGTCAGCGTCATCTTCCGGATGCAAGTCCGTCGCTTTGTGCGCGGCAAGAAGCTCCGTCTCGCGCTGGTCGCGACGGCACTGATCGTGTTTGCCGTCGTCGCTGCGCGCTACGCCGCGAGTGGCAATACCGCGGGTGTCGACACTGCATACACCGTGGAGAAGGCCGAAGAAGCGGTCTCCAAGGGGCTACGTTGGGGCTACTTCAGCTTGCTCGTTTTCCTCCTGCCTTTCTTGTTCACCTCAAGTGCTATCGGCGAAGAAGTCGAGGGCCGAACGTTCACCTATCTCGCGGGTCGGCCCGTAGGACGCGTCGCCATCGCCGTTGGCAAATGGGCAGCCGGCACAGTCATGGCGGTTGGGCTCATCGTCGCGAGCGTGCTGGTGTTGCACATCGCGGCATACGCGACGGAACCCACCGCTCTTGTGGAGGCTTTTCCAAACACTCTTCGAGCGGCGGGGGCGGCGGGTCTGCTGACCTGCGCCTATTGCTCGATGTGCATGTGCTTTGGCGCACTCGTCCCGGAGGCCGCAGGCGTCGTCGCGGCGCTTTATTTGGGAGTGGTCGAGTTTGTCGGGTCGATGCTCCCTGGCGCGTTCCGCTGTGTTTCGATCAACTACTCTGCACAACAGCTGATGGGTCTGGAGAAAGGCGGAATCGCGCCGGAGCATGCCCCGGATATTGCGCCGATGATCGCCCTTGCGGTGCTCCTCTTGTTCAGCTTCGTGTTTGTGATGCTGACCGCCGTCGTCGTGCAAACAAGTGAATACAGGTTCTCCCGCTCCTAACCTTGGCATCCACACGGCTTTCTTGAACCGCAGGGGAGGCCGTGTGACGCTCTCGTGAATGGCACGTGTAGAAGCTCATAGCTCTGTGGCAAAGGCGGAGGTGCGAGGGACGCTAATGCGTCGCCACGTAGCACTTCGGTTTCGTCACGGGAGCGTGCACGCATTCGCGTTCGCCGACGGCTGGCCACGGCTTTGGAGCTTCGGGCTGGATGCGGCGGTGGCGGGGTTTCGTGATTTCATCAAGGGTGATGATTCGCACGGAGATGACCTACTGAAGCTCGGCTTGAACGCAGCGCGGGGTTCCCTTGTTCACGCCTGCAACACCCTCGTAGAGCGGCGGGTTCCCGACGCGCACTTCTGCGCACTTCAGATCGTCGCGAACCAAGTGCGGGTTTCGTGTGCAGGCAACTGTCGTGTGTACGTGCATCGTGGCAACCGGCCGGAGCGAATCACCACACGAGATGTAGCCGCTGGTGGCCTCCTCAACAGCGAAACTCTTCACTATGAGCACAATATTGAGCCTGGGGATCTAATCCTCGCCGGCTCCGAGTCTGCGTTCTCAACGGCGGCCGTGAGCCGCGTGGCGGCGGTGATTCAAGACGACCGAGACACGTCGTCCGCGGTGCTCGCTTCGCTCCTGACGGAGCCGGCACGTAAAGCAGGCATGGGCGCCGTCGCCGTCGCGATCCGAATTCGCTGAGGGGCGCTCTTCGCTACCGGTTGAGGTAGAACGCGTAGCCGATGCCCGCAGCGATGGCGATCATCAGCAGCGTGAAGAGAGTGATCTTGATCCAGCTCCACGGCGCCTCCCCCGTCACCTCTCCGGTCTGACCGTTGACGAGGAAGCGGTATGGCTTGTCTTCGTAGCGGTAGCTCGCGATCCAAATCGGCATGAGGATGTGTTTGAACGTCTCGTTGCTGAACTGGTTCTGAACACTTAGACCGCGCTGCGTATCGCCGGGGACATCTCGTCCACAGTTCACGTACTGCCCGCGCTCCATCTTGGCTTTTCCGTTCGACCAACCTTCATCGAGCTCGACGGCGTACTCCTCCGCACGCCAACCGGCGAGGTAGCGTGGGTCGTAGGCGACGAGTTGTGCGGTGTCGAAGGTCTTGAGCTTTTCCGCGAGCGTGGTTGGCAAGCCCCGCGATGCAACGACAAGAACATCATCGTAGCTGTCACTTCGTCGGCCGCTGGCGTGCTCCCATCGGGTGCGTCGCTCTTGGCGAGTGCGTTGAACCGAGCGACCGTTCTCCTGCGTCGTGTAGGAAACGGTGACGTAGTAATAGTAGCCCGCTTGCGCCGTCCATTGGCTGGCGACGCCAGCGTCGAAGGTCCAGTAGGGAACGTACACGCCGTTGATTTCACCAACAGCGGCTTTGTGTTTGAGATTGTTGGGTCGAAACCAAAGCCCCGCGAGCCACGTCCGGAACTTCGCGCGAGCGCGTTCCTGCTCGACTCCAAAGGGCACAAGCGACTGCGGCCGAATGAGTGAACGTTTGCTTTCTTGTTCCAGGACTTGGTCGGAGCCGCAGAAGTCACAGGCGGACGCGATAGCCACCCCCGCAAAACTGACGGTCGCGCCGCAAGTGCGACAGGCGATGGTGCGAACCTCCGTTCCAAGTCCAGTGCCGGCTTGGCTGCGAATGATCTCAAACCCCTCGGCGAGGGTGCGCTCGTGGTGCGGGTCGATGACAGCTGGTGGAGCCGACGGAGATGCGGGTTCACTCTCCTGCGCAGGGATCACCATCTGATGCTGGCAATACGGGCAGTGCATTTGCTGCGCCGCGGCGTTCCACGCCATCTCCGGCGCACCGCACTTAGGACAGGGAAAGTGGACCGCCGATGCATCGCTCACCACCGGAAGATACCTTGATTGACGATGCGAAATGAAGCGATTCGCGCGAAGAACGAAAACCGGCGCGTTGTACCCAAAACGGGAACAAGCCGCGCCGGCCGCGGAATCCTTGGATCGCCAGCCGCGGCGTCAGACTGAGCACGCCGTGCTAGGCGGAGGAGCGTAAGTGCAAGGCGCTAGGGGACGCACTCACCGGCATTGGGTCCCGTCCGCTGGCAACTCAAAGTGAGGTCGAACATCGCGCAATAGGGGTCACCGCCAAAGAAGCGGCAGTCCGGCGCGCAGATACTGAAGGTCTCTGTAAAGCAGACCTGGTCTACATTGCCGACACCGACGCAGTCGGCGTCGCTGTTACAGCGACAGGTGAAGATATCCGTGAAGCCGTCGCCGTCGTTGTCCACGCCGTCGCAGCATTCGCTGTTTGGACCGAGTGGGTCGCAATCGGAGTCGGCGCAGTCCGTGCGACCGTCGCCATCGTTGTCCTCCCCGTCACTGCACATATCCGGCCCGATCTCGTTGAGGCTCATCATCATGCAGACAGGGTCGCTCGTGCAGCTTGAGTCGGCGCAGTCAGTGAACCCGTCGCAGTCTTCGTCGACGCCGCCGGTGCAAACCTCACGACTCGGCGAGCAGCAAGCGGCATTTGCCGAGCACTCAGAGTCGGCGCAGTCGATGAACCCGTCGCAGTCATCATCGTTGCCGTTCACACAGCTGCTCTCCGTCGGTAGGCAAATGGGCAGACAAGCAGGGTCCGTGTCGCAGTCAGGGTCGTCACAGTCGACGAGACCGTCGCAGTCCTCATCAATGGGGAGGCCGCAGATCTCCGGCACACACACACTGCAGAGCACGTTGCCAGCGCAGTCAGGGTCCGCGCAGTCGAGCAGGCCGTCACAGTCTTCATCGGCACCGTTGCGGCACTCGGTTTCCGTGGCGGTGCACATGCCATCGCAGCCGGGCGTACCCGAGCAAGCTGGGTCATCACACTCAGCGAGGCCGTTGCAGTCGTCGTCGACGGCGTTTCCACAGATTTCGATGGGGAGGCAGACTCCGCAAAGCGGCTCGCCAGCGCAGTCCGGGTCCATGCAGTCGACGATGCCGTCGCAGTCATCGTCGCGACCATTGCGGCAAGACTCGTTCGCCGGGACACAGCAAAGTGGGTCGTCGCTGCAGACAGGGTCGGCACAGTCAGAGAGGCCGTCGCAGTTGTCATCGCGTCCGTTGCCGCACTGCTCCGGGTTCGGCGAGCAGCACACGGGGTCACCGCTGCAGTCCGGATCTCGGCAGTCCGCGAAACGGTCACAGTCGTTGTCCACGCCGTCGTTGCAAATCTCAGGGCCCATAGGCGTGCAGCATGTCATGTCGGCGGCGCAGTCGATGTCGGCGCAGTCGGCGAAGCCATCGCAGTCATCGTCGTCGCCGTTTCGGCAATTGGTTTCGCGCGGCTGGCAGATGCCGCAGACCGGGTCACCGCTGCAGTCGGGGTCGAGACAGTCCGTGAGCATGTCGCAGTCTTCGTCCTCGCCGTCGCGGCAGTCGAACTCAAAGAGGACGCAGAAACCACACGCGGGGTCTCTGGAGCAGCCTGGGTCTTCGCAGTCCGTCAGACCGTTGCAGTCGTTGTCCTGGCCATCATCACAGGTAAACTCGACAGGTTCCGTCGGCATACAAACCTGACAGAAGGGGCGGCCGGCACAGTCCGGGTCGTCGCAGTCGACCTGGTCGTCGCAGTCGTTGTCTTGGCCATCGCGGCAGCTTCGTTCGCGACGCTGGTTAGGAATGCAGCCACCGCATTCCTCAAAGCACTCGAAGTCGTCGCAGTCGACGAAACCGTTGCAGTCTTCGTCACGTCCGTTGAAGCAGGAGACTTCGCTGTCCGCCACCGGCGTGCAGATATCGCAAATCGGATTCCTCGCGCAGGCGGGGTCGGCGCAGTCCAGGAGACCGTTGCAGTCGTCGTCGCGTCCGTCGCGACATCGCTCTTCGAAAGGCGCTGTGGGTTCGCACACGTCGCATTCCGGCGAGCCGACGCAGTCGGGGTCACGGCAGTCGATGACGCCATCGCAATCGTCGTCTCGTCCATCACGACACTGGAACTCTCGACGGGAGACAGGAACACACTCGGTGCATATAGGATCCATCAAGCAGTCGTTGCGGTCCGCGCAGTCGAGGAGACCATCGCAGTCGTTATCGACTCCGTCGCCACAGCTGTCCTCAAACGGCGCCGTGGGCACACAGGTAAGGCAGCCGAGTGTACCCTCACAGACGCGGTCGTCGCAGTCGATGAAGCCGTTGCAGTCGTTGTCGACTCCGTCGTTGCACGCGTTGGCTTCTTCGACATCTGTTGGAATGCACTCGCAGCCCGGAACACCAGTGTTCTGACAGAAATCGCCGCGTTCCACGCAGACATCCATGGTGCACTCGTCGCGGTCGTTGCAGTTCACGACGCGCCCTGGCAAGCATCCGCGGGGCGAACAGAGCTCTCGGCCGTTGCAGAATAGACCATCGTCACAGAAGCGATTGTCCGGCGAGATGTTGCATCCGCCGATAGCTTCGGAGCACTCGTCGACGGTGCACTCGATTCCATCGTCGCAGCGAAGAAGCTCGCCCCCCGCACAGATGCCGGCTTCACAGCTCTCTCGTCCGTTGCAGACGAACTCATCGTCGCATTCAGCGTCGCTGCTGCATCGTTGTTCAGTGCACCCGCCCTCGACGTCGCAGAGTAGTCCTTCGGGACAGAGGGCCGAGTCCGGGACGAACTCGCAGCCGCGAATGGCTTCGACGCAACGGTCCGCGGTGCAGTCCACGTCATCGCTGCAGGTCACGACGGGACCGAGGCGGCAGAAGCCTCCGACGCAGCTCTCGGTGCCGTTGCAGAAGAGCCCATCGTCGCAGTCCATCGACGTGTCGCACTCGGCCAGAGGACCGCCGTCTAAAACGTCGAATCCGATCGCGTCCGGGATCAGGGCGTCGGACCCAGCGTCACGGCGCGGCGCTCCATCGGAAAAGTCGTCGAGCACGCTGCGGCCACAGCCTCCAAGCGCCATCGCCAAGGCGAGGAGGCCTACAGAGAAGATCGTCGAGGTGTGAACTCGGGGACGGCGACAGTTATGACGAAGAGACATCTGGGTTCCTGACGGGATGGGACCCGTTAATAAGTGTGGAGGCGCGATGAACACGCCCGTCCCTTTGGTAAGCAAAGCTTAGACCACCCGAAACGTCAATGAATTCAGCCGGCGTGTGTGGGCCAAGGCGTGCCGCGTGCGAAAACGCACGGAAAGGCGTTTTGGGCGGAATAGCCTGCGATCACACGCGTTTTCGCCGTCGATGAAGACGAGCGGCGCGCCCTTGACTTGGCACCACCTGGCGTCTTACATCACGCCGGCATCAGGGGCTGAACAGCCCATGGGTGCCCAGAAAGGCCTTAGGAGCAACGAATGAGCGATGTGATGATCGAAGCGCGGGACCTGACAAAAAGCTACGGGTCCATGAACGCGCTCAAGGATGTGAGCTTCGAAGTGCGCAAGGGGGAGGTCGTCGGATTCCTCGGCCCCAACGGCGCCGGCAAGACCACAACGATGAAGATCTTGACGTGCTTCATCGCGCCGACCAGTGGCAGCGCCAAGGTCGATGGCCGCGACATCTGGGACGACCCCATGGGCGTTCGCGAGTCCATCGGCTACCTGCCAGAGAGCACCCCGCTCTACACCGAGATGATGGTGCTCGAGTACCTTGAGTTCATCGCAAAGATGCGCGGCTTCAAGGGCATCGAGATCCGCAAACGCATCAAGAAGGCCGTCGAGCAGACGAGCCTCGGGGACGTGATCGCCAAAGAGATTCGAGCACTTTCAAAGGGCTTCAAGCAGCGTGTCGGCCTGGCCCAAGCGCTCATTCACGAACCTTCCGTGCTGATCCTCGATGAGCCGATGAGCGGTCTTGACCCCAACCAAGCGTCGGAGATTCGTGAGCTCATCAAGGACATCGGGAAAGAGCGTACCGTCGTCCTTTCTACGCACGACCTCGCCGAAGTGCAGGTCACCTGCGACCGTGTTCTCATCATCAGCCAAGGCCGCCTCGTCGCCGACGACACACCGGACGAGCTGCGCGAGCGAACGGGCAAAGCGCAGTTCGTCGTCACCGTGAAGGGCGACGATGACAAGAAGGTTCGCGACGTCCTCAGCGCCATCGGCGGAGTGAGCGGCGTGAAAGCGCGCACCGGCGAGGTAAAGGGTGAGAGCATCTACTGGGTTCAGCCCAAGGGCACCGAAGACCTTCGCGCTCCGATTTTCCAAGCCGCCGTCAAGGGCGACCTGACGCTTCTGGGCTTGGAGCGCCGCTCCGAAGGCCTCGACCAGGTCTTCCGCGACCTCACGACGGGGACCGCTGAGCCCACACCAAAAGCAAAGACATCTTCGAAGAAAGCGTCGAAGAAAAAGACAAGCGATACGGGCAAAGAGCGCCCCGTCGCCAAAGCTGAAAAGAAGCCCGCCGAAGCGGACGAAGAGCGCGAAGCCACCAGCGGCTCGGAGGAGGAGTAATGCAGAATTTACTGACCATTGCGGGGCGTCAGTTCCGCTCGTACTTCAACGGCGCCATCGCCTACATCATCATCTGCTTCATCCTGCTGGTGGTGGGCTTCTACTTCTGGGAGACGTTCTTCCTCTATCGCCGTGCGACGACACGCGAACTCTTTAGCTTGATGTCCCTCATCAACTACTTCGCGCTTCCTGCACTCACGATGGGGCTCATCGCTGAAGAGAAGCGTACGAAGACCATCGAGATTCTCATCACGATGCCCGTGACCGAAGCCCAGGTCATTCTGGGTAAGTTCCTCGGTGTGCTTGGACTCTACGCAGTGCTCCTCGCGCTGACGCTTCCATATCCAATCAGCGTGTCGTTCCTCGGCGAGCTCGACTGGGGCCCGGTGTTTGCGGGCTACGTCAGCCTCTTGCTTCAAGGAAGCGCCATTCTCGCCATCGGCCTGATGGCTTCGTCGCTGACCGAGAGCCAGATCACGGCACTCTTCATCACGTGGAGCTTCACCATCGTGTTCTTCCTCATCGATAAATTCCTTCCGCTGGCGCCACTCTCCATCGCCGGCCTCCTCGAGTTCCTTTCCTTTGATGCTCATCTCGACAGCATGCGCCGCGGCGTCATCGCAATGCGCGATCTCATCTTCTTCACGACCGTCTCAGCCATTGGCTTGATGGTCGCTTTCCGGGCTCTTGAGAGCCGACGCTGGAGCTAAGATCATGGCTGAAGAGCGAAGCAAACAACGCGCCGAATCCATCGGCATTCTTGTGCTGGTCATCGGCACCCTCCTCGGCATCAACGTGCTGGCTTACCACTTCAACTGGGGTCGTCTGGATACGACCAGCCAAGGCACTTGGTCTCTGAGTGACGCCTCCAAGACGACCGTCTCCGAGTTGACGGACGAGATGGAGATCATCGGGTACTTCAGTGAGGACCTGCCTGCGCAGTTCTCAAGCGTGGAGTCCTATGTTCGTGACATTCTGAACGAGTATCAGGCTGCGTCGAACGGCAACCTTCGTGTGCGCTTTGTGCATCCCGACGAAGAGGACGAGAAGACAGAGGCCAGTGAAGCCGGCGTTCCGCTGGCGGCGTTCCCGGACATCTCCAACGACCGCCAAGGTGTGGTTCAAGGCTTCGCAGGCCTCGCGTTCCGCTACCTCGGCGCCACGGAAGCGATTCCGACCGTCGAAGGTGTGGAAGGTCTCGAATACCTCATCACGATGAAAATCATGGAGATGGCTGGCGCGAAGACCATCGTTGGTGTCGTCTCTGGTCATGGTGGACCGACGCTTGAAGAAGGCCTCGCCTTCCTTCGGCAGGGCCTGCCCAACATGTACGAGCTCCGCGCCGTTCCTTTGACGAGCGAGATCCCCGACGATATGGACGCGCTCCTGATCCTGGCGCCGGATGTGCCATTCGAGGAAGAAGAACTTGGCCGCTTGAACCAATACGTCATGGGCGGCGGAAGCCTAGGCGTTTTTGGCGCCGGTGCACAGGTGGACCTCGCAGGACAAACAGGTCCGAGCGTCGCCACCGCAGACATGAACCTCGCCCCGCTGCTTAGCGGCTGGGGCGTCAGCATTCGCAACGACCTCGTCATGGACTGCTTCGCCGGTTGCGGCCGCGTCCCTGTTGAACAGCGAACGCCCTTTGGCACGATGCGCGTTCCAGCGCCCTACCCGCCGATGCCCGGCGTCGCGCTGGACGAAGAAGTTCGCCAGCACCCGGCTGTTTTCCGGATCCCGAATGCGCAGATGCCATTCACCAACTCCTTGGAGTTGACCAGCGCTGGCGAAGGCGTGCAAGTCACAACACTCGCGCACTCCACGGAGCACAGCTGGCGTGAGACCAGCGCCATCGATGTGACGCCGCGCGAACAAAGCGGATGGCGACCCAACGGTGATGGCGGGCCATTCCCGCTCATGATCGCCATCGAAGGCGCCCTGCCGTCCGCGTTCCCTGCATCCACCGAAGGCGGCATGGAAGCAGCGAGCGCAGCGCCGGAAACCACACGTGTTCTTGTTTCCGGCTCCAGCGACTACTTTATGTGGCGCCCTGAGTTCCAGCCGCAGCTTCCTCCAGGCCAAGCGTTGAACCCTCAACAGCTTGGGCAGGTTCTCGGCCTCGCCATGAACAACATCGACTGGCTTGCTGCCGAGTCCGAACTTGTCGCGCTTCGTTCGAAGACCGTCGACGACCCACAGATTGCCATCCCCGAGATTCTTGCCGCGGAGCAAGAGTTCGAGGCGGCACAGACCGCCGGCGAGAGCGCCGTCGAGGACCAAGACCAGGGCGCATTGGACGACGCGAACACCGCCGCACAAGACGCCGTCTCCGCTTACCGAGCTGCCGAAGAAGAGTTCGACCGTCGTAAGCTTAAGTACAAGCTCGCAAACATGCTGGGCATTCCGTTTGGCTTTGCCCTCTTTGGTTTCTTTCGATGGCGGATGCGAAACTCGCGCCGCAAGAACCTCAAGCTCTGAGAGAGAAGACAATGAACAAGAAACTCGCCATTGCAGCCGGAGCCTTCGCCGTCACCCTCATCGGCGCTTTCGTCGCCCTGAACGGACGCGACACCGAAACCGCGGACGCCTCGGACGAGGCTCCGGAGTTTCCGACGATCGAGCGCGACTCGATCACGCAGATCGATATCACGCGTCCCGCCAACGGGGACGAGCCTGCAACGACCGTTACGCTAACGAAGAGCGGTGATGAGTGGCGCGTGTCGGCGCCCGTCGATGCCGAAACAGACCCCAGCGCCATTTCAACGGCACTCGACAAGCTCGGCGAGATGGAGATCACCGGCATCGCTGCATCCCGCGAAGAAAACTACGAGCTCCTCGAGGTGGACGACGCCGGCATTCTGGTGACGGTTCACCAAGGCGACGAGACGGTGGAGCTCATCGTTGGCGCCTACCGCGGGCTCAATACGATGGTCCGCGTAGTGGGAGAGGCGCCTGTATTTCAGGTCGCTGGCTCGATCAAATACGCGTTCAACAAAGAGCTCAAGGACTGGCGCAACCGCCGTGTTCTGGGCGTGCAGGCAGACCGCGTGCGCCGCGTTCATTTCCAGAGCGCAAACGGCGACTACACCTTCGTGCGGAACGTGAGCGGCGAGTGGGAACAGATGGAAGGGCAAGAGCCCATAGAGCGCTTTGGTTCGTCCAAGGTGCAATCTATCGCTGCGAGCGTCGCAGGGATGCGGGCTGTGAACTTCGCAGACGTCGGCGTGGACGAAGCGGCGGCGGGCTTTGGAACTCCGACGGGCACCGTCACGCTGACGGTCGTGCCGGAGGAAGAAGAAGGCGCGGAAGGGACGCCGGAAGACCCAAGCACCTTCGAAGACATCGTGCTTCATGTCGGCGCCGAGAGCGGCAGCAACAACGAGTGGTACGTCCGGCACGTCGGCAACCCTGTCATCTACGTCATCTCAACGTACTTGGCGGATCGTATGCGCCCTGGAACCGAGCAGTTTCAGAACCCGGAACCTGGGAGCGAGCCCGCCGCAGCGCCACCGGGCGGAATGCCGGGCGGGATGCCAGGGATGCCAGGCGGTATGCCGGGAATGCCAGGCGGTATGCCAGGCGGTGCCGGTGGTATGCCCAGTGGCCCCGGTGGCCAGCAGATCCCGCCTGAGTTGATGCAACAGATTCAGCAACAGCTTCAGCAACAACAGGCCGCAGGAGGCAACTAGACGACGCGCGGCTTAAAGCCGCGCGGCTCTAGAACGGTCCAGGAGATGAGGCGTGGCCACAATGTCGCCCTCATCTCTCGACGCAGCCGACCAGCAGCCACTTAGCTACGGTGACT
>JBLHKB010000065.1:0-18491 GCA_047619315.1 Polyangiales bacterium
CGACCGGTGCGTCGAGACGATGCGGCGCTTCGCGGAGACGATGGAAGAAGCGCGCGTCGACGACTACCACGCGGTCGTGACGGCGTCCGCGCGGAGCGCCCAGAACGGCGACGTGCTCATCGAGCGTGTCAAAGAGGAGACCGGTATTCAGCTCGACTCCATCAACGGAGCCGAAGAGGCACGCCTCGTCAGCCTCGCGGTGCGTCACGAAATGGAAGTCGGCCGCTCGCTGCTGATGGACCTCGGTGGCGGGAGCTTGGAGCTCTCGGACCTGCGCGAAGGAGACGGGTTTATCGTCTCCCTCGAGATCGGAACAGTGCGTCTCCTCGAGGCGTTCCTCGAACCCGGAGAGCCGGTCAGCCCCCAGCAGAATCTCCTGCTTCGCGAGTACCTCGACCGTCTCCTGGCGCCGCATCGACGCGACCTCCGCGAGCGTAAGTTCGATGACTTGGTGGGCACCGGTGGCAATCTCGTCGCCGTATCAAGCTTGGCTGGAGTGAAGAACGCGCCGGTGCCCACCATCGACGTGGAGAAAGCTCGAGCCCTCCGGGACGAACTCGCCTCGATTTCATCGGCGGAACGCATCGAACGTTACAGTCTCAAAGCCGACCGCGCCGACGTCATCGTTCCCGCGCTCTACGTGATTATTGCCATGGCGGACATGGCCAACTTAGAGCGCATCGCATGCCCGGGCGTTGGCCTCAAAGAAGGCATCGTTCGCGAGCTCGTCGACAAGCACTACCGCGTCTGGGACTACGCCCGTGAACGTGATCAGCTCTTCGCCGCGGGGCTCCAGCTCGGTCGCCGTTATCACTTCGACGAGCGTCACGCGACGCTCGTCTCCGCCTTTGCGTGTGACCTCTTTGACGGGACCATGTCCGTTCATGGCCTGGGGCAAGAAGAGCGCGGCATTTTGCGACTGGCCGCTTTGCTCCATGACATCGGCGACTTCGTTCATCCTTCGTCGCACCACAAACACACTCAATACATCATCGAGAACTCGGATCTCACGGGGCTGCCGCCTGAACACCGAAAGCTCGTTGCGCTCGTGGCCCGTTACCATCGCCGCGCCGCGCCGGCGCTTCGGCACACGAGCTACGCGAGTCTTGACTCCGCCGATCGAGATCGCGTCAAAGCGTTGGCTTCTCTCCTCCGCGTAGCCGATGCCCTCGACCGTGGGCACCGAGGCAAAGTCGAACGCATCGAGGTTTCAATGAAGAAAGACGCGCTTCAACTTACGCTGGTGTCCAACGAGGACCTGTCACTGGAGACGTGGACGCTAGAGCGCAAAGCAGAGCTCTTCCGCGATGTGTTCGGTATGGAAGTGCAAACGAAGACGCGGGCCGTTCACGCATCCGCGACGCCGCCGGCTTTATAGGCCGGCGACTCTTGTGCATGACACGACGCGATCAGAAGGACGTGTGAGGAGACAGTCGCCCTACGCTAGGTAGCTCGGCTTCGCCGGTAGACCACAGATGGGTCAAGCCACGTTCTCCTCGGCCATCTCCTTGGCGACATCTTCGAGAACCTCTTGGCACTCTGGGCGACCGGAGAGATGTCCCAGTAGAGTCGTCGACGCCTCGGTAAACGACTTCTCGTAGCCGAGGGCTTCGCGAACACGAGTCGCGATGCGATCACGCCCTGCCTGGAGATCCGTCTCAAGCGCTTCGCTGTAGCGTATCAGCTGAGCTTTCAGCTCGTCGACCTGCTTGCGCAAGCCTGCACCGTAGTGCTCCCGTTCGGCACCGCGTCGATCATAGTCAGCTTGGACCGCCCCGAGGGCCTCCGCCCGTCCATGCGCGGCGCCGCACGCCTGGAGCAGCATCGCCGTTTGTTCGCCACCTTGAATACGTCGGCGCGCAGCGTCGAAATCTTGCTGAGCTTTGGTCTTCTGAGCGTTGGTCCGACCTGCTCGTTCCCGCTCTCGTTGAGCATCACGAAGCGCGCGGCTTTCTTCACCGGCGAGCTCTTCGACCTTACGCCCGATCTCTGCACGAAGTGCGCGGCCGCGTTTCTCGATCGCTTCGAGTTTCCGCGAGTGACTTGAAAGCTCGCCTTCGAGCCGAGCGGCACGCGCCGCGACCTCCCACATATTGTCGGCGGACTTCTGAATCTCGTCGGGCGCACGACCGTTGGGGTAGGCACGTGCCACGGCACGCGAAAAGTTGGCCGCGCGGCGACTCCATTCGACGACGCCGGGCGAACGAGCAGGCGGCGGAGGAGGCGGCTCTTGGGCATGCGGGCTATCGCTGCCGCCGGGCTTCTCTCTGTCCCAGACCTGCGAGGGCAACGAGCGCTGCAGCTTCTTGAGCTCTTCTTGAAGGTGGTGACCGTCCCGGAAGCGCGCCTTGATCTCTTTTTCGAGAAGACGAAGGCAGATCTGTTCGGCTGCCTCGGGGAGGTCTTTGCGATTGGCCCTCGGCGACGGCGCCTTGGCGGTTCGCTGAAGCTCCAGGAGCGTGTCGCGGTCGGCGGAACGGAAGGGCAGACGACCCGTGACCATTTCGAAGAGCAAGATGCCGAGGGCGTAAAGATCGCTGGCGGCTTCGGCGTCTTCGCCGCGCGCCTGCTCCGGCGACATGTATTCTGGTGTTCCGAAGACGGCACCTTTGGGCGCAAGGCGTGGGTCGCGTGTGAGCGCAGCGAGTCCGAAGTCGAGGATCTTCACGAAGTCGTGACGTCCGCCACGATTCGTTAACATGATGTTGTCGCTCTTGAGGTCGCGGTGAACGACGCCAAGGTCATGAGCACGCGCAAGCGCTGCGCACATTTGCTCGAGGATATCGACGGCCCTCGAAATCGGCATGGGCCCCTTGGCGATCTCCGTCGAGAGCGCGGTCCCCATGAGGTACTCCATAACGAGATAGAGTTCGCCATCCTCGGTTTCGCCAACGTCATGGATGTCCACGATGTGGGCGTGGTCGACTCGATTCGCGGCGCGCGCTTCGCGCAACATCCACGCCCGAAGGTGCGTTTCCCCTCGAAGGTCTGGACGAATCAGCTTGAGCGCGACGACGCGGTCGATGAGCACATGGCGTGCGCGATAGACGACACCCATGCCCCCTTCGCCGAGACGGCTTTCAAGTCGATAACGCCCGGCAACTACTTTGCCGAGGTAGGGATCCTTAGTACGTGACATTCCTCAGAAATCCTTCGATTACGAGGGTAATGATAAGCATGGTGGGACGCGAATCGGAAGCAAGAACAGTGATCTTTGGGCTCTAGGCCACCATACGGGTCGAAACGGCGCCTCAGAGGGTGGAACAAGCTCGATCCGAACGACGGAACCGGCCGCGACTTGCTCTCTTTCTGATCACTGGAGCGTTTTCGAAAAAGACGTCGTTGGATGTAGGTGGATGGAGCGTAACCAAGACGGTGCGCGAGGCCGCCGGGGGTGTGTTCTTGAGACGCCGCGTCGGCAGAGTTCCCGTGATCTCAAGTCCCCCATTTATGGTGAGCGGGACGCCTTTAGCAACGACCGAACCAGCCGTTCCATAGATGGAGCCAGGATCAAGTGAGCGCGCGCGCTGAGCATTGGCTACTCTTTACGAACGTGGAAGACGACGTGGACGACCGCGTCGTGCTCCCGCTGGAGATCCCACTCAACAATGCCCCCAGCCCCAAGTGCTCTTGGCCCCTACATCATCGACCGTCGACTTGCGACCGGCGGCATGGCCGAGCTCTTCATCGCTGAGCGCCAAGGGCCACACGGCTTCCGTAAGCGCGTCGCGCTCAAGCGCATTCTCCCGCAGTACCTTGGAGACCCCGACTTCAAAGCGATGTTCATCGACGAAGCCAAGGTCGCTGCGCGGATGTCGCATCCCGGTGTCGTGCAGGTGTTTGATTTCGGCGAACACGAAGGTCAGCTTTTTCTGGCGATGGAGCTCGTCGAAGGCACGAACGTGAGCCGAATGATCCGTGCGTCGAATCGGTTATTGAAGAGCATCCCCTTCGAGGTCGCCTTGCACATCACGGCGCGCACCGCCGGCGCGCTCGCTTACGCGCACCGCAAAGGGTCCAGTGATGGTGTGCCCTTCGTTCACCGCGATGTCAGCCCAGCGAACATCTTGGTGACGGGGACCGGGCACATCAAGCTGACGGACTTCGGCATCGCGAAGATGTCGGGACAGAGCCGAAACACCGAAGATGGTCATGTGCGGGGGAAGCTCGGCTATATGTCGCCGGAGCAAGTGATCGGCGCGCCCCTCGACGGCCGCAGTGATGTCTTCACGCTGGCGACGGTCCTCGGTGAAATGCTGACGGGCGAGCCTATTTTCGGTTCGGGTTCGGAGCTCGATATCTTGGTGCGGATTCGAGACGTCGATCTCTCGATACTCGACAGCGCGAAGAGGCGGATTCCGCGCGACCTGCGTGACCTCATGGGCCGGGCCTTGGCGAAGAGCCCGGCGGACCGCCCCGCGGCGGCGGCGTTTGCGGATGCGTGCGAAGAGATATGCCGTCGTCGCGCTTGGGCACACGGAACGGAACGCACGGCGCGTCTCTTGATGAAGCTTCATCTTGGAGAGCAAGTCGACGACGACAATGGAACTTCGGACCGCTCCACAGAAGTGGTCGACACGAGTGAACTTCCGCCCGGCGCCGCCGAATTGCTGCGCGGTGTCGATGCGACATCGCCGCAAGTGTACCGAGTGCGGCTGGAGAGCGGCGAAGAGCTCGGGCCGCTGAGCTATCCCCGGCTCGTGCAACTCATCACCACGGGCAAGGTTGGCGCGAAGACGCAGATCGCGAAGACCGACCGGACCTTTTTACCAGCGACGGAGTGGCCGGAGCTCACTCGCTTCGTCACTTCGCCGGCGATTTCGTGGAGCGAAAACGAAACCGACCATGCCTCTCGCGAGGGGCTCCTTGCTCCGGGGATTGTCATCCCTCTCGTGCATCAGATCTTTCGGACCCGGGAGACGGGCGTGCTTCATCTTCGCGCCGGTGACCGCCGCAAAAAGATCTACTTCGTCGACGGTCGCACGGAGTTTGTCGCCTCCACGGACCAACATGAGCTCCTCGGAGAACACCTGGTGGCGAATGGGTTTTGCCTCCGAATGGAAATCGAGATGGGTCTGGCGCTCATGCCTCGCTACGGAGGACGCCTCGGCGACGCGCTTGTGGGCCTTGAGATTCTGCGGCCCATCGACCTCTTTCGCGCGATCTCGTCTCAGGTGCGGGAGCGACTCCTCGAGGCCTTTCGCTGGCGTCATGGCACTTGGGCCTTTGTCCCCGAGGCGCGATCCCACGAGGAGACCTTTCTGATGGGTGAGACGGGTTACCCGCTCCTTCGCGATGCGGTCTTGAACATGAGCGTCGAGGAGATCGAAGCCAACCTGAGAGACATCTGGGAGCTGCCGCTGGTGAAGGAGAGCGTCCTCGAAGAACGAGCTCACGCGTTCGATTTGCCGGCGGACTGGCTTGAAACACTCCGGGCAGCCCACAAGACCACGGTGGGCAGCATCATCGCGGAGGCCACGGACGCCGAAGCCGCTTATCGCGCGCTTTTCATCGGCGTGCGATGCGGACTCGTCGGGGTTGTCGCGAAACCATAGGTCACCAGGCACCGGGCCTCTTTACGTGGCCCAGATTCGGGCTAGATCTGTTCCTATGGCGACCGCCACACACAACGGTGAAACACGGCATGGCTATTTTGACCTGATCCAGCCCGCGCGGGATACGCCGGTCCTCGTCGAGGTGCCGCATGCGGGCCTCGCGATTCCCGATGCCGTGCGCGATGAGCTCAGGGCAACGCCGGCTCAAGTTTCCCGCGACTCCGACATCTACGTCGATAAACTATGCGCGGATGCGCCAAGTCGTGGCGCTCACCTCTTGGTCGCGCACACGTCTCGCTTCGTGGTCGACCTCAACCGGGCCGAGGACGATGTCGATGGACGCACGGTCCACGATCATCCGGCACCAAAAGGAACACAGCCGAGAGGGGTCGTTTGGCGCATGACCACCAAAGGACATCCGTTGATGAGCGGCCCCCTCGACTATGAGCGTCTCGAGAGTCGACTCGCACGCTTCCACCGCCCGTACCACACGGCGCTGTCCGAGACCTTGCACGAGCTGAGAGCACGGCATGGCTATGCGATTCTCATCGCCGCGCACTCGATGCCGAGCGCGCGACGGGGTCAAAAGCGTGCTGATGTCGTCCCAGGGACGCGCTCCGGTACGACGGCGGACCGCCGGCTCATCGACGCCGTCGCCGCGCATTTTCGGGATGCCGGACTGAGCGTGCGGCACGACGAGCCTTATCGCGGCGGGTACACGACGGGTTACTACGGACGTCCTTCAGAGGGATGGCACGCGGTTCAGATCGAGTTGAACCGTGGACTCTACGTCGATGAGGCGAACGGAAAACCAAAAGACGGCGCCTTCGATTCGCTTCGTACTTTGATGGGCGGTCTCGTCGACGTTGCGGCGTCCGTCCAACTCCGATGAGCGCTTTCGCGCAGGGCTGGATCCTCTCACGGACACTTGCGGCATTCTTCGCCATCGCCCTGGTGCTCTATGGTTCGCGCACCGCGCTGCGCCTCCTTCGTAGCTGGCGCGTAGGCGCGACGAATGAAGGCCAGCTGGTCCTCCAGCGACGCGCAGAGCTGGTGGCAACGCTCGTCGCCGCCGGTCTCGGGCTGACACTTCTTGGTCTTGTCATCACCCTCGTCGGCGCCGACAGACAGTCCCACACCATTCATGGGGCGATGTGCGCCTACGGAGTCTTTTCGGGAACCGAGGGGGGATTCTTGAGCGTGGGGCTCAGCTTTGGCACGGCGCTGGCGTGCGCGGTTTGGCTCGTAATGCATCGCTTCGAGCTGCGCCTTCGTACGCCCACGTTCACGCGGGCCAAGTTTTTGGCGCTCTTCGCGTTGGCGCCCCTCGTCGTGACAGACGGCCTGGTCTTTGTTCGTTTCGCCAGTCGTCTCGACCTAAGCGCCAACGCCACGTGTTGCTCGGCGAGCTTGGGAGGCGGTGGCGCCGATGTCTTCGGCACAAGCGGTGGCGGCGGCCAACTTTTCTTCGGCGTGTTTATCGCCGCGGCGCTCGTCACCGTCGCGCTGCTCCTCGCCGGCGTTCGCTACCGAAGCGCTCACTACCTGGCGGCGCTCAGCGGCGGCGCCGCCCTCGTGACGGGGCTCCTCGCCACGATGCGCTACGTCGCGCCTCACGCGTACGAGACCCCGCATCACACCTGCCCATTCTGTTTACTTCACGGGATCTACGCCCCCTTTGGCTGGTCACTGCTTGCGGCGTTCTTCGTCGGCGTGAGTCTGAGCACCAGCGCCGCGGTGTTGGCATTTCTCGGCCGCCGCGCCGGCGAACCAGAGGTCACTTTGGCGGCGCGCAAGGTGCTGGCGCGACGAGGTGCGCTTGCCTGGGCCGCGGCGGCCCTCCTCGCTGCGGCCCCCGTCCTTCGCTACCTGATCCTCACTGGCACACCCCTACTTTAACGCCCGACGGAATCTCATGAACCGACGTCCCTTCGCTTTCCTCTGTGTTTCGCTCCTCGCCTTCGCGGCGCTGGCTTGTTCGGACGAGCCCGAGCGCGCGCGCTGTTCGGAGTGCGGCATGTTCATCACAGCGGAGTCCGACTGGACCGTTCGCTCCGTAAGGGAGTCCGGCGATACCGAATACGACGCCCCGAAATGCGCCTTCCGGGCCGAAGGCAGCGCCGCAGCGCTTCGCTTTATGGAGTACTACGGGAGTGGCTCCCAGGGAGGCTCGGCGCTTCGCTTCGTCGTGGAGTCCGACGTGCAGGGCCCAATGGGCATCGACCTCGTGCCGGTGGCGCCAGACCGTGTTGAACACTTCATCGCAGACCACGGCGGGCGAAGCGTGGAGTTTGAAGCCGTCGACGCGGCGCTCCTTGAGTCTCTTCGTCCTTAGACTTCTCCTGTCATCGAGGACTAAGGAGAGGTGAGCTCAATGATCGGGATCGGCTGTCGGTCGCGAGCGCATTCCTCATCGAGCTCCTCGCAGCGTCGCAGCAGCGCGGGCGCTTCGTCCGGCGCACGATGCGCAAAGTACGCTTCGCGCGCAGCCTCATCGTCGTCGCGCGCCAACGACTGGGTCCGCAAGAGGGACTCGACGCGTGGACCAAAACGTAGGCCGGCGCGTGCCGCCGCCGCGGCGTTCGGGCTCTCGATGCTCCCGAGCGCTTGGGCCAAGTCCGTCAAAGCACGCGGGTCTCTGGGGCTTCGACGAGCGACGTCTTCGTACGCTTCGGCGGCCTCGGCCCATCGCCATACTTGCGCGTAGGCACGCCCGCGCGCGCGCGCGGCGGAGACGCTGGTGTCGTCTTCGAGGAGCTCGATCGCTTCGTCGACGCGACCCTGCCGTCCGGCGACGCGGGCGAGGATGACGTTGAGTTCGGCGTCGTGCTCACCGAAGCGACGCGCGGCGGCGACGACGGGTCGGACTTCGTCGAGGCGCTCTTGCAGCGAGTGAGAGCGAGCGAGGGCTAGGTTTCGAAGACGTGGGTAGGTGGGGGCGTCGTCGCACCCCTCGCCAAGGCATCGCTCGACTTCAGCGACCAACGTGATCGGCTCCGGCGCACATGCATCGATGGGCTCGCGCTCGAGCTCACGTGTCATCGCATCGAAGGCGCGACCACGCGGCGTGCGCGAGGCCTCGCAGGCCAGCAGGCGCAGCCTCGTGCTGTGTTTGCGGTGGAGTATTCGGGCGCGAATGCGGGCGGGCCTTCGGCGCGTTCGAAGTGAGTAACGGATCAGCGCGGCGTCGCGAGGCGCGATGGTCCGGTCATACGCAGCGGCGACGAAATGGTGAACCAGGTGGTCGGGTTCGGGGCGCCCCTCGGCGTCCATGACCACGGAGCGGAATCGGTAGGCGCTGGAATCCGGCTCGGTGGCGTGCCTGGCCCCGGCTTGCGCCAAGAGTTCGCCGTCCTCATCGAACACGCTCACCTCCACCCAGGTGTCCTGAAGGTCGCGCGTCCCTCCTGGGAAACGATGCCCCGCTTCTTCGTTTCTGACGACGACATCGAAGGTGTATTCGCTCCCGCGGCCCGCTTCGCCGAGGCTGTAATGCCAACGCCGCCCTACCCGCAATGCAGCCACGTCGATGCTCGCGGCGCCGGCGAGGAGATGCCCTTCTTCGCCGCCGGGCAACGCGGTGTGGGAGGCCAGGACGCGATGGGAGTGGACCTGCCCTTCACTCGCGGCGAGGTCCCTGGGCGCATCGATGAGCTCCATATGACAGCTCGCGCAGCTCGCCTCCTCGACATCGTCATGGCGCTCTCCGTCGGCGCCGGAGAAGGCGCTTTGTCGCCAAGCGCCGATGTCGTCGATGCCGGCCATGTGGTGCAGCGAGCCGACCTCGGGCCCGATGAACGAGCGGTGACAGGAGCCGCAGAGGGCCGCCGTGCGAAGGGGCGAGGGCGTGACGCGTGCCACGTGTTCGGCGACCTGGGCGGCGTCGTCCGGGTCGGGTATCGGCACCGGCGAGAGGTCCAGGGAGAACGAGCCGTTACCGTCGGCGCGCGTCTCGGTGGTGGAGTGACAGACGAGGCACGGGATCCCGGCGTGGGCACGTAGATCGTCGCCCTCGATGTCTTCGTCGATGGCCCCCTCGACGAGGAGGACGGGGTCATGGCATCCCGCGCAGAAGCGGCTCGCTTCGTTGCCTCGCTCGGCGCGGAACGCATCCACGGCGACGCGGTACCATGGGTTGTCGAAGCTAGAGCGTGCGTGGGCAGACTGCGCCCAGCTGGCAGCCACATCTTGGTGGCAAGACGCACAGGTGACGGTATCCGAGAGGAGCGAGGTGTCACCACGCCAGGTGGCGTGGGAGGGCGCGCTTTGAGCCGGAGCCGTCGGCAAGCGAGACGGCCCTTCGTCAAAGATCGGTGGAGCCTCGATGGTCTCCACGACGTCTGGCACGGGCTCCGGTTCAGGCGGCGCCTTCGTCACAGTGGGCACATCGCAGCCAACCATGACGAGCGCAGCAAGCCATACCCAAGTCGTTCGTCGCGACGTCCTCATCGAGGACTTGGACGTGCTGAACGCCGAGAAGTTCTTTCGGGGCGGGCCTCCTCCAATTCGACGCGCGCGGTCTCGACGCGGCGCTCCACGAGGCTTCGCCAAGGGTCATCCTCCGCCGCGAGAGATAGGTACGTTCTCCAGGAACGAAGCGCTGCTCGGAGCGCGGTGAGCCTCTCTTCACCCTGGGCACGCTCAGCGAGGGCGCGGTTGCCCAGGGCCTCGTAGTAGTGCACCTCGCAGGCGGGCTCAAAGAACACGCCGTTGCGGTGAAGGATGTCGATGCCCAGCCCGACGTTCACCGCTTCGAGAGCACGCGTGCCGCCTTCGCTCGTCTCGCCGAGGCGGTCTAGCGCGACGGCGATTCCGAAAAGCGGCAGCCCACGCGCATCCGCACTGTTGGTGTTGCGCGACAGATGAATGGCGCGCTCGTAGTCTCGAACGGCGCCGATGAGGTCACCGTCCATCATGCGAACTTCGGCCATATTCGAATAGGTCACGGCGGAGTTTTCAGGAGTCAGCGCGTACTGAATCGAGCGCTGGTACTCACGGACCGCGGCGTCGAAGCGAGCCACTCGGGTATTCAATAGGCCTAGCTCAAAGCCTACCGCCTCCACGCGAAAGAGAGCGTCGAGGCTTTGCAGATGTTCGAAGGCGGCGATGGCCTCTTCGTCGCGGCGAACCGTCGTTCCTAGCTCGCGGTCAAAGTGCTCGAAGCGCGCGAGCGCGTAGCCAAGAAAATACCAGCCGCGTTTACTCTGCGGCGCGAGGGTCACGGCATGCTCGAAACGCAAGACAGCGCTACGGATCATGGCATGGACCAGCGGGTCCGACGCCGGTATATCCCCGAGCCCTCCGAGGAACGCGATGCCCTGCTCGATGAGCTCTTCGGAGCGCGTGTAGCCTGGATCCCGAAGCTCTCGCCAGAAGGCGCTCGTCTGTTCGTTGGGGCTACGTCGCAAGCCTTGAGCGAAAGCAGCGCTCACGCTCCCGAGGCAAAGACACGTGCAGAGGACGTGCAGCGCAGCTCGATGTAGGCGCTTCACTGAAGTGCCATAGCCGCTTCTTGGGCAAAGATCGCCCAAGGGCCTGTGGCGGCTCGTTCCCATGCAGTCCGCGCGCCCATCAGGTCCTCCGCGACCTCCATCAGCAGCGCGGCGCGAGACTCGATTTCGGCAGGAGGTAAGCTCAGGGAAAGAAGTAGCTGGCGTGCCGTGGAATCGGCGGCGGCCTGAGCACTGGAGCGCCAAGCGCTGATCGCAGCCCCTTGACGGCGCAGCGCCAGCGCTAGGCCAAGCTGCGCTCGCCCAGAGTTCCCCCTCTCTCGAAGCGCTTCGCGATAGGCGCCGATGGCAGCCTCGAGGTGGTCGGGCCCGAGGGCCTGAAGCACGTCTCCATACGTGGCAAAAAGTGTGTCCCGCTGAATACCCGGACCGGCGCTCCGAACCGCTCGCTCCAAGATCGAACGGGCGGGGATGAGCGCGTTCGCTCGAAGCAACACCGCCGTCGCGCGCTCAGCGAAAGCTCCGTCCAAGGACGTGGGATCGAGGGCGAGGGCCCGCGTGATGCTCTGAGCCCCATCGTCTACGGCGCCGCGCTCGCCGGCCGCCAAGCCACGAATCATATGGCCCCGGGGCGCATCGTCGATGAGAGCGATCGCCTCGTCCGCGAGGCGGAGAGCGTCCGTCAAACGTCTCGCGCGAAGGGCGAGCTCGGCCTCGTCGGTGAGACGGCGGTATTGGGAAATACCCGGCTCGCGCACTTCGTCCCAAAAGTCCGACGCCGTCGCCGATGAGTGCACGAGCGTGAGGCTGGCGATCAGAAGAACTGTGGTTTTCGCGGCGAACGACACGGCGTCACCATAGCAGGTTCCTTCCCTGGTTCCTTCAGGCTTACACCGTCGCTGTCTCAGACGGCTTGAGAGCGACAGAACCGACGCCACGCTCTGAGCAGGTGCTCAGATGAGTCGGTCTAGCGACTGCTCGAGGATCCTAAGAGCGGATGACCACCTTACCAAAGTGCGCCGCGCGCATGAGGTAGGCGAAGGCCGCGGGGGCATCCTCGAAATCAAAGACGCGGTCGATGATGGGGCGTAGTTCGGCGGACTTGATGGCGCGATTCATCGCTTCGAAGCTCGCGCGTGAGCCCACGATGATGCCTTGGACACGAACGGCGTTCATCAAGATTTTCGTCAGCAGGACCTCGGCTTTCGGTCCGCCGAGAATACCGATGAGCGAGATCTGGCCGCCGGTGCGAACGGCGCGGAGAGACTGTTCAAGAGTCGAAGCCCCACCCAGTTCGATGACGCGGTCGGCGCCGCCCAGCTCGGCCACGCGCGTGCCCCAGTTTGGGTCGGCGACGTAGTCGATAGTGTGGTCTGCCCCAAGCTCGCGTGCACGCTCGAGCTTGGCTTCGCTGCTCGAGGTGATAACAACCTCGGCGCCCATGAGCTTGGCGAGCTGCAACGCAAAGATGGACACGCCCCCGGTGCCTTGAGTCACGACGCGCTCTCCGGGTCGTACGCCACTGAGCGCGGACCAAGCGGTCACGGCTGCACAAGGCAACGTGGCTGCCTCTTCGTAGCTCAGGTAGTCGGGCACATGAACGAAGCCAGATTCGTCGTCGACGACCTCTTGGCGCAACATTCCGTGGATGGGACCGCCGCGGGTCTGGCGAAGCGAATCGCGAGAGGGGGCACCGTCGACCCAGAGAGGAGCGAACGCGCCTGCGACTCGGTCGCCCACGGCGAGTCGTTCCACATCTTCGCCGACTTCGATCACCTCGCCGGCGCCATCGGAGAGCGGGACCAAGGGAAGTGTCAGCCTTGGGTCGTATTCACCCCGAATTAGCAGCAAGTCGCGATAGTTGAGGCTGCAGGCTCGAACCCGTACTCGAACCTCCATTCGCCGGAGTTCGGCGGGCCTGTGATCGACGAGGGTCAGATGCTCCATACCGAAGTCGTTGATTTGCCATGCGCGCATGAATCGGAGACTAACGTGGTTTCGCGGATAAATACGAGTGCAGGCGGGGCTATCGACGACTCCCCGTTTGAGCTACGCTCCCCGGGATGTCGAAGAAGCAGCCCAAATCCTCCACAAAGAAGAAGCGTCAGAAGAAGTATCGCCAAGGCGCGAAGCAAGAAGCGGCTTCTGCTGAGTCAGGCGGCACGCTAACGAGCAGCGGCGGTGGAGCCATGCGCCGCATGGTCGGCGGGTTTCGCCGTGCGGTCGGTGTTGAGAAGGAAGCCAAAAAGGGCGCCAGCGACTACATCTGGACGATCATTCTCGTTCTGGCCGTCGCAGCGATCTTGTTTTGGAAGTTTGGCGCTAGCTAGCCCAGACGCGAGGCGCGGTGCCGAAGGAGATGGTCGGCCAGCGTGATCGCGACCATGGCCTCGGCCATCGGAATGAAGCGCGGCAGGAGGCACGGGTCATGACGCCCGCCCGTGGAAATGGTCGTGGCGTCGCCGCTGCGCGTCACGGTGTCCTGGCGCCTTGGCAAGCTCGAGGTGGGCTTGATCGCCGCACGTAGGATGATGGGCATGCCGGTGGAGATGCCGCCGAGCATTCCGCCGTGGCGATTGCTGGTGGTTCGAATCGGACTGCCGGGCACGAAGACGTCATTGTGTTCGCTGCCGCGCATCTTTGCGCAGGCGAAGCCAGACCCAAACTCGACGCCCATGACCGCGGGCAAACTGAGGATCGCTTTGCCAAGGTCGGCGCGGAGCTTGTCGAATACGGGCTGACCAAGGCCGGCGGGGACCCCGGTCGCGCGCAGCTCTGCCACGCCGCCGATGGAGTCTTGGTCTTTGCGAACCGCCTTGATGAGGGCGATCATCTTTTCGGCGGCGACGGGATCGGGACAACGCACGATATTGGGCGTTCCATCGGGGTTCGTTTCGACCTGCTCCAGACGAATATCCTCACCGACTTCGGCGCAGATATCGCCAACCTGAGTCACAAAAGCCAGCACTCCGATGCCTTCGCGGGCTAGGAGTTTCTTGGCGATGGCGCCGGCGACGACGCGCGACACGGTCTCACGCGCCGACGCGCGGCCGCCGCCGCGGTAGTCACGAACGCCGTACTTCACGTCATACGTGTAGTCGGCGTGGCCCGGGCGATACTTGTCGCGAATGTCCGCGTAGTCGCGGCTCTTCTGATCTTTGTTGCGGACGATGACGGCGATGGGAGTTCCCGTCGTGTGCCCTTCAAAGACGCCGCTGAGGATCTCGGGTTCATCGCCTTCCTTTCGCTGCGTCACGATGGCGGACTGGCCCGGCTTACGGCGCGCGAGATCAGGAAGAAGGTCCGCCTCGCTTAGTTCAAGTCCGGCGGGGCAGCCATCGATGATGACCACGTTCGCGGCGCCATGGGATTCGCCGGCGCTCGTCACCCGAAAGAGCGCGCCGAACGTGTTGCCGCTCACTGCTTCTTGCCCACGCGATGCAGCACGTAGCCCACAAAGAACGGGCCCATCTTCTCCATCCACATGGACGTCTGTACGGTCTTGCGCATGGATTCAACGACGTGGCTCAAGGGATGAAGGGTCTTGCCGACAAGCCCGATGACGAAGTCATTGTCGGCTTGGTCGATGCCATGGCATGCGAGTCGAATGTCGCTCGCGAGGTTTTGGGCGCCATAGGCGCGACCGATGAACGAGTGCTCATGGAGGATCTTGTTGCGCTCTTCTTGGGTGAGCCCCTCAAACGTGCCCTTGCGACGAAGGGGATACCAGACCGCCCAAGGCAGCTCGGGGTTTGACGCGTTCTCCGCAGGTCGGTCGATGATCCACCACTCGAGGTTCTGCTCGTGGCCAAGCGCGTAGGAGCGGCCAAGCATGGTGTACTCGGGACGAAGCGTGAGCTCGTTGAGCTTGTGGTTCGAGAACAGGGGCCGCACCTTCGTCACGAAGTCTGCGGGGTCTTCGGACCACACGAGCAGCCCGATGCCGCGCGGGTCTTGGGCATCGGCGTAGACGACGGCAGCGATGCCGGCGCCGGCGAGTGCTCCAGCAAGCGCGTCCGCGGCTTCCGTCGCGTTGGTGCCGACAGGCGCTTGATACACCTGAAGCCGCATGAACAAGCGGCGATCCATCGCCTGCTGAACTTCGCCGCGCGCCGCGCCGCGCTCCATGATGTCAATGGTGGGGAGCTTTGTCTGCATGGCGCTGGTGTAGCAGCCGTCCGGGAAACGGCTACGGGATAGCGGCCCGTGTAGATGTGCCGTTTAGGGAGCGAGCGTGAAGCTCACTCACAGATCGATGCTTCAAGACTCGTTTTTACAGGAAAAAAGCGCTGGCACGCACGTTGCTTTATCCGAGACATGACGCACTTCAGAACGCTCCTGGTCTCTTCGCTCCTCCTCGCCCTCGTCGGCTGCGACAAGGTCGCCGTCGAAGACAACATGGACGATTCGAACTTCCTTCTCGACATTCGGCTCTTCGATGTAGGGCGGCGAGCCAATGACCTCAACGGGCCCTACGCAACCGGAACCGATGTCGAGTTCAGCGTAGTCGGCGCCGACAACACCGCTGGCTGGCGCTACGAAAGCGACAACGAGGAGGTCATGCGGGTGGTGAGCTCCATTGACGGTCGGGGCACGGTGCGCGCCGACGCGAGCGGCACGGCGCACATTCAGCTCGTGGATTCGGGCGGAGACTGCGTGGAAGAGTTTGATGTCGAGGTCGCGGACGTTGCGGACGTCGCCGTGACATCAAGAGCGATCATCAAAAGCGAAGGCGACGACATCGACCTGAACATGGCCGGTGAGACGCTCTATGTTCTCGAAGGTGGCAACGCGACGTTCCGAGCTCGCTACTTCGACGCTGCAGGGCGTGAAGTGCGCGGCCGGGACATCCTTGAGATTCGCAGTGATGTCGCGAGCACCGCCATGTCGAACTTTGGGGCCTTCAGCGCCTGGATCACCATCTCCCCGTTCAGCCCGGGGGCCGAAGCGCTCGAACTCATCATCAACGAACAGAATGTGGGCACGCTCAACATTGAGGCCGTCGCGGCGGATTCCCTGGAGGGGATTCAAATCGTCGGCGACGAGACCGACGCGGAGGCCGGCGACCAGATCGTGATTCGTGCAACAGGTGTCCGCGGGTCGGACGCTGTGTACGGAACGGAACCTGAGTGGGATTCAGCAGGGCGTGCCCTGGGCCGCGGTGACCTCTACTCCTACACCTACGATGCAGACATAGAAACGTCGGTCCGTGCTTCCTACGAGACCAGCGGCGGCGACCTTGAGGACAACATGACTGTTCACGGCGCGCTCGGTTCGGCCTCGAGCAGCTCGAACCTCGGATGCAGCGCGAGCGGCGGGGGCGGCGGATTCGGTGCGCTCTTTCCCTTGGGCCTCGGTCTGCTCTTCCTGCGACGTCGTCGATAGCTTTTCCGACTCTTGATGCGGTGCTCCTGGTTCTTAGCGGCGACCTGGGCGACAATGCACAATGCGACTCTCGTTTGTATGTGTCCTGATAGTAGCGGCCTGCTCAATCGACTCGACGGGGCTTCTGACGCTCGAGGATGGTGGAGCGGGAATCGACAGTGGACCTGGCTTTGACGGGGGCCCTGGTTTTGACAGCGGCCCCGTTGACGGGGGAAACGATACTGAACCCGACTTCGACTCCGGAGTGGACGGTGGGCCTGTCTTGGATGCCGCACTCGTCGATGGTGGCCCGATGCCCGACGCCTTCGACGCTGGTTGCGCAGAGTCTTGCGACGGGAGCACATACGTGCGCTGCGTCGGCGACGGAACGACGATGCGGGAAGAATGCGACCATGTCTGTTTGAGCGGCGCGGACGCGTTCTCCGGAGTGGGCTGCTACGACCTCGACCCAAGCAACGTCGAGCGGCCCCTAAACGAAGCGCCGATGAACATGGTGGATCCCATCGGAAACGACGATTGGGACACAGACGCCTGCGATACACTTCCTGGCTATTGGGAAGTTCAAGGGCAGACCGGCGCCCGCGGCCTTTGTATCCTCTCCTTCGGCGACCTTGAGATCCGGGGCGATGTACGCGTAAGTGGATTTCGGCCTTTGGTGATCCTTGCGGCGGGGACTGTGCGGATCACTGGATCGTTGCTCGCCGACGCCGAAGGAACAGACCCCGGGCCCGGCGGTGGCGTCGGCGGCACGTCAGGAATGGCCGGAGGGTTCAACCCTGGTCAACCAGGCCTGAACGGCGTCGGTGCCAATGCGTTCCCAGACAGCGGTGGCGGTGGCGGTGGCGGTGGTCATGCGGGCGGCAGCGGAGGTGATGGCGGGGGTGCCGGCATCGCGAGCGGAGGCAACGCATTCATGAGTTCGTACTTCGGCGAGCCCCTCCACGGCGGTAGCGGAGGAGGCCGTGGCGGAACCGGGCGCTCGGCGGGCGATGGCGGCGGTGGCGGCGGAGCGATCCAGATCAGCGCGCGGGGCGGGGTCGAAATCTCCGGAAGCGCGATCATCGATCTTGGCGGCGGGGGTGGCGCTGGAGGTCGCGACGGCGACGCCGAAGACTTCAACATCGGCTCCGGCGGCGGCGGCGGCAGCGGAGGCGTGCTTCTCATCGAGAGCGCCGGGAATATCAGCATCGACGGCGCGGTGTTCAGCCCCGGCGGCGGCGGCGGCGGCGCCGCGGGTTGTCGAACTCGCGGCGACGCGGACGACGGCGGCGAAGACAGCCCCACGAACGTGGGCGGCGGAGCGAGCGGTCGGTCGTGCAGCGGCGACGGCGGAACCTATGGGGCCAGCGGCGGTGCCGGCGGCGTTGACGGCGTCGGAACAGATGGCAACTCGAACGCGCGGTCGGGCGCGAACGGCGGCGGCGGCGGCGGCGGCGGCGGTCTCCTGGTGCTCCGTGGTGCCAACCGACTTGGCATCGGGCGCGAGCTGGGGTCCGTTCTCGTTCGGACCGACTAGTGTAGGGGCTCACCCCTCGCGCCTAGGTGGTCTCGATGTTGTACTTCCTATTACGCGGGCCTCGTCGCGAAGCACTGGTTCGAAGCCCATGCGCGGCTGCCCGTCGATGTCGAACTCGCGTCCGAGTTTCAATGTCGCCTAACGCCCAAAGGCACCGTCGGGACCATCGTGATCTCCCAGTCCGGCGAGACCGCAGACACGCTAAACGCCCTCAAGCTCGCCAAAGAACATGGTCCCACGCTCGCGCTCGTCAACGTCGAGGCGAGCACCATCGCCCGCCTTGCGGACGCTTCGATTCCTCTCCGCGCGGGACCTGAACGAGGCGTAGCTTCCACGAAAGCGTTCTGCGCCCAGCTTATGTCGATGGCGGCGTTGAGCGTGGTCGCAGGACGTCAGCGTGGGGTGCTCGATGAAGACAACGAAGAGCGGCTGACCGCGGCCTTCGAGCGCCTTCCCGCCGTCTTGGCGCGCACGCTCGAGCTAGAGGGCTCGTTGGTGCCCATCGCGAAGTCTATTGGGGAGCGCCCCAGCGCGATGTACCTCGGGCGCGGCGCGTTTCACGCGCTGTCCCTCGAGGGCGCCTTG
>JBLHKB010000066.1:0-18452 GCA_047619315.1 Polyangiales bacterium
CTTTCGCGAGGGCGTCCTGAGCGCCTTCTTCCAGAATTTCTCCATGCCCCATCACCAGGCGCTCAAAGGGCAGCTCGTTCAACGCCTGCATCGACGCCGCCGCGGCTTCCTTGTCTTTGACAAAGGACCTCCACAGTCGGCTCTGAGCGACCTCGCCCAGCGTGCCAGCGACCACGCGAAACACGAACCAGCTGCGGAGGTTGTGAGCGCGACGCACGTTGAACACCAGGTCCGTCACGATCAGCGTCTTCGTGTCTGGATCATGGAGCACAAATTCCGACATGACGGCGCTGCCCTCCACGGCATGCACCGAACACTCGCCAAGCCGAAGCCCGGGTTCTAAGGCCGCGTCGATGGGTAAATCCGGCTGCTTTGCCCGAAGGCCTTCGGGGGCGAAAACCCGCGCGTCGGGGAATCGCTTCTTCGCCGCCGCCACGTGCGCGTAATGAAAGAGGTTCGGCGCCACGATCGTCGTCACCGGTCCGAGCGCGGTCACGGCTGCGGCCAGTTCGTCATCGATGGCCACGGGGGACCAGAGGATCAGCCCCTCGTCCGTGCGCCTGACGATCATGCGCGTCGGAAAGATCGAGCCAAACATCGACTCCACATGCCAAAGGTTCGAGGCTAGAGAAATGAGTTCCATGCATTTAGTCAAGCACGCTTGACCACTAAGTCAACCACGCTTGACTATTTACCGCTACCCTCGGTCTCGTGAAACGTACGCCCGCGCTCGAAGAGACTGCCTCATTCCACGCTGAGCTGGAGCGCGCTAAGCGTCGGAGTACGGCGCATCTGCTCCTGAAGTGCGCACGCCTCGTCAACGAAGAGGCCATCGCGAGCCTGCCCTCGGAGTTAGCCACCGGCTTCCGGCCGCGGCCTGCGCACATGGCTCTTTTTCCCCACATTGATCTCGAGGGAACCCGTCAGTCCGCCCTGGCGGAGCGCGTCGGCATCAGCAAACAAGCCGTGGGGCAGCTCGTTGACGACCTCCAAGAGGCCGGCGTCCTCGCGCGTATTCCCGACGCAAGCGACCGCCGCGCCAAACGCGTCGTGTTCACGCCGAAGGGTCGAGAAGGGATGCTCGCGGGCCTCGAACATCTGCGCAGCGTGGAGAAGGACCTCACGAAAGCGATCGGTCGAGACACCATGGCCCAGCTCCGCGACGCGCTCCTGGCCCTCCATGATCATCTGGAGGAGTAGAGCAAATCGCATCGCCAGGCCAGAGCCCTCAGGACTCCTTGGGCGCTTTCACGTCACGGTTCTGCAGGTTCACCCAAAAACCAATGCCGACCATCGCGACGTTCGCTCCGACCAATAGCCACGGGCTCGCGGCGGGCCACACCAGCGAGGCGATGACGACGGCCACCCAGACCCCGGCGAAGAGCCCAGCGCGGCTATCGATGGCGACGGCGCCGAGGGACGAAGCCGTCGCAAAAAGAACAAGGATCCAACTGCTAAAGTGCTCGTAGCTCGCGCCCTGAACGAGCGCGAGGCCGCTCAGCGCGCAAGCCGACCCGCTCGCCACGAGCCAGCTGCCGATCGTCGCGCGGTTGTGACGAGTGCCCATCCAGCGATGACGCGTCACAAAAGCGCCGACGAATGCGAGGAGCGCTGCCCCCGACAACGCCCACATGGCGAAGCGCACCTCCCCGAGGAAAGCACCCACGACCCAGAGGAGGATCCAAGCGGACCCTCCCGACGCGACCGCGTAGCGGCGAAAGTCGACCTCTACGCCCTTGTCCGACTGATGACCCAGCGCCGCGAGGCGTGACGTTTCCGCCGCGGCCTTCTCCACCGCGTCCTCCACCAGCGCGGTGAGGTCCGCCGGGACGCCCGTCGTCGAGGCTAGGAGCTGCCTCGCCACCGCGGGTAAGCGACGCTCCAGGGCGTGATCCACGCGCGCCCGAAGCAGCGCCTCTCCGCCCGCATGCGCGGCTGGATTCGCGGGCCATTCTTCAAGCGCCGCGCGATATAGAACCGCCGCCTCCGTGGCCGAATACTCCGCGGCCTCAAGCTCGCCGGTCTTCCGTGCTTCCTCCGCCACGTGAGCTCGGCGCAGCGCCCGGTCCACGAGCTGATGGCTGCCGCGCTCTCGAAGGAACCCCTCAAGGTGCCGACGAAAGAGCTCCGCCGATGAGGTCCGCTGATGTCGTTCGGCCTTCAACGCGCTCGCGAGAATTCCCGCGAGCTCCTTCGGGATTTCACCCTCAGGCAGATTGGATTCGCGCCCTTCGGAGGACAAACGCCAAGGCGGCGTGCCGTAGGCCGCATGCCAGAGGCTCGCCGCCAAAAGATACACGTCCGTCGGCGCGCCAAGGTCTTCGCCAAAGCCCACCGTTTGCTCCGGTGCCATGTACGCTTGCGTTCCGGCGATCTCGCGCGAGGGAACGCGGGGCAAGAACTCCTCGTTCTCGTCGAAGGACGCCGCCAAACCCCAGTCGAGTAAGTACACCTCACCGAAGGAACCGATCATCACGTTCGACGGCTTGATGTCCCGGTGCATGATCCCGCGCTCGTGGGCGAAGGAGAGCGCACGCGTCAGCTGGAGCGCGACGCGAACGTGCCATTCCAGCGCATCGCCTTCGTGAATCTCCGCGAGCAGTGGAGGCTCACGGATGAAGTCGAGCCATGAGCGCCCTTCGATTCTCTTGAGCACCAGCTGGGGCAGGCCCCTCGAATCGAAGACAAGGTCGTGAACCGGAACGATGTTCGGGTGCTCCAGCGCGCCGGTCACATACGCTTCGCGAATCAGCGCCTCGGAGTCGTCGTCCTCCGACAGGAGCTGCTTCACCGCGACCTCCCGGCGCAAGGATCGCTGAGTCCCCGCCAAGATGGCTGCCTGCCCGCCGCGGCCCAGTACGCGTCCAAGCTCAAGGCCCTTCTCGTGTGGCCCCATCGAGGGAGGGAGCCCGGAACCCTGCGAAGTGGTCGGAAAATCTCCTCGGCGCCGGCTCGTCAGGTCGCGATCCGTCGGCCTCACCCCGGGCCGCGAGCGATACGTCAAATCGGGGTCTGGTTTTTTGGAATCGGACATAGAGCAGCGACGCGACCACGCGCGCCCCCAATCTTACCCTCGTCGGCCCCCCTCTGTTTGTTTTCTCGTCTCTGAAACGCCCCGACAGCGCAGAAAGCGCCGAGTTGCGCGTGGGCGGCGCATTCCGATACTCTCCGTCGATGCGCGCAACGACCCTCACAGGACTGGCTTTCTTCCTCTTTGCCTGTGGAGCCGAGAGCGCCGCTCCTGAACCACCGGCCACCACCGAAGCCGACGAGCCCCAGGAAAGCCAGGAAGCCGCAGAACCAACGGCGCCTGAAGTCGACACCGCGTACGCCATTCACGAGTGGGGTTTCATCGCCCATCACTACGCTGATGAAGAGAGTTTGCTGACGAGCGGCACCGCGCCGGCTGCAGAGCGCGTTCCGCCCACACAAATTCCCCGAGGTCACGTCAATAGTCGAGCAGTGGGGAAGCCTGTGATCTACGTTCACCTTCAGGGCGAGGGCAACATCGCGCGCTTCCACGCTTCCCTCTCCACGACGGGCCGCTTCCTTGAAGAGTGGCCCCACAGCGAAGACTCCACGGCGACGAGTCTGACCTGGGATGTCGAAGCCCGCCGGGGAAGCTGCAGCGCACGGGGAAACTACCCCGTCGCCGCCGACAGCCACTGCTCCGGCATCGCCGACCGCTACTGTGAAGCCGCGGAGCTCGCGAACTACGAGACCGAAGACAGCGCCTGCCTCACCGTCGACGGCGAAGAGTGGAACCACCTCTTCTACCGCGCACAGGTCGCCGGCGACGTGCCGCTGCGCCTCTCGAAAAGCGGCGACGCGTTCACCGTGCACGGCTCCGGTGCGCTCCCGGGCCGTCTCATGCGAATCCGTCGAGCGGACGATGCATCGGGCACTCGCGTCGCGCTCTTCGATGCGCCGGCTGCCGGCGAGTCTCTGAGTATTCCTGCAGCTCCCCACCAACCCGCAGCCGTCGGTATCGCCGCGCTGGAGGCTGAACTCAGCGCCCTCGGGCTGAGCGATGCTGAGGTCGAGGCGTTTATGATCGCTTGGCAGGCCGAGCTCTTCGGCGACACCGCAGAGCGCACCCAAGTCGAGATGCTCGGTTCGCCACCGCGAGACCTTCGCCCCAAAGCCGACGCGCTCATCTACTTTTTGCCGACGGCGACCCTCGACGCCATGGTCCCCTTCACGTTCACTCCACCGCCCACGGAAGTACGGCGCGCCGTCCTCGTTCGCGTCGACCTCGGCGAAGGCTAGGTGCCCACACGGGCCACCATCCGCATCGGCAACGGCGGCAACGGCGGCAACGGCGGCAACGGCGGCAACGGCGGCAACGGCGGCAACGGCGGCAACGGCGGCAACGGCGGCAACCTCGGCACTCAGAGCGTGCCTCGCCGCCGCCGCAAGGCGATGGACCTTCCCAGCGTCGGGCATCGTCGCCCTTCGCGATGAGCACTCCGAGTAGCGTCGGCCTAAGCGGCTCGTCCATCGAAGCCAGGACATTCCCGCGGAATCACCGCGGTCCGCCTAGGCTCACCCGTAGAAACGAGCCTTCGTTTCCGCTACACAGTTCGAAGGACCCGTCCATGAGCATCACCACACTTCATTCCTCCGCAGAACGCACGCCCACGGAAACCGTCGAGGCTTTCCTCGCGGCCCTCGTCGCCATGGACACGGCCGCAGCCCGCGCGCTCATGGCGGACCACATCGTCTACCAGAACGTGCCCTTCCCCGCCGACCGTGGCGTAGCCGCGACGACGAAGACGCTCGAGAAGTTCCTCGTCCCCTTTCGCACCTTTGAAGTTGAGACGCTCAACATCGCCGCGAACGGCAACACCGTTCTCACGGAGCGCATCGACACGTTCTCCAACGGCAAGTTTCGCGCGGGGTTCTGGGTCTGCGGAACCTTCGAGGTCGAAGACGGCAAGATCACCTTGTGGCGCGACCGCTTCGACCTCGCGGACATGACCTTCAACCTCGTCCGGGGCTTGCTGCGAGCGCCCTTTCGCTAGGCGGAGCAAGTTCGTCGATGATCGAGGCAAACGCGTCGTCGACGGGCGTCCTCCCGAACTCGGGGAGTTGCGTCCGAAACTTGGCGCCGTCCAGCCAGTGCTCAACGTCCCAAAGGTAGCGCATCTCAAGCAACTCACGTCCAAGACGCCAAAATGGAGACGCGACGCGCAT
This sequence comes from Polyangiales bacterium, assembly GCA_047619315.1. Lineage (GTDB taxonomy): Bacteria > Myxococcota_A > Polyangia > Polyangiales > Houyiibacteriaceae > JBCCRV01. The sequence continues at coordinate 5,197 of JBLHKB010000066.1, forward strand.
CGCGAACCAAGGCACGGACTTCAGGCGCAGTGGCCCCGTCGTGCCTTCGACGAGGGCTTGCAGTTCAGCGCCCGTCAGCGTGAAGCCCGAGAACGCGACGTCTTCAAACGCCGCCAAAGAACCGCGTCGCTCAGCCAGCTCAACAGCGGCGCGCGCAAAGTCCGGCAGGTACGCCCAGCTGTGCTTCGCGTCCATGCGTCCGGGGTACGTAAACCGACCCGCTGCTAGGTCCTTGAGCACCATCAGGTCCAGCCAGTTCTCGCTCGCCGTGTCGCCGAAGAAGTCGCCGGCGCGAAGAAGGATCGTCTGCACGCCACGCTCCGCCGCGTCTCGGTAGGCGACCTCCATCTCCGCGCGAATCGCGCCCTTCCGCGTCTCCGGCCGGTGTGGCGTTTCTTCGTTCCACGCACCGCCATCTTTGGAAAACACATACACATTGCCTGGCACGATCACCGTCGCTCCGGACGATTCGGCGGCGGCGATGACCCGCCGCGTGATGTCGGGGATGGCGGTTTCCCATCCTTCGTAGTTCGGCGGGTTCAACCCGTTGAAGATCACGTCGGCGCCAGTGGCGACCTCCTCCAGGTCGTCCTTTTGGCGGTCGAAGCGCCGCACCACCCAGCCTGCGCTTTCGAAGGCGCGCGCCGCGTGACCCCCCGATTTTCCACTCGCACCCAAGACCAAGACCGTTTTCGTTTCTGTGTTTTCCATGTTCTTTCTCCTAAAAACAACATAGGTGAATGGAAACCCATGAAAACGGCCAAGATCGCATCTCGCATATGCGATAATGAATAGATGGACTGGGACCTAGTGCGGAGCTTTCATGCGGTCATGGAGGCAGGAACCCTCTCCGGCGCCGCCCGCCAGCTGGGCATCAGCCAGCCGACGGTGGGTCGCCACGTCGCCGAACTTGAAGAGCAACTCGGCGCCGTGCTCTTTGAACGCGCCGGACGCCTTCGCCCCACGGACTCCGCCCACTCGCTCATGGCCCACGCCGAAGCGATGCATGCCGCGGCCACACAACTTCGCTTACGCGCCGCGGGCGAAGCGCAATCGTTGGCGGGGAGCGTCCGTGTCACCGCCTCGCAGGTCGTGGCGATCTACCGGCTGCCGCCGATCCTCACGCGCATCTCAAAGGAGCAGCCAAACATCGAGCTCGAGCTTGTGGTCTCCAACGACACCCAGAACCTGCTTCGACGCGACGCCGACATCGCGCTTCGCATGGTGGAGCCGACGCAAAAAGAGATCATCGCCCAGCGCATCGGCGACATCCCCATGGGCCTCTTCGCGCACCGCTCCTACCTCGGCGGGTGCCGCGTTCCCCAAAGTTTCGAAGATCTGCAAGGGCACACCTTCATCGGCTACGACCGCTCCGAGCTCTTGATTCGCGGCATTCGTGCATTCGGTATGGCGAGCGCACGCAGCGACTTTCGCATCCGCACGGACGACCAGGTCGCGCAGGTCGAGCTCATGCTCGCCGGCGCCGGCATCGCGGCCACTCAGTGCGCCATCGCGTCCGCCCACCCCGACGTGGTTCAGCTGCTGCCGGACCTCTCCATTCCACCGCTGTCTCTTTGGCTCGCCACGCACCGCGAGGTACACACCTCCGCTCGGGTCCGGGCGATCTACGACCTGCTGGCTCGGGAGATGCGCGCCGCCCTCGCTCCCTGAAATGCCGGGGCATCCCTTTCAAAATTCAACCCAGGATCAGTCCGCGAGCCCCGCCTCGAGCGCGCGCAGTACCGTCGTGACCCGCGCACTTTCACGGAGCTCTGGGTGCGTCAGAAGCCAAACGGGAAAGCCCAGCTTGCTCAGGCTAGAGCGGTGAATACTGACTCGTCGAAGCTCCGGGTAGAGCTCGCCGAGGCGCACAGGCAGCACCCCAAGCCCAACCCCGCTACGCACAAACTCGATAAACGCAAGGCGTGATCCCGTCCGCACAAGCGCGCGCTCCGGAGGCACGTGACTCCGCTCCCACTTCGCTTGGGGCGTCTCATGCATCGGCCGACCGAGAACCACCCAGGGCGCGTTCTTCCCGCTGCCCTTGGCCAAAGCAGCCACGCTGGGTCGGCCGAAGACCGCGTATCGAACGCGCATGATCTTTCGTCCGACGAGACTCGCAGGCGGACGTGGCACCATCGTGATAGCGATGTCCGCTTCGCCGTCGCGAACGCTCAGTCCCCCGGCGTCGGTGACATGTACTTCGACGAGCAACTTCGGATGCTCCGCGCCAAGCGCGGCGAGCACTTTTGACAGAAGTGGCGCCATCCCAGTCGTCGTTGTCAGCGTCACGCTGCCCTCGACGGACTCTTGGCGCGCCGTCGCTTGGCGGAGTGCCCCCGCCATCTTAGCCTGAGCGACGCTGGCGACGCGCGCTAGCTCCTCGCCAATGGCCGTGAGTCCTTCACCGCGCGAGAGGACCACCACGCCAAGTCGCTCTTCCAGCGCCGCGACCCGCCGATACACCGTCGATTGCGCCACACTCAGCTCGCGAGCCGTCGCGCCGACGCTCCCCGTGCGCAAAAGGGCCTCCAGATAGTCGAGATGTTCAAGCGATGGGAGCATTCCCGAATATGCGACTTGTTCTCCCATCTTCGCAAGTGGCGGGCGTACGCACGCGTGTCAGCTTTTGCCATGCTTCACCCTCGCGTTCTCATCAGCATCTTCCTTGTCCTTTGCGGCTGCGGCGACTCCTCCACCGATTTGTTAGACGCCAACGTACCAGACGCCCGCGCCTCCGATGCCGCGACGCCAGACACTGCACTCCAAGATACAGGCGCTGCAGACGCGGCGCCTGACGCAACGCCCGATGCCATCCCGAGGGACGCCGGCGCGACCATCGATGCAGGCGGCCGCGGCTTCCAAGCTCGCTATGCACTCGGCGCGGAGTATCCCGAAAGTGGACTCTACGACGAGCGCGCCCACCGGTTCTTCGTCGGCAGCCTCGGTGATGGAGCCGTCCGTACCGTCGACGCCGAGACCGGTGCGGAAGAGACGTATTTCGCCGAGGCCGCCGCAGGGCCCTGGTGGACCCTCGGCATGGACATCGACACCGAACGACGTCGGCTCTGGGTGTGCGCTATGCGAGACCTCCGCGAAATATCCGAGCAAGACCCGCCCTACGACGGCTTCCTCTGGGTCTTCGACCTCGACACCCAAGAGCGCATTGCCAACCACGCCCTCAGCGACGCCATGCCCGCTGCCACCTGCACCGACGTCGCCCTCGCCGCAGACGGCACCGCCTACGTCGTCGACCGCGAACACCCCATCATCTACCGCGCCACCTTCGAAGGCGGCGCGGAGATCTTCGCCGAGGACGAACTCCTCGCGGGAGGACTCGTCGGTCAAAATGCCCTCGTCGTTCTTCCGGATCAGTCCGGGCTCCTAAGCGCTGTTTACCTTCCCTCTCGCCTCGTCTACATCGGCCTTGGCGAGGGAGGTGACGCTGGCGAAATCCGCGCCGTCGAAATCGACGGCAGCTTCGCCGACGCCACCCCGCTCTCCGGCGCCGACGGCATGGTGTACTTTGAAGGCGCCGCCTACGTCATCTTCGCCAGCGAAATCGTCCGAGTTCAACCAACCCTCGCGACCTGGACCCACGCCACCGCCTCCGAGCTCACGGTGCCCAACGGAATGACCGACGCCATCATCACTCCCGGCGGTCTCTACCTCGTCAACGGCCAGTCGATTCGTTTCGCCCTCGGCACGTCGCCGGACCCCTTCGCCCTCGTTCGCTTCGACGGACGCTTCGAGTAACGCGTACGGACGCTTCCTTTTTCTCGCGAGTCCACGCCCGGCTCACCGGGCAGAGCACAGAGCGGGAACGCTCCAAGCTCTAGTCCTTATAACGGGCCGCCATCTCGCGGAACGTCATGCGCAAGAACGACTTGATGGCGCCGATGTGCTCTTCACGCTGGAACTCCTCCGCGTGCGTAGACGCAAAGCCGAGCACCAAGAACTCGACGCCCTGGAGGTTGAGGCGCCACTCGAACGGCGTTCCGCCGAGCCGCTCCGACGCGAACTGACTTCCACGCTCGAGCCAGCGATCGAGGGAGCCAGCGTGCCGCGGCGCGACATGGCCGCGCTCGTTCGTGTCCGTACGGCGAGCCGCTAAGAGCGGACGATGAAGGCGAGCCAGCTCGTACACCTCAAGGCTCAAGTCGATGAGGCGCTCCACCGCATCGGCGCCCTCTGCCAACTCCGCCACGCACCCACTGAAGGCTTCGCGCACGCCGCGATGCCAAGGCTCGGTGACCGCTTCCAGCAGCTCCGCTGAGCTCGCGAAGTAATACTGGACGGTGCCGACGCTCACCCCCGCATCGCGCGCGACGCGCCGTATCGACAGCGCCGGCCACCCTTCTTGGCGAACGATCTGGTCAGCCACGTGCAGGATTCGGTCTTGCGTGTCCGGCTCAGGCAAGGCGCGACCATAGCGCGAAAAAGCAGTCAAGCGAAGCCATACGCGCATGGTCGAGTTGGTTCGTACAGAGGAGGACGCCGCTGGCGGCGGTGGTGCCAGGAAGAAAGCCAGCCCGCGCGTCGAGTCTAAGGAGGGGTCAACCGAGGGAGCTGTCAGAAACCGAGCGGGTGCGCGTCTACCTCGCAGCGATGACAACGAACGAAGAGACGCGGAGCGCAGATGAAGGACTCGAGGCCCTCGACGACATCACAGGTGCCTCGTGATCACGTCCATGTTGGTGACGACGGCCCTTCTCGTGGCGCCCCTTGTTGTGATCGTCGCCGTCGACGAGCTGCGTCGATGGTTCAAGGAGCGCAACCGATGAGTGAGCGTGAAGTGCGACGCCGTAGTCAACCCAGGAGGAATCGCAGCGCCCTTGTCGAACGCCACGAATTGTTGAGACCCTCTGCTTTCCTGCCCTCTCTTTCCTTCGTGCGGAAAATCCAAAATGACCGTTTGGCATCCTCCTGGCCAAAGCCACCCTTCCCGAACTTGGCCCCTCGTCCACATCGCGGGCGCGCTTCTCCTCATGGCCCCCGTGCTGTGTCTGGGCTGCGGCGACGCTAGCGAGGGCGGTGACGCGAGCGTGTTTCGCGACGCGAACTCGGCGCAGGATGCGAGTGGAGATGCGCCCTCGAGCCTGGGCGACTCAGGCGTCACCGATTCGAATCTAGCCGATGCAAATCTGTCCGACTCAGACGTCTCCGATGCGGATCGAAGCGACGCAAGCGTTCCCGATTCGAGCTCGCCGGATTCCTCGACGCCAGCCGCTGGGTTCTCCGACGTCGTCACGCGGGCGATGTACGATGAGTTCTTTCTCCACCGCAGCGACGCCGCCTGCGAAGGCGAGCTCTTCAGCTACGACGCCTTGGTCGCCGCCGCTGCGACGTTCCCGGAGTTCTGCACTCAGGGCAGCATGGACGTCCGCAGACGTGAGGCCGCCGCGTTCCTCGCCAACGTCTCCCACGAAACTACGGGCGGCTGGGCGAGCGCGCCAGATGGCCCATTCGCGTGGGGACTCTGCTTCAAAGAAGAGGTGGGCTGCGGCGCCGGCGCATGCACCGGCTACTGCGCTCCGTCGGCCATGTGGACATGCGCCGCGGGCGAGACCTATCACGGTCGCGGTCCCATGCAGCTTTCCTGGAACTACAACTACGGCCAGGCCGGCGTCGCCCTCGGCTTGGACCTCTTGAACGATCCCGATCTCGTCGCGAGTGATGGCCTCATCGCCTTTCGCACCGCCATCTGGTTCTGGATGACCACGCAGTCTCCCAAGCCCTCCTGCCACGACGTGATGGTCGGCGACTGGACGCCCTCCGCCGCCGACGCAAGCGGCAACCGTCAGCCAGGGTTTGGGATGACCGTCAACATCATCAACGGCGGCCTGGAATGCAACATCGGGCCAGACTCGCGCGTCGATGATCGAATCGGATTCTACCGGCGCTACGCCGACCTACTGGGCGTTAGTCCCGGCGAGTTTCAAGATTGCGCCGTCATGGCTAGCTACTGACGAGGAGCTCCTTGCACTGCTTGCGGAGTCCTTCTCGTTTGGTGGCGTGAATCGATCCCTTCGATGGTCGCGAAGAAACCGTCACCCCCGACGGCCATCATGTTGCCAGCTGCTCTGAGGTCCAAGACCGCGACTGTCGGTCCTTGGCGCAGATCATCGTTCGGGCTGGGTCGACTCGAAGTGGTCGCCACTGCGCCCCTTAACGCAAAAAGCCCCGGCAAATGCCGGGGCTTCTTGGAGCCACTTTCGAGATTCGAACTCGAGACCTACGGTTTACGAAACCGTTGCTCTACCAACTGAGCTAAAGCGGCTTGCGCACCGTAATTGTCTCACGGAGCTGGCCTTGTCAACGCGGAAGTGCGCGTTTCGTTGGGACTATATCGCTTGGACACGCAAAGCCGGTTTCTGCTCGGAGGTTCCTCCAAAACCATGGGCCACCGAGCCTCAAAACAGCTCGCGGGCCATGGAAGGCCAAGGACGAGCAAGATCTCCCACGGAAGGACTCGGGAGCACCGGCCAAGTCGCGAGGCGACCGCGGACGGATTCTGCGCGCAGAATACGCCACGCGTCTCACGACTCACAGTCTCCCATTCGAACGCGAGTGCGCCGCTCTGTTCATGTTCCTATGAGAGGTACGAGAGGTAGACGAACGCTTCGGCGTCGCCGCCAAAGTCGTATTGGCCTTGGAGAGGAACCACTTCTGCCAGCCTGTTGGAGCGAACAATCACGACGAGCTCCCAGTCGTCATCGCAGCCGCACTTTGGACAAGGACCGTCAACAACGCCCAGAACAGCGGCATCTCGGTTTTCCTCGCCCACATCGTTGTTGCCCCACGCAAGAGCCTCACCCAGACGACAGCGATACTGCCAGGTCGCTCCGTACCGAAACTGTGTCTCCATCCGAGACCGTTCACCGCACTTCGGACAGCACACCGGTTCGACGATTGTATTGAATGCACCCAATCCAGAAGCTCAGAGGCGGGCTACAACAGCCCGGTGGACCCAGTGTAACCGGCGCCACGAGTCGTATTCAACGAACCTTGAGCAACCTCTCATAAGCACCACACTTCTAGTAGTTCGCTCGAATCCTTCGGTGGATCTCATGTCTCGAAATCGACCGGGGGGTTCCTTTCTGACTCCAGCGCACGGGAGAACGTCACCGCGCGTTCGGCGCGATTGTCTAAGCGCTTAGACAAGGTTTTCGCGAAATTTCACGCCAAATGCGTCTTTTTCAGCCTCTAAAAAGGACACATGTGTCTGTTTTAGAGGATATCGGGGTAAATCTCTGCGCACCTTCCCGACCCCTGAGCTACCAGCTCCCAGTACCTGGCTCGCCCTTGAAGGGGCCCGCGAGGTCTGAGGTCACCCAGCCACCGTAGAAGCCGCCGGGCTGGGGGAGCGCTCGTTCGCCGTCGACGTAGCATTCAAGACGAGATGCGTAGAAGGCGATGTGTTCTTTGAGCGCTAAGAAATCTCCGAAGGGAGCTTCGTAGGACCACGCCGCCCCACCCACGCTGCTATCCCCGCCGACGACGTCAAAGTACGTCGCGGCGCCCTTCCATTCACACCGCGAGCCGATGCGTGAGAGGCGCTCGAGGCAGCGCATGTCGACGTCGGCACGCGGCAGGTAGAACGTCGGAGCGTGGGAGGTTTCGAGCATGCGCAACGAGCCTCGAGTGTCCGCCACCACGTGTCCTCCGAGGACGACTCGAACGCGGCGGATGTCGGGAATCAGCGCCGGCGGCCGCGGGTAGTCCCACACGGACTCCTGCGTTTCGCTGGGCGTCTTCGCAAAGGGAGGCCGCGCGTTGCCTCGGTTCGTCCACGACGCCCGGGAAGTCGCTGCCCAGTCCGGTAGGTTCTCGATGCCCATTTGGTGGCGCTGGGGTCAACGTAGCTTCAGAGCAAGCTTCGCGAGGGATCGTCCGAGCGTCGCGATGGGCGCGAACCCCCGGAAAACCAAGGGCCAAAGAGCCCGCGGGTGCCCGCGCCCAATTGGGGGGATCAGGTCACCCAGTAAAGAGGTCGATGAACCCAGGTTGATTCGGTTCTTCAAAACTGCGCTCGTGAGAGCCCGGCTCCGGCACAAGTATGACCACGCCGACGATTGCCGCGGCGACTCCTGCGATCACCGCCGTCGCGATGGCGGCTCGCCGAAATCGCACACGGCGCACACGCCGACGCTCCAAGTCCTGGCTTGGGTTTAAAGGGCGGGCGCGCCTTGGCGGGCGCTCGTCCTCCACCGCAGCCGCGACGGCGGCTGGCGAGAAACGAACCGAATCTGCGGACGGCGGTGGGGCCGTCGGCGACGACCGGCGTTTCCAATACCGGCACATCCTGGGCGATGAGCGGCGTGGCCGAGATCAGAGCCCCAAAGGCTGGAAGAACGAGGAGAACACGAAGAGCGATCAGACGTTTCATAAGTTTCCCTTTCGCCACCCAACCTAGGAGGAACGCGCGCCGTCGCCAGTTACGTATTTTGAACCGATCGATAACTGACAGTAATCATGATATTCCACGCGCCATCATGACCATCCAGTTCCACCGTCTCGACGGGTTTTACTGGGTCGCCCGCGAAGGCGGATACGCCGCGGCAGCACGTGCGTTCCCCTACCCCATCACCCAGCCCGGTGTGCATGCACAGGTGCGAAAGCTCGAAGCCGAGATCGGGGCACGCCTCGTCGAGCGAGTCGCCCACGACCACGTCACCACGACCAGCGCCGGCGCCGACCTCTTTGCGTTCTGCGCGCCTTTCTTCGAGGGTCTCGACGCCGCCATTCATCACGCCGTTCACGCCAAGCAAGTACTCCGCATCGATGCAGGCCAGCTCGAGCTCGCGCACCTCTTGCCCGAATGGATTCACAAGCTGCGCAGCACCCACAGCGAACTGGAAGTCCAACTCTTCGAACGCGAGACGCCGGACTTCGAACGTCTCCGAACGGGGCAGGTCGACTTGGCCATCGACCACTTCGACGAGGTGCCTCCGGATCTTGAAAGCCGAGTCGTGGCGCAGCACATGGTGTTCCTCCTGAGTCCGTCGAGTTCGCCCAAGGCACCCGCGAAACGAGCGCGCAAAGCGTCGCCGGCGAAGGTGGCGGAGATCCTCGCGACGAACCCCTTTGTGGGCTTCCCCAGCGGCTCGCGTGAGCGCCGCATCCAGCTCGGCCCGCTCCAGGCCCTGGGCATGCAACCGGACATCCGCGCGTCGGCGAGCACGGTCATGGGGATTCTCTCCCTCGTTCGCGCAGGTCTCGGCGTGTCACTCGTCCCGTGGCCCACCAAAGCCGGCCCCCACCTCGACGGCGTGACGACCCATCGCGTCGACGCCGAAGGCGCGAGCTTTCCAATCCACGCGCTCTGGTCCAAGCAGCGCACGGATGTCGATGCCATTCACGCGGCCCTCGCGGCCGGAGGAGTTCGCCCGTGACAGCGCCCCCCATCGATGGCCTCAACGTCCTCGCTCACCTTGAAGCGCCGGATGCCCTGGCGCAGGTCACCGCGCTCCGCGAATCCCTTGAGCACCAGACGGAGGGACTCCGACAGCTCGCTGCGGCGATGCCCAAGTCCGTCGCGACGTTCTCGAGCGAGCTCGCCCTCGAGCTCAGCGGCCTGACGCGCGCTCTTCATCTTCACGGGCCCGCGATGCCCGACGACATTCAAGAGCTCGCGCCCCTTGTTCGCGCAGAATGGCGGAGGACGCAGCTGTGGTGCGGAGACGACGAGTGGGCGCTCGCCGCGACGGACGCGGAGCTCGCTGAAGCGGTCGCGGGCTCGCGCTTCGTCGTCGCGAAGGCGGCGCGGATCCTGGAGCGCCTCGCAAAGGCGGCGGACCCGCGTCTCCGCCATGTGGTCTTCCGTGACATCACCGCGTGCATCGCGGACCTGAGCCTTCACCCCACCGAAGCGCTGCCACTTCTCGTCACCCTCAGCCAGGACGCGGACGACGCCATCCGCGCCAGGAGCGTTCCTCTCCTTGGGGCGTCGTGGCTCTTTTCCCTCACGAACGCCGCCGCTCGGCGCCGATTGGCTGCCATCGAAGCTGCCCTCGAGGACGAAGTCGACGAGGTCGTCTGCGCAGCCCTCGACGCTGCCGCTGCTCTGGGAGAGTCGCGCCTCATCCAAGGCCGCTTTGCCGACGCCGGCGCCTCGCTGAGGACGCGCAAACGCGCGCTGGCGCACCTCGACGCCGCCGGCGAAGAAGAACACATCGCGTCGATGCTTCTCCTCGCGGCCGAAGACCCCTTCGTCTACGCGCCCACAGCCTGGGATGCGCTCCTCGGCATGCACCGGCGCGGCGTCTTCCTCCGCGCGCAGCATCTGCCCGCGCTCCTCGAACTCTACGACAGCCGCGATGCCTACAGCGGCGACGAGCTCGTCCGCGTCAGCCACCTGGTGCGGCGGGAGCTCCTTCAGCTCCTGCGCCAACTTCCGGCCAGCGACCGTCGCTGGACGAGACGTGCCGACATCCTCGCGCACTCTTTCGGCACCGGCGCCCACCTGCTCCTCGCGGAGCTCCTCAAAGAGTGCGGAGGGCGCCTCAAAGGAGACAGCCCCATCGCAGCCGGACCCGTCGCGGGCGCACTTCTCGATGCCGCCGCGGCCTCCGCGGAGTTCGACGCCTGCGAGCTGGCGCTCCCCTTCTACGACGCGATGCCCGAACGCGTGCTGACGCTGCTCCGCGTCAAAGGCGACGAGTCTTTCGCGCCGATGCTCCTGGAACGCGCCTGCCACCCGAGCTGCCCCGGGGCATTGCGCGACGTACTCATCGAGGTCCTCTGGACGCTCTCCTCCGATCGGGATGCGCTCTTGGACACGCTCGCCACGGAACTTGGACCGCATGAAAGCACCCTGCTTCGGCGCGCAAAGTCCCGCCAAGACAACAGCGTCGCAAGGCTCGTCGCCGAGGCCCCTTGGTCAGGGAGTGATCCGGAGCGAGCGAGTGACCGACTTAAAGCGAGCGCGCGCCTAAAAATCTACGCGGCGAGCGGCGACATCGACCGACGCGAAGACCTCGTCACCGAATTCCGAGGGGCCTACCGCCAGTGCTTGGCCAAGGCACTGAGCGGGGATTTCACCGCCAAGCGCGTCGAGCTTCCGGAGCTTGAACAGCAGCTCTTCATCTATGGTCGCCACCTTGTGAGCGACGGGCGGAGGGTTCGTCCGTGGCATCACACCTCGCCGGAGACCGGACGCGACTTCGCCTTGCAGGTGCTCTGCGAGTGGCTTCGCGAGACGCCGGACGACGCCGTCACCGTCGCGCTCCTCGAGTCCGTCGCGAGGCACACGCCAAGCGGCGCCGTTCTCCGCGAAATCGAACCCTATTGGCGCCACCGAAACCCAGGCGTTCAGCGGGCTGCCCTCGAAGCCATTCTCGCCTCCAGCGATGAGCATGGCCTCGAGCTGTCCATCAGCCAGCTCAGCGACAAAGCCAGCGACACGCGCGTCCTCGTCCAGGCGCTGCGCGGCATCGAGGCGCTCGGTGCCGATTGGGCCGCGCCGATGGCCGCGCGCTGCCTCGATCACCCGAACATGTCCGTCAAAAAGGAAGCAGCGTTCGCCCTCGCGGGCTTGGTCGTCGGTGTTCATGCCGAAGCCATCAGCAGGAAGCTCGTCCACTGGCTCGGCATCCACGACAACTTGGGTTTTCGCATCCTGCTGCGGGACGCACTCGCGAATTGCGCCGGCGAGATGCAGGTCGCCTGGCTCGTCCTCGCGGCGGAACAGAGCGAGGAGCCGCGAACGCTTTCCCTCCTCTGCGACGCCCTCAGCGGGATCCTTCGAAAAGACACCCTCCTGCGTCTGGCCCGAGAAGAGCGTTTGCCGGAGCTCGTCGACGCCTGCGTTTCCGGCGATACGCGCCTCGCCGACGCGAGCAAAGCCGAAGTCGCAGCGCTTCTTCACCGCGCCTTTCCAGAAGCTGCACGCACGGACCCGGACGAGGGCGCGGTCTACCGACTGGAGGTCCACGGGTTCTCCAAAGACGACGCCAAGGCAGCCCTCGATGAGCTCGCACGCGGCGACAAGGCGGCGGACGACGACGCCCTTCGAACCCTCGCCCGCAACAACCTCGGCCAGTGGCTCGCCTGGCACAGCGAGCTAGGCGACGATGCTTCGACGCGCGCGCGATGCGGCGCCCTGCTCTTGTCCGCGAGTCGCGCCCTTGCTTCCGAAGAGGACCCCCACGCCTCCGCACTCTTCGTCGTCGCCGAAGACCTCGCCCAGTCGCTGAGCGCCCAATCGCCGAGCGCCCCGTCGTCGAGCGCAACGGGGGACGAAGCGCGCCGGTGGGGCAAGGCGCTCCTCGCCTTCGTCGCTCGCTACGTGAAGGACACACGTCAGCGCCCTCGCCTGCTCCGTCTTCTGCGAAGTCTCGGTGAGGACGCGGCCGTCGATGGGCTTCAACGTTTTCGCCTCCTTCGCAGCTTCGGCGCCGTCCGCACCCGCGCCGACCTCGAGTCCTGTCTTCGTCAGAGCGCGCACGGCCCGAGCTACCCCGCCGAGAGTCTGACGATGCTTCGAGAGGCCTTCGCCATCGCGCCGAAGCCGGACAAGGAAGACGGGGAAGAAGACGAAGCCGAGACCAAGCTTCGATTGGCCGCCGAGGGATGGCCCGGTTTGGACGCCAGCACGCAGCAAGCCTGGCTTGCCGAGACGAGCGCATCGCGTCCCATCGATGTTCCGCGACTTCCACAGCCCAAGACACTTCGTCGGCGTCCGCGACAGGCCAATACACGACAGCTCGAAACCCTCGTCCAATCCCTCGAGTCGGACGACGCCCACGAAGCGCAAAAAGCGGCGGACCGTCTTATCGCTTTGGACGGCGCCTACCAACCACGACCGGCGCTATTGCGCAGCTACCTCCAGGGCCGCATCAAAGTCCCGGACCATACCCACCTGCCACTGGCACACCTCCTTGAGTCTTGGCCCGTGGAGAGCGACGAGCACAAGCGCGCAGCGGCCCTCGTTGTGGGCCTCAGTCGCCAGAGCGCGCCGAAACACGCCGAGCTTCATCGTCGTCTCATCAAAGAATGGCTGCAGCGCTGGCGCGACGGGAATCAGCAAGTTCTGCCGCTCCTCCAAGACGCCGGCGAGCGACTACTTCCCTTCGTCGACGCCGCGTGTGTCAAGGGCGACTTCAGCCTCGTCTTCCTTCTTCGCTTCCGGCCCGAGCGTTTCCTGCATCACGTGGGCGTCGAGCACCCCGAGGTCGAGCGGCTCCTTTCGGAAGTGCAGGCGCCGGAAGAGGAGGAAGGCGATTCCCTCGAAGATCCCCTCGAAGGTCTCGACA
>JBLHKB010000067.1:0-18426 GCA_047619315.1 Polyangiales bacterium
GCGAACGCTCAAAGTCGAGCGTTCTCCAGGCCAAAGGCGCATCAAGACCGCTTCTTCGCACGAGCTCCTCATAGATCCGAACGCGGTTCTCGGGCCCAACGCCGCCGTAGACAGTATTCAACAAGAGCGCGCGAAGACTGCGCGCGTCGAGTCCTTCGACCACGCGACGAAGCTGACGCACGTGACCCGAAGCCTGGCCCACACGAAAGAAGAGTCGGCACGGCTCATCGCACTCCCAGGCCGCGGAGCCTGCGAGTAGTGAATCTGACATGGCAGCGAACGCGGACTCTTCGATGGAGAGACCACGATCGAAGGCCAACAGCACCGTGGCCGTATTGGCGGGTGTTACGAGGAGTGCCTCAAGGGACTCCCGCCGGTGAACGGACGCGAAGCGCGGGAGTAGCCGACGAGCGCGGTCTTTCTCGTCCGGCGTCGACATGTTGGAGTTCAGGATACCGACGAGTTCGTCGGTCCAGCGTATCCGAGTCTGGGACTCGGAGAATTGCATGTCTTCCATGAGACGCCCTGTTGGGTCCGGGAGGCGATTCCGGAGCGGCAGTTGCCGCATCGAGTTACGGTGAAAGTAACAGCCTCTCCTCACGTTGTCGAAGCTACGCAGGCAAAACTCGCTTGACACCCCGCCCCCTCAGTGGCAACTACAGGCCGCAGCAATGCTGTGGGGCGCCGTGGCCAAGTGGTAAGGCAGAGGTTTGCAAAACCTCCATTCACCAGTTCAAATCTGGTCGGCGCCTCCAAAACACCCTCAAGGAGCTCGAAAAACTTTATAGTTTTTCGGGCTTTTTTGATGTGTTGAGCCAAAAAAGAGGCCGTTCACTGCCGCGAGAGTGAAGCCATGGTATGACTTCAGCGTCTTATTGATGGCGCGTACCCGAATGCTTTGGGCCGCGACCGGAGAGACTGAGAGGTACTCATGACAGCCCCTATTCCGCGTAAAGCGGTAACGGTTCCACGTCTGCTCGCCAAGAAGGCGCGCGGCGAAAAGATCACGATGGTCACAGCATACGACGCGACCTTCGCACGCATGTTCGATGACGCCGGGGCGGACATGCTCCTCGTTGGCGACAGCCTTGGCATGGTCATCCAAGGCAACGACTCGACGCTTGGCGTCACCGTCGATGAGGTCATCTACCATTGCCGAGCCGTGGCTCGGGGCACCAAGTACGCGCACATCGTGGGCGATATGCCTTTCATGTCGCACCAGATCTCCATGGAAGAGGCCATGCGCAATGCGGGTCGCTTTCTCTCCGAGGGTGGCGCGCACTCCATCAAGCTCGAAGGCGGAGAGAGCGCTGCGCCAACGATTCGGCGCCTAGTCAGCGCCGGCATTCCCGTGATGGCTCATGTCGGTCTCATGCCTCAATCTGTTCATGCGATGGGCGGCTTTCGGGTTCAGGGTAAAACCCGCAGCGCGGCCGACTCCGTGCTCGCGGATGCCATCGCCGTCGCCGAAGCGGGTGCCTACTCCGTGGTCCTCGAGGGCATCCCAAGCGACCTCGCGGCGGCCATCACCGCACGTATCGACGTACCCACCATCGGCATCGGCGCTGGCCCGAGCTGCGACGGTCAGGTGCTCGTGGGCTACGATCTGCTCGGTCTCACGCCGGATCTTCGGCCCCGCTTTGTGAAGCGATACGCGGAGTTCTTCGAGGACGGGAAAGCCGCGGCGAGCCAGTACTTCGACGAAGTCCGACAAGGCGTCTTCCCAGCGGAAGAGCACGGCTTCGGCGACGTTCGCCAAGAGGAGCGAGCACTCCACGCCGTCCGCAACGAAGACCCCGCGCCAGCAGCGGCGCTCGCGGAAGGTCGCTCTTACGGTCCTGCCGCCTGAGGCCGCTCATGAAGATCCTTCGCACGAAGGACGAACTACGCGCCGCCTGCAATGCCGCTCGGGCTAGCGGGCAGCGTGTGGGGTTTGTCCCCACGATGGGCGCGCTCCACGCTGGACACACCTCTCTTATGGACGCCGCCGCCCGAGAAGGCGCGGATTACGTCGTGACGAGCATCTTTGTGAACCCCCTGCAGTTCGCAGCGGGCGAGGACCTTGACCAATACCCCCGAACGTTTGATGCGGACATCGCCGCTTGCGAAGCGCATGGCGTTCACGCTGTTTTCGCGCCCGAGAAGAAGGCGATGTACGGCGCGGGGTTCTCCACGGAGGTCAAAGTCTCAAAGGTGACGGCACCCTTTGACGGTCAATACCGGCCCGAACACTTCGACGGTGTGACGACGGTCGTCGCCAAGCTCTTCAACGTCGTGGGCGAGTCCCTGGCCGTCTTTGGTCGGAAGGACTTTCAACAGTGGCGGACCCTCGAGCGCATGACCCAGGACCTCGACTTGCCGGTTGTGGTGCTCGGTGAACCGATTATCCGCGAACATGACGGGCTCGCTCTATCGTCGAGGAACCGATACCTCTCGGACGTCGATCGGGAACGTGCCTTAGCGCTGAGCCAGGGACTGCGCAGAGCCGAGGCTGCCTGGGAAAGTGGGGAGCGTAACCCAGAGGTTCTTGTCGCTGTTGCCCGAGAACCTGTGGAAGGCGCCTTCGACCGGATCGACTACGTTGGCGCCGCGGACCCCTTCGACCTAGGGCCGCCTGAACCAAACCCGACGCGCCTTGTTCTGCTGGCAGCCGCTCACTTGGGACACACCCGGCTCATCGACAACATCGAGCTCGGCCCGAAGATCGACGGGCCCAAACGGACGTAGTTCGCTCCCGTACACCGCAGAACACTCGCCGTTCACTCATTCAGAGTCGCGCGGAAGCTCCATGAGAAATGTTGCCTCACCATTCACGGTAAAGTGACGCGTCACCGTCAAGTGTCCACGCTTTGTCGCGCGAACATCCAAGACTCGGCCGAGAGGCGCATCACGCAAGGTGACCGGCGCGCTGCCGAGGCGCTCGCCACCCACATCGATTTGCGCTCCTGGTGGGGCGCTGTCGATGACCACATCCGCCCGGAGCGGTATGAAGACCGCGATATGCCTTGTGTGTCCCGGCTCGACCTCAAAGGAGCGGCGCCAAGCTTGATAGTTCGGCATCGTCGCTTCGATCGTGAGCCGCTGGCCGTCGGCGATTTCCTCTTCGAGGAAGAGGGGCGTCCGACCTTCGATGAGCTCACCATCGACGCGAACCACTGCCCCTTCCGGAACAGAGACAAGCTCGATGCGAGTTTCTTCCTCAGCCACCGGGGAGCGTAGGTTCGTCCAGATGAGGGCGAGAAGCCCAAGCGTGAAGACGACCGTTATCGGAAACAGCCATGAACGGTAGGCTCGAGATGGTCGCGAGGGGGGCAACGAAACCGGCGCCGCTGGCGCGGAAAATACGTCGGAGTCTTCCTTCCAGCCGCTCAGGTCGGGAACCCCGGCCGCTTGTGGAATCGAATCATTCGTCGCCGCAGAAAGGAAAGGCCACGGGGTCGGGGCCGCCGGTGGAGGCAGTGTTTCAGGTTGCGCGAGCTCTGGGGACGCAGCGTTCGCCTGGACGCTGGACTCGATGACAGTGGAGTCATCCCACTCCTCTTCGTTCTGCGAGGCCGTGCTGTGATGATTCGCTCGAAGCACACTGGCTTCGACGCTCGCTGCATCCAACCAAACGCCCGTCGCTTCTTGGTCCATATGCGGAATCGAACCGGCGCCGGAGACAGCGTCGCTGGTGGATTCATCGTCGAAGAAGCGTTCGCGTCTGACCAACCCGGTGTCTTCCTCATAGCTCTCATCAAGGCTTTCGTCCTTGAAGATGACGCTCTTCGCGCGGTCGGGTCGAAAATCTTCGTTCGCGATAGGTTCGGTGGGAAGTCGAAGATTGTCGCCGCTCGCAGGCACCAGTACTCGCTCGTCCGACGTCAGCTCCAAGCCGCCAGTCGCCGCCTCCATCTCCTTCGGGAAGAGTTCTGCCATCAGCGCCGCAAGGCGCGCAGCCGTAAACGACGGCATGAAACGATACAGAAACTGGCTCAGCGCCTGGGCCATCGCGTGAGCGCTTTCCCATCGCTCACTGGGCTGCTTGTGAAGCGCCTTCATGACGATCTCATCGAGTTCCGGCGGAACGTCTCGTCGGGACTTCGACGGCGCCGACACGTCCGCCTTACGAACGCGCTCTAGGAGCTTCGGCAAGTTGTCGGCTTCGTAGACCATCTCCCCCGTCAGCAACTCGTGGAGCACAATGCCCGCGCTGAACACATCGCTGCGCGCATCGAGCGGGTCCGCCCACGCTTGCTCTGGCGACATGTAGAAGTACTTTCCCTTGATCACGCCGGCTTCAGTTTGACCTGTTCGTTGCGCCGCCTTGGCAATTCCAAAGTCGGCGACCTTCACTTCACCGGCGAACGAGACCAGCACGTTTTGGGGCGAGACATCGCGATGAACGATGTTAAGCGGATCACCCGATGGCGCCCTCTTGCGGTGCGCGTAGTCGAGCCCGTGGCAAAGTTCGGAGACGATGTAGGCACAGAGATCGACAGGGATTCGCACCTGCTGATCCATGACCTTCCGCAACACTTGGGAAGCGTCCGCCCCCTCCACGAACTCCATGACAATAAAGTAGTTGTCCTCGATGCAGCCCAGGTCGAACGTCTGAGCGACGTTCACATGAGTGAGAAGCACGGAGAGCTTGGCCTCGTCGACGAGCATTTGGATGAACGTCTCGTCTTCGCTAAACCGCGGATGAATAACCTTGATGGCTACCAGCTTCTCGAATCCACCAATGCCCTCCGCCTTCGCGACATACACCTCCGCCATCCCGCCAACCGCGAGGCGCCGCAAGAGGGTGTACGGCCCGAAGGGACGAGGCATATCTAGTACGTCGAACATCCGTTTTAGCCGGTGATCTCGAGGCGGAACGGCTCTGGGTAGATAAGCGTCATAAGGCCAAAGCGGC
Organism: Polyangiales bacterium; assembly: GCA_047619315.1. Classification (GTDB taxonomy): domain Bacteria; phylum Myxococcota_A; class Polyangia; order Polyangiales; family Houyiibacteriaceae; genus JBCCRV01. Next base: position 4,898 of record JBLHKB010000067.1, read on the forward strand.
GACTGCCGAAAGCAGCCTCAGAGTACGGGGTTTCCATGCCTGGCGACAAGATTGCCGAATCGCATCGGTGTCATATGCTACTACTTCGATGAAGACTCATCGGATTGCGAGAGTCGCTGGAGGAGTGAGATGACGACGAAGGAAGCCCCAGGGATGAAGATTAGCCCCTCCATGCTCGCCGACATCGGGCTTTTCGGTGGCCTGGATGACGAAACACTCGCCATCCTGGCGGAGGAGCTCCCACACGTCCGCGTTGAGGTAGGCGCGCCCGTTGTGTCCGAAGGCGATACGGCCCAAGAGATGTTCGTCGTCATCAACGGCGAGCTTGAGGTGGTCAAGCGAGGCCCTCGTGGTGGAGAAGCTCGTGTGGCGCTCTTCGGACCTGGCGACTGGTTTGGCGAGATGTCCATTCTCGACGTCGCCCCACGCTCCGCCACCGTGCGATCCGTGGCACCCACCCTTCTGCTTCGCATCACCAACGAAGACCTCGATCGGCTCCTGTATCGGCGCGCGCCCAAGGCTTACTATTTGGTCATCATGAACATCGCCCGCGAGCTGTCGCGTCGCCTCAGGGTCGCCGACGGCATCATCGCTCAGTTCGTGTCGACGGTGAGCGACACTTACCCAGGCGCCTAGAGCAGGCTTCTCCGCCGAAGCGCGGAAGCAACCAACCCTAGGATTGTGATCTGAGCAAGGGGCGAGAGGACAACGCAGCCAACAGGAGCGAGCGCTGAACGGAGAAGCGTCAGATGACGGTTCGAGGAGACCAGCTCCCCTTCTTCTCTTCGCGCTCTTTGTACGCCTCAAGGATGATCGTCGCCGTCTCTTCGATCGCGCGGTTCGTCACATTGACTGTCATCCAGCCGGGGTTCCGCTTGAAGATCGCATGGGCGAAATCGAGCTCGGTTCGAACATGATTGCGGAGACCGTAGTTCGCGTCGACGGGCATCCCGAGCTGAGCCAAGCGCTCTTTCCGAATCTCCAACAGGAGGTCGAGTTCGATGGTCAGCGCCACGACCTTGTGGGGAGGGATCTCGTACAGCTCTTCGGGGGGCTCGACGCCCATCACCAATGGTACGTTAGCCACCTTCAGACCACGCCCTGCTAGGTACGTGGAGAGCGGCGTCTTAGAAGTGCGGCTCACGCCTGTGAGAACGATGTCCGCCTTACGAAGGTTCCGCGGCTCTTTGCCGTCGTCGCTCTTCACCGCAAACTCAATAGCCTCAACCCGGCGAAAGTACTCTTCCGACAGCGACATCTGCGCGGTTGGGATATTGAGGGGCGTGGCCTCAAGGAAAGTCCCCACCTTGTGAATGAGTGAGCCGATAACATCGACGCATTCCACGCCTCGCTCACGAGAGCTCTGGAAGAGGTAATCGCGTAGCGCCGGGCGCACGAGGGTGAAGACCACCATGGCTCCAGCGTCGAAAGCCTTGGCCACGACCTCTAGAACGGCGCTCTCATCGCGAACGCGCGTAAAGAGGCGTACCCGAACGCGCTCGTCCGGATACTGCAGCAGCGCTGCGCGCACCACACGTTCCGCGGTCTCGCCTGTCGAATCGCTAACGACGAAGATTAGGCGGCGCTGTGTGGTGTCTTCACTCATGTTTGCGCTCCATTTTGGCTATCCTTACACGAGACGTGAAAGGACAGCAGACGTGCTCTTAGCGCTTGTTGTTAAGGCGCTTGCCGAGCTTCTTGCCAGCCATGCGATTGACGCGGCGGCGGTTCTTGGCAGTACGCGCGGCCTTGCGGCGCGAGTTCTTGCTGCGGTTAGTGATGCGGGATTTGTTGTTGAGATTGAGGTACATATATCTACATCCGAAGAAGGCGGATGTAAGCGATAAGAGAGTGCACCGCAAGGGTCTTCGCCCAAAACGGGCTTTGGGTTAAAAGAAAAAGACCCCCACCCGATGGGTGGAGGTCTCATTTCTACGCTGAGTGAGTTCAGCCAGCAGTACAGATGCCGGACTCTTCAGCCGTCGCACCTTCGCAGGTCTCGCCCGTGGGGCACTGCTCAGTCGTGGAGCAACCAGGGAAGCAAACGTTGACGTCCGTCAGGACATCTCCGCGACAACCCATGTTCTCGCCTTCGCAGAGGTTTGCGTCCGGCACGCCGGCTTCGTCGTCGCAGCGCTCAAGACAGAGACCAAATGGATCCTCGGCGGAGCCGAAGTTTCCACAGATGTTCTCACCGCCACAGACGTTGGCCGTGGAAGCTGGGTCGAAGAACGGTGCGGTGCAGTCGTTGACGGTGCAGTAACCGAACTCGTCGAGAGGATCGAAGCGGATGCAACGAGCCTGACCGAAGGGGCCAAAGCATTCGTCAGCGGTGTCACAGACAGAGCCGACGTTCGGCTCCGTGACATCGTTGAAGGTGCTGGGGAGACAAACGCCATTGTTGGCGACGCCGTGTCCGCCAACGCCTTTCCAGAAACAGCCGTAGCTGTCACGGCATCCGCCGTTAGCCGTCGTTGGGTCGGTCCATGTGGCAGCGTCTTCTGGGTCAGCGCCGGCGCCAACTGTGCAGCCTTCGAGACAAGCCGTCACACCGAGGCCACGCTCCTGGCAAACGCCGTCGTTCGCACACTCGTTGCCAACAACGTCACAGCCGAGCTTGATGCAGGATCCGCCGGTCCACGAGATGTCGCAGGTGCCATCGGAGGCCGCGCCGGTGATAGCAGCGGTGCACTGGTCGTTGTTGATGCAATCCACTTCGCTATCGGTGGTGCAGCTTCCGCCCTCTTCGATGCAGAATCCGCCGTCTTCGCAGTCGGCGTCGTCTGTGCAAGTGTCGCCGCCGGATGCGCCCGGTGTCGAAGGCTCGCCCGTGCACTCGTAGGTGTCGAGGTTGCAGATCGCCGCGGAATCCGTGTCGTAGACAAGGGCGTCGAAGTTGTTAGCCGAGTCGCCACATTGGGCTGGGGATGCGGTGCAAAGGTCCGGCGTCTGGATGCCCGCGATGCCGTTCGTGTCCCGACGTGCAACGCGACACTGGGTGTCCGTCGTGCAACCAACAGGAAGACAAACGCCGTCTGTGAGGGAGCAGCTGAAGTTGTCACGACAGCCGCCATTGTCGGTGAGGCTTGGCTCACAGTCACGAAGACACATCGTCACGCCGCCGAGGTCCGTACAGCTGCCGCAGTCGCCGCAGGCTGTCTCTTCGTCGTCGTCTGCGTCACAAGCTTCGGGTGTACCCGTCGTCTGAATGCCACGTGGGGTGCACATGCCGTCAACGAAGATGCTGCTTGGGTATGGGTCTTCGCCAGCTGGCGCGTCCGTGATGGGGTCGGTGCCGCCACCGGTGGTGAAGGCGCGCTCGGCCTCACAAACGAATCCAGCCTGGATGCAGCCACGATCGGGCGTGCACTCAACGTCGTAGTCGTCGCAGCTTGCTGCGGGTCCGGAATCGATGTCTGGACCGGCATCGGTCTCCACAGGGGGGCCGGTGTCTGGACCGGCATCGAACATGGTTCCTCCCGCGTCGAAGTTTCCGGCGTCACCACCAGCCAACACGCAAGCCGTGCCGTCGGGGTTGGGCATAAAGCCCATTGGGCAGGACGAGTCGTCGTCTCCACAACCAAAAGCCAACATTGATACAATACTCAAGCCAATGAATCTCTTCATTCTATATCCTCCAATTTATTCTTTCCACCGACCGCTAAACGTGGGGCAAAGGCCGCGAAACCTAGCTGTCGGCTCTTACAAGGTCAAGGCACGGGACCTTCGGCGCAAGTCGGACGGCAATTTAGTGACTTTGGAGGCCTCTTCCGCCAATGGCGCTCGTCCTAAACACGGCCTAATCTCGGGTGTGACCAAGCACGCGATGAAGCGCGGCCAGGTAGCCCTCGTGGGTCAAAACCCCTGCGTCAACCAGAGCGAGAAGCAAAGCCCGGTGTCGCTGAGCCATCGTAGCTTCGTCTTCGATGCGGTGAACGGGCTGAGTTGCAGACGCATTAAATAAGATCCCCTCGACGCGCTGGGTTGTTTCGGCCGCGATGGGTGACGGCGATTCTGGCACCGGAGCTGGACCATAGTGCCGCATCAGGCTCTCGCGAAGCTCGCCAAGGGGAGCCACAAGAGGCTCAATGTCTCGTCCCGTGACATCTTTGATCGCCCGAAGTGCGGCGCGATCGAGGGGGTCCGCGAAAGCGACGGAGAGTCCCGCGCCGGTCGGGGCGATGGGGATCAGGAGGTGACGCCACGCGAGGTCCGCGCCCACCAGCGGCAACACGGTGACGTCGAGTTCGCCCCGTCCGATCTCGATCACGACTGTACCCACCGCCGCGGCGAGCCTCTCCGCCAACGCATCTGGCTCGGCGAGACCACGCTCCACCAAGACCTGCACCAAGGCGACACCCTCATCCTGCGCGACGCGACGGGCCTCTTCGCAGTTCGCGGCATCTCCGCCCAACTTGATGGCGTGGGTCGCGGCGTCTTCAGTGGCCATGCTTCACTATAGTATGGGGCGGGCGGGCTTCGCGACGCCTCTTTTCCGGCGGGCGCCGGCGTCCGCTGGCGTCAAAGGCCTAAAGAGCGGCTGGTCTGGGTGGTTTTTGAGTGTACTGCGACGGAACGAAGCGTGCGTGGGCCAAAGCGTGCTGATTTTCCTCGCCCTCTCCTTCTTCACCGGCCTGCTACTTCGGCAGGTACTCGATCTCGGTGCACCAAGCGCAGCCATTGGCGTCGGCCTCTGCCTATTGTGTCTCTACCTAGCGCACCTGGTTCGAGCGCGGTCTTGGGTCGTTGTGGTGAGCTTTGCGGGGCTCCTCGCCGGCGCATCCTTGCCTATCGGCGATGGGCAATCGATGGCGCCCGGCCTTCTACGAACCGATGCCAGGGTGGTGCGTCAGGCGGGAAGCGGTGCTGTGATCGAAGTACAGCGAGGCAGCTATGTCGGGGACCCACGTCCTGCGCCTGCCGCTCGCGCTCGAGTGTGGGTGCGCGGCCTCGAAGCCCCAACGGGTGCGACCGTTCGCCTTCTTCTGCAGGTACGCACGCCCTCCCGCTTTAGTACGCCCTCGCCGCACGATCCGTGGCCTGTGCTCCGAGTTGATGGATTTGCACGTCTCCGGGCGCCCATCGAAGTGCTGCATGCGCCAGCGGGAAGCAGCGTGCTGCACGAGGCTCGAAGTGCCCTCGGCGCGCGTTTAGACGCGACGCTCTCTCCCAGCGCCGCACCGCTGGCCCGGGCTCTCTTGCTTGGCCAGGGCAGTGCCCTCGCGACAGAACAGCGCGATGCATTTCGGGGTGCGGGACTGAGTCATCTCTTGGCGGTCAGTGGCCTGCACGTAGGCCTCGTTGTCGCTGTCCTCTTCGCGATCTTTCGATGGCTCTTTCGGCGACGCCGCGATCCCGAACGTGCCGCGGCGCTTCACGTGATCCCAATGACGCTCGGGTTTGCGCTGATGGCAGGCGGAGCGCCCAGCGTGTGGCGGGCGTCGCTCATGGTGACGGCGGTCCTCGTCTGTCGTGCTCTGCGCCGACGACCCCGGGCCATTCCTGTCTTGGCTCTGTCGGCCCTGGTGTTTTCGATCCTCAACCCGGAGTCGGTGCTTCGGCCGGCGTTCCTGCTCTCCCTCGTGGCGACGTTGAGCATCGTGACCGCAGACCTGCGGGGCGGCGCGCTGAGGAGTGCTGCCCGCGTGAGCGTACGGAGCACTCTCGCCACGCTGCCCTTGGTGCTCTGGTGTTTTGAAGGGCTTCCACTCCTTGGCGTGCTGGCGAATCTGGTGGTCGTGCCCGTCGCCGTATTTGCGCTGGTGCCCCTGGCGTTCGTGCACGCACTCGCTGCGGCTGTGGGCCTGTCGCACTTGAGCGCGCCGCTTTTTGAGCTCGCTTGCTCCGCTTGCACGGCCTTAAGCTCTCTCTTCGAGTCGACTTGGATTGTGCCGCCCCCCTCAAACCTTCAGGGAGTCATTCTTGCGCTGCTCTCGTTAGGGCTCCTTTGGGCAAAGTCCTGGCGGCGTGCAGTGCTCTTTGTCGCGATCGGATCCGTCGCTCTGATGAGCGCGGAAGCGTGGCTGCGGTACAGCGAACAGAAACCTGGCCGACTCCGGGTCACATTCGTCGATGTGGGCCAGGGGGATGGAGCCTTGGTGGATCTGCCCAATGGTCAGCTACTGCTCATCGACGCCGCAGGCGGAACACCGGACGCTGGGCGCGAAGCGATGCTGCCCTTGCTTCGCGCCCGTCGACGCAGCCACGTGGACCTCGCGATCATCACGCATCCGCACCCGGATCACTATGGAGGGGTTGCCGCCATTGCGGATGCGATGCCCATCGACGAAGCATGGGCCAGCGGCCAAGGGTGGGATGAGGCGCCTCATGGACCCGCCGCCGCGCTTCTACGCCGACTACGCCGCGATGGAACGAATGTGCGCTTTCCGCCGGATTTCTGTGGTGAGGAGAAAAGGCTTGGCGAAGTACTTATCGAAGTGCGTTGGCCGTGTCCCCACTTTGACGCGGGCTTCGACGCCAACGACAATTCCATCGTCGTGCGGCTTCGGTATGGGCAGCGGAGCCTTCTGTTCACCGGCGATATCGAGCGCGAGGCGGAAGCGATCCTCGCGCATGAAGACCTGGGCGCGGAGCTTCTCAAAGTGCCGCATCACGGTTCGCGGACGTCGTCCACGGAGGCCTTCCTCGACGCCGTCGCGCCAGACTTTGCGGTGGCGAGCTGCGGGCGCTTCAACCCGTTCGGGCATCCCCACGCAGAAGTGGTCGCGCGCTATCGAAGACGCGAGATTCCCCTTTGGCGCACAGCGGACTTCGGTGGTGTCATCGTTCAGACCGATGGCGAAAGCTGGGAGGCGTTCAGCGCGGGGCAAGCACTTCGCTGGACGCCCGAACGAAGGGAGGCTTTTTAGAAGGACACACAGCCCGCGAAGTGGAGCTCGCCGGTGAGAGTGGCCGCGTCGCCGGCTCCGCCGAGTCGGCCCAGTTCATCGCAGGTAAACTCGGCGGCAAAAACACCGTCGTCCTCGTCACGATAGAGCACATTCATGGAGCACTGCCCCTCGTAGGACATGCCATCCACGGAGACGCTGATCTCCGCACCGTCCGCGTTGGTCTCGACGTTGAACTGGGAGAGCCCGTCTCCCCCGCGTCCAGGTCGAATAATGCTGGCGACGACGGAGTCTCCGAAGTAACCGCAGCTCCCTGAGAAGACCTCTTGGTCGTAAGACGCCGGCGTGAGGTTGGTGATGTTGGGGAACGAAAAGACGTGGTCTGCGCCGTTCGCTCCGACCAACACCTCACCGCGCACGCTCAGCTCATCGCTGCCGCAAGCGACCTGAAGGAGCATCAGGGCAAGGAACGAGAGGCGGAAAGGCAGGCTAGTCATACTCAAACTGTACTCAAGACTCATGCCAAGCGAAAGCGCCTACAAAACAAGCGTGACGTGCCCGAAAGTGAGGCGTTTCGTTCACACTTCCAGGGCGTTTCGGCTCAGTTCGACTCAGCCCATCCAAACAGGGCCGAGGAACGCCATGACGATGTTGATGAGGGCGCAGGCGAGAACGGCGAAAGAGAGGTTCCGAAGCGTGCCGGGCGACACGTCGGCTCCGGCAGCGGCCTTGCGCAGCTTGCCGCTAAGCACACCCGTCAGCGCGGCGGCGATGAGCGCCAGGGTGATCTTCATATGAACCCAGCCCGCAGACTTGTACGTGTCGAGGCCTACGAAGAACATCGTGAATCCGCCGACAAACGCGAGGACCATCCCGGGCGTGGCGACGCGGAGAGAGGCGTGGCGCGCTGCCGCTAGAACACGTCGCTCGCCGGACGCGAACGCACCGACGAGGCCGACGGAGAGGACGCCGCCGATCCAAAGGGTCACACCGATGATATGTAGAACTCGAAGCCAGGGGAGCATGATCGTTTCCTTCTGAGGTCTGCGCTCTTAGAGCGTCTCCTCGTAGATTCGGTAGGTCTTGTACACTTTGCCGCGCATCGCCTTGATGCCCAGGTTGATCGCGCGGTTGTCTTCGAGGGTCCAGCTGAGCTCGGCCCACTCGTATCCGTGACGCATGCCGCGGTATGCGAGCTCGGCGTAGAGGGCCGTCGAGAGCGCGCCGTAGCGTTTTACCCCACGGAACTTCCGCTTGATGCCGAGCATCATCAGTCGGGCGCTCTTTGGCTTTTCAACCTTGAGACGCCAGAGCATCTTGGCCCAGCCAAAAGGAAAGAGCCGACCGTTCAAGTCATGGGTCAACGCCGGCAGATTCGGCAAGCAGATGACCATCCCCGCGACCTCTCCATCGATCTCCGCGAAGAACGCGAGACGTGGGTCGATGATGAGCTTCATGTCCTTGGCCACCTGGGCCACCTCGGCATCCGTGGTGGGGACGAAGCCCCAATTCTCAGCCCACGCGTCGTTGAAGATCTCGAGAACGAGGTCCAGCTCTTCGCGCATGCGAGAGGGGTCGACGCTGCGGAAGGTGACCTCCGGCAAAGCATTGATGGTGTCCCAGGCTCGCTTCGCACGTTTTGGGGGCTCGCCCGTGATGTACTTCCACGCGAGGAGGTCTTTGGCTTTTTCGAGGCCTGCGTTCTCGATGAGACGGTGTTGGTATTCACGATGATGCGGCATCGCAAGCGCTGGAGGCGTGTCGAAACCATCGACGAGAACGCCGGACTCTTCGTTGATGCAAAGCGAGAGAGGTCCTCGCATGGTCGTCATGCCTTTGGCACGCAGCCAGGCGCGGCAGGCATCGAGGAGCGCATCTGCGACCTCTTGGTCGTTGACGGTGTCGAAGAAACCAAAGAAGCCGGCGCCGTCGTCGTGAACCTTGAGGTGTTCTCGGTCGATGGTCGCCGACGCTCGACCGACGGCCCGACCGCGACGCTTCGCGATAAAGAGGCGTCCCTCGCCGTGGAGCCAGAAGGGGTTCTTTCCCGGTGTCAGGCGGTCGGTGACTTCCATGCGAAGCGGCGCAATGTAGGCGCGGTCCGTTGCGTAGATCGGCCCGGCCACGTCGATGAACTCTTTGACGCGCTGTCCCGGCGCGAAGTCCTCGACGACGACACTCACTTGCTGCCCACCTTGAGCGGTCCGACCATTTCGCCAGGTTTGACGGCAGCGTCGAACTCCGCGCCGGTCATGTGCCCAAGCTCCTCCACCGCCTCCCGAAGTGTGCTGCCCTTCTTGTAGGCGTGCTTCGCGACCTTCGCCGCGTTGTCGTAGCCGATGTACGGGTTGAGAGCTGTGACGAGCATAAGGGACTCGTGAAGCTTCGACTCAATGGTCTCACGGTTCGGCTCGAGACCTGCGGCGCAGCGCTCATCGAAACTCGCGCAGCTATCCGCGAGGAGTCGCACGGACTGGAGCAGCGCGTTCGCCATCACGGGCTTGTAGACGTTCAGCTCGAAGTTCCCTTGGCTGCCGGCAAAACCCACCGTCGCGTCATTTCCGAAGACCTGACAGCAGACCATCGTGAGGGCCTCGCACTGGGTAGGGTTGACCTTGCCAGGCATAATTGAGCTGCCGGGCTCGTTCTCGGGAATGCGGATTTCACCGATGCCGCAGCGTGGTCCACTCGCGAGCCAGCGGACGTCGTTGGCAATTTTCATGCAGGCCGCAGCGAGCTGCTTGAGGGCGCCGGACGTTCCGACATAGGCGTCGTGGGCGGCGAGGTATGCGAACTTGTTTGTGGCCGTGATGAAGTTTTTGCCCGTGAGCTCCGCGATGCTGGCGGCGACTTTGACGTCATAGCCTTCCACTGTGTTCAGACCTGTTCCGACGGCGGTGCCGCCGAGAGCTAGCTCCCGCAACTGAGGCAACGTGACCTCGATGGCAGCCATCGCGTGGTCGAGCTGAGCCACCCAGCCGCTGATCTCCTGACCCAACGTGATGGGCGTCGCGTCTTGGAGGTGTGTTCGTCCGATCTTGACGATGTCGTGGAACGACTTCGCTTTGCCGTCGAGGGTGGCGCGCAGCTTGCGCACGTTGGGCAGCAGGTTGTCTTCGACTGAGATGACGGCGGCGATGTGCATGGCCGTTGGAAAGGTGTCGTTACTCGACTGGGAGCGGTTCACGTGGTCGTTGGGGTGAACCGGCGTTTTGCTGCCAAGCTCCCCGCCGGCGAGCTCGATGGCGCGGTTCGCCAAGACCTCGTTGACGTTCATATTGGACTGGGTGCCGCTGCCCGTCTGCCAAACGACGAGGGGGAAGTGAGTGTCGAGCTTTCCGGCGATGAGCTCATCGGCGGCTTTGACGATGAGGTCACGGACGCTCTCCTCGAGGTTGCCGAGAGAGTGGTTCGTGATGGCGGCGGCCTTCTTCAGGTAGCCAAAGGCGTGAATGATCTCCGTCGGCATGCGGTCCTCGCCGATGGGAAAATTCATTCGAGAACGCATCGTCTGAGCGCCGTAATAACGGTCCGCGGGCACCTGCACATCGCCCATGGAGTCGCTCTCAGTCCGAAATTCACTCATCCTCTTCGTCCTTTCGTGCCCACGCTCATTTGACGCCGACGCTCCCGGCAATACCGCGGGCGAGGTCTGGGGTCGAGGTTGTTCTGAGGGAAGCGGCGCGGCCTGGTTGCGGAGCGATGGGCGAGGGGGTCATACCAAGGTTGTGTTCGCCTCAACGCCCCGCCTTTTGGTGTTTTCCTTCGTTTTTTTTGCAGCCTTCGCCGTCTGCATGCCGCACGCCGACGCTCAGCCTTCGGCTCGCGATCGGCTCATGGCGTTGGAGAACGCGCGCCCGGCCGCGGTCCCCGAGGGCGCCGTCCTTTCCGTACGCCATATGCTCGATACCGCGGATCGCATTGAAGCGAACCACGCAGAACAAGCGCCTGAATGGCGTCGGCGCGCGACGCGCTACCTGGAGCGCATGGAGGCTGGGCAAGACCCCTTCCCCCTCGCGAAAGGCGAGATCGTCAACCGCGGATATCGCTCTCCCATCAGCAACGTGCTTCAGGGCTACGCCATCTACTTGCCAGCGGACTACGACCCCTCCCGTGCGTATCCCGTTTACATCGCACTTCACGGTGGGTCCTCGAATGGAAACCTGTTCTTGGGCGTCGTCCTCGGCAACAACATGGACTGGCTCACCTACGACGAGCACGTCTACGACGAATTCACGCCACGCTGGACCCCGGACTGGATCGTCGTCGCACCCACGGGCTTCGGCCAAATCATGTGGCGCTGGATGGGCGAGCAGGACGTCCTTGATGTGTTGGACGACGTGGAACGTCACTACAACGTCGATGAAAACCAAGTGGTCCTCGGCGGGCTCTCCAATGGAGGAGTTGGCGCCTACGCCATCGGCTCCCGGCACTCTTGGCGTTTTGCCACGGTCCAAGCCATGGCCGGTGCGCCGAGCTGGCTGCAGTACACCGGCGGCGGCCTTCGCGAAGTCACAACGAACGAAATACGCCGCTACAGTGGGATCGACCTGGCGGAGAACGTCATCAACACGACCTTCCGCTATTACCACGGGCGCGAAGATGGAGGCCCCATGCGGCCGGCGTACGTCGAAGCTTATACCCGGGCGCTCTCTCGCCTCGACGGCGTGACGGCGCACGAGACTTGGTTCGATGCGGGGCACGACATTCTCTATCGGGTTCATCGGCACGGGCGGGTGTATTCGAGTCTTGCCGACACGCATCGTGACCCCCGCCCGCGCGAAGTGCGCGTCGTGAGCGGTGATTACCGCGCTGCCCGACAGCACTGGGTAAGCATCGAGCGCCTCGAGACATTTCCTGAGCTAGGCCGTGTTCGTGCCGTCGTTGGCGAAGATGGCAACGTGACGATCGAATCGAGCGGTGTGACCTCGCTCTCGCTGCACATCGCCACGATGCCCGCAGGCGACACCACGCGCATCACCGTCGATGGCGACGTCGTGTACGAAGGTCCAAGAGCCGCGCTGGGGACGCGCTTCTACATGACCAAGGAAGGCAGCGATTGGCGCGCGGGTTTCGCGCCAACGGATGGTCTGCGCAAAGTACCAGGGTTGAGCGGACCGATTTCTGATGCCTACTACGAGCGCATGATCCACGTGTACGGCACTCAGAACGAGGACGACACGGACAAACTCCGGCGCGCGGCGACACGCGGCGCGAGAGGCTGGCCGCTCTGGTCGTGGGACCTGAGCCAAACCGTGGTCGCGGACACGGAGCTCACGGACGAAATGATGCAGGACGCGCATGTCGTGCTCTACGCGACACCTGGTTCGAACTCTGTGCTGACGCGGGTCGCGGGCGCGTTGCCCATCAAGCTCGAAGAAGACGCGGTGATGGTGGGGAGCGAACGTTTCGCCGGACGTGATGTCGGCGTTCGATTCGTGTACCCGAACCCACTCGCGCCGCACCGCTATCTGATCGTCCAGGGAGCGGTGACGGCGGATGATGTGAGCCGTGGCAACAAGCTGCCGGAGTTCTTGCCGGACTACGCGGTCTACGATGGACGTGAACTTCGGGGCCCGCAGCGACGCGCGGCAGGCCGCAGCCGTTTGCGCACCACGGGCAACTTCAACGGCCGATGGCAGCTCCCTGGGCAGCCTGAATCCCCAGAGAACGACGGTTCAGGACCGGATGATGAAGAAGAGACGGTCCCCGGACTTCCCGTCCCCCCAGCTCCGGCGGTTCCCTCTGCGACGACCACGTTTCTCGCTCCCGACAGCGACCAAGCGGGCCACGCCGCTCGCCGCATCGCATCGCTGGTACCGAACTTCGTGAACTATCGCGCGACCATCGGCGGCGCCGAGTGGCGAAACGTCGAGGAAGCTCGCTGGTCCGTGCGGCCCGCAGCGGAGTGTTACGAAGCCCTGCGCACAGCCGGCATCGCCGCGCGGCCGAGTCGCGAACTGACATCCCTCGTGCCAGCGCCGGTGGAAATCACCGGACCCATCGGCGGGGTCTGGTTTCGACAAACGCATGAAGAGCGCCCCTTCGTGATCGCCTGTGAACTGGCCCTTCGGCTCCCGGCGCTCATGCAAATTCTCGCGGACGAGAACATTCGAGGCGTCGAGATTCTCTCCACCTTCCGAACCTATCCCTCGACGAGCTTCCACCGAATGGGCCTGGCCCTCGACCTCTCTCGCTTCTGGACCGACGACGGCTGGCTTGATGTCGCCGAGGACTACCAGGCCACGCCCATGCGACGAACCTGCGCCGGCGGCCCACCCGCTGGGACGGCTGGCGTACTCCGCAACGTCGCGTGTGCTCTCTCGGCGTCAGACCTCTTTTCGTCCGTGCTGACGCCCAACTACAACGAAGGGCACAGGGATCACTTTCACCTCGATGCGAGGCCAGATGACCCGCGTCTATTCCTGCGCTGAGTCTCCGCCCTCCGGCCGGCGGGTTTGACGTTCCCCTCGCATCGAAAGTTCGGCGCATCGAGTTTCGGCTCGTCGTTTAGGGGACGACGGCGTAACCCATCGCTCTGAAGAACGCGAGGTCTGGGGCGGCGATGGTGTCCCAGGTCGGATGAACGCCCGCGGACATCACGTCCGCAGGTTCGTTGAGAACGATACCGCCGCGCTCGGGGCCGAGCGGAAACGTTCCACACTCCATGTCGATGGATCC
>JBLHKB010000068.1:0-18367 GCA_047619315.1 Polyangiales bacterium
TTTGGACCTCGAGGCTGTGGGGCGCGCCCACCATCTCCTCAAGAAGCGTTCGAGCGTTTCCAACGCGCGCGTACAGACGACACATAGCTAGAGTTATCCGGCGGATGCCCACCAACGTCAATCGAGCGAATTGGGGACCATCAATCGAGGGAATTGGGGACGGGGTCATGACTATGACTCTATGATGACCCTACGCACCTCCAAGGGTCATAGTCATGACCCCGTCCCCACGCACGCGGTCCCCTCCCCACGCACGCGGTCCCCGGTCCCCACGCACGCGGTCCCCGTCCCCACGCACGCGGGCCCCGTCCCCACGCACGCGTAGCATGGGGCGGTGATGTAAAGCGGGACGAATCGCATTGGGTTCACGCGTGCTCGCCCCGAACCGGACGTTCACCCCGAGCCTTGAACGAACCCAAAGAGCCCAGCCAATGACAATTGAGACAAGCGAAGTGTTGTGCCACCGTAGCCCGTGCTCCGCCTCGTCTACGCCAACCAAACCGAAGCACTCCTCGAAGCCTTCGTGGACCGCGTACGCGAGCAACGTCGCCAAACGTCGCCCCTCGTCCCTATCGAGCTCATCGTTCCCGGCCGCCACGTGGAGCGTTTCCTCGAAGTCCGCTGCGCCGAAGCGATGGGCGTCGCGGCGAATTTCCGCTTCCACCGCCTTGAGTCTTTTGCGGCCAAGTGGGTCTCGAAGCGTGGGGACTACCCTCTCGGCCGCCGCAGCTTCGAAGCCGCCACGCTGGCTGTGCTCCTCGATGACGCGGCCCTCGCGCAACCTGAGCTCTCACCTCTGCTCCAATACCTCGACGCTGCCCTCAGCGAAGGCGCTCGCGATGCAAGTCGCGCCCAGCTGGCTATGCGCATGGCCACGCTCTTCGAGGGCTACGCGCTCTCGAGGCCGGCGCTCCTCAAGGTCTGGGAAGGTGACTCCGGGAACCTCGGGCTCCCAGCGAATGCGACACCCGCGCAGCTCGACGACGCCATCTGGCAGCGCGCCCTCTACCGCGAAGTCCGCCGTCGCAGCGAGCGCCGTCCTCTTGCCGCTCACCTTCGTGCGCTGAGTGGCCAACAAGGGGGCCCTCTGCCGGAAGTTCTCCACGTCTTCGGGCTCAGCTACGTCGCGCCGGTTTACTCGTGGCTCTTCGCAGCCCTCGGAGAGCGCACGGAGCTCGCGCTCTACACACTGAACCCGTGCATGGAGTTCTGGGAAGACCTTCCCAGCGAACACGAGCGTTCCCGCGTATTGCCCACGCGTCAGAGCGCTCGCGGCGACACGGATGTCGAAGAGCATCCGCATCTCCTCGGTGACGACCCGCCGGCGCTCACGTTTTGGGGCCGCCCCGGCCGCGAGCATGTGCTCCTTCTCAACGAGATGAGCGGCGCCGACTTCGAGCCGCGCTTCATCGACCCAGGTCACGCCACCGTCCTCGCGCGCATGCAGAAAGACATCCTCGAGCGCACCCTTCGCACCGCACCTGGGCCCGCGGACGGCTCTGTTGTTGCGACGGAGTGCCCCAACGTACGACGCGAGCTGGAGGTCACAGCCGAAGCGATCTGGTCCGCCGTACGCGAAGATCCCACCCTTCGCTTCAACGACATCGCGGTCTTCGTTCCGCCCTCGGATCGCAGCGCGTACTTGCCGCACCTCAGCGCCATCTTTCGCGAAGCTCAGGACCTCCCCCACCACGTCGTCGACCTGCCGCTTTTGAGCGAGAGCCGCATCGTCGAAGCGGCGGCTCTCCTCGTCGACCTGCCCACAAGCGCCATGCGCCGCCCCGATCTCCTCGAAGTGTTGATGCACCCCGCCACGCACACCCCCAAAGCGGGCAGCGCCTCCTGGGCGTCCCTCATCGACTCCTTGGGCATCTTCCATGGCCTCGACGCAAGCGACCACGAAGGCACGTACATCAAGAGCGACTTGGTGAGCTGGGATCAAGGCGTGCGCCGCTTATCCCTCGGCGCCTTCATGGATGAAGACGCGTCCATCGTCGTGGGTGATGAGCGCTACTTTTCCGCGACCACTCACAGTGACGACGAAGGCCCCTGGCTCGCCGCGCTTATCCGTTCCCTCTGCGCCGACGTGAAGTTCGCCCGTGAGGCGCGCCTCCCCATCGCCGACTGGAGCGTGTTCTTCGCGGGCATGTTCCGCGCCTACCTTCGCCCCAGCGACTCCCGCGAAGAGTCTGAACTACGCCGCTGCCTTCAGGCCGCTGACGCGCTGGGGGAGGGTGGCCTCGTCGAGCCAGTCGGCTTTCGTCTAGCGGCGGAACTTCTTCGTGCGGCCCTCGATCGGCTCGGCGGCGCGCGTGGTGAATACCTTGCAGACGGCGTCGTCGTTTCGGCCCTGGCGCCGATGCGTGCGATCCCTTTTCGGCGCATCTTCGCCCTCGGGCTCGGCGAAGGGCGGTTTCCCTCCTCGGAGCGCCGCGATCCGTTGGACCTCCGCGGCGTCAAGCGTGCCCTCGGTGATGTCTCCCCCAGTGAGCGCGACAAGTACGTCTTCCTGGAGGCGCTGCTCTCCGCCCGCGACTCATTTCACGTGAGCTGGGTGGCGCGTGACCCATTGACGGGAGATGCCATCCCGCCTTCGCCGGTAGTGGGTCGTCTCCTCGACATGATGGAGCGTCACTATGTCCTGCCCGAAGATCACGCGTTGGTTCGCCGCCGCACGACGCTCCGGCGTCACGAAGGCGCGCGTGCGGACGCGGCGCTCCGAGAGAGCGTCGCCGAAGCCAAAGCCGCGGCCGCGCCCCAGCGCCTTGACCTCCGCGAAGACGTGGCGCTTCGCGACCTGCTGGCGCTCTCGGCTCTGCCCACTCGCCGCAGCGATACCGTCCGCGAGATCAGCCTGGCGTCTCTGCGCTACTTCCTCGAAGCCCCCGCCCAGGGCTGGGCGCGCGCCGTCCTTCGCCTCGACGACCAGCGCGAAGAAGCGCGCTCCGGCAAGAGCGACGAGCCCCTCCGTGCCGAAAAGCTCGATCGCAGCAAAGTGTTGAGAAGCGCTTTCGAGACCGGCCTCCGTGAGCGCCGCAAGCCGCTGAGCGTGTACGACGAGGAGGTCCCGCGTTTGGCGGCGATGGGCCGCTGGCCCCTGGGGATTCTGGCGGAGCGTGCTCGCGAAGACGACGCGAAGAACCTTGAAGCCTGGCAGCGTGCCTACATGAGCGCCGTGCATTCTCACAGTGAGCCGACGCGTGTTCGCTTTGGAAGCGGCCGGGCCCACGGTGAGAGCGCGATCGTCCGCCCCGCCATCGAGATCGAAGTCGAGCTCGAAGGTCGCGTCGTTCCCATCCGTCTCGTCGGCCGCACCGAAGCCCTCGTCGAAGAAGGCCACTCGTCACTCCTCCTTCTCGCGCGGTCTGCACCGCCCGGCGGCAAGCTGCTCAATGAGCGCCTGCGCTACGCGCTGCGCGGCTACCTCGACGCCCTCGCCCTGGCGGCGGACCCCGGGGCTACTTCGAAAGACGCCGCAGGCGCGCGTTCCCATCGAGCCCTCGTTCTCTACAGCGGCGACGCCGCGCGGGAAGCGTCGACGCGATTCACCGGCATGACCCAGGACGAAGCACGCAGCAGGTTAGGTCGTCTCGTCTCCTCGCTCTTGCGCCGAGAGCACGCCTACTATCTCCCGTGCCAAGCCGTATTCCGCCTCGCGCGCAGTTGGGCCACGGCGACGCCGGAGAAACTTCACCAAGCGAGCGTCGCGTGTCGCCGAGGCAGCATACCCCAGTGGGGGCCCTTGCGCGGAGCTGACCAGCTACCCTTTCTTGAGCCGGAGGATGCCTTTCTACTGGCCCTCGAACGCTTCAACCCCTTCTTCGCCGCGGCGCAGATGAACGAAGGGGGTGCCACGTGATTCGGCGATACCCGCGGCCCGCTATTCTCGACCGTCTCCCAGAGGGGCGCTTCGCCGCCATCGAGGCGTCGGCGGGCACCGGAAAGACGTTCACCCTTGAGCACCTCTTCGTCGACAAGATCATCGCCGGCGCTCGCGTCGACGAAGTCCTCGTCGTCACCTTCACAGAGAAGGCCACGCGGGAAATGACACGCCGTGTTCGGGAGACGCTCTCGCGCATCGTGCGCATGGAGAAAGAAGCGTCCGCGGATGAACCCGCCTGGCTCATCGACGACGCCGCGCGCGCTCGGCTCATGGACGCACTCGTCGGCTTTGAGCGCGCACCCATCTCCACCATCCACGGTTTCTGCCAGCGCATCCTCAGTGACCACGCGTTCCGCTCCAAGCGCCCCTTTGGCCACGAGCTTGTCGAACCCCGCCGTGCCTTCGGCGCAGCGTTCCGCGATGAGCTGCGTTCGCTCTTGGCCCAAGACTCCACGGAGCGCCGCGTGCTCCTGGGTGTCCTCGAGAGCATCGACGTCGACCGCCTCGAGAGCCTGCTTTACCGCTGGCATCACGAGCGCGGTCGCGTGCACCCCGCATGGGATGAAGAGCGCTTCGCCTCGGCGCTCCAGAGGGTGAGCGAAACGCCGCTCGTGGACCTCGCGAAGGGCGGCGTTCGTCGAAGCGACGTACTTCAGCGAATCACCAAAGAGCTCGAAGCGCTGCAAACACTCGCGCGCAAGCACGCTGGTGGCGACGTCCTCGAAGGCCTCCTCGCCATCGATCGCTGGGGCCGTCGCCAGGTCGTGCAAAACGAAGGCGCGCGCCTTTGGGTCCCGGCGCGCCTGATGGACGCGCCGGAGGCCCAGGCTTTGGTTCTCGATCTCCTTAGCGTGGCGCCCCCGCTCTTCGGCGTCCTTGTTCATCGCCTCGTTCCACGTGTTGCTGAGCGCCTTCAAGCGCAGAAAGCGGAACGCTTTCAGCTCGACTTCGATGACATGCTCAGCCTTGTCGCTAAAGCCGTCCACGACCCGAACGCCGGACCCTTCGTCGAAGCGCTCCGCGCCCAATACCGACACGCGCTCGTCGACGAGTTTCAGGACACCGACGATATCCAGTGGTCCATCTTTCGGAAGCTCTTCGTCGACGAAGGGGCCACCGGTACCTTGACCATCATCGGTGACCCCAAGCAGGCCATCTACGGGTTTCGAAACGCCGACGTCCACACCTACTACGAAGCCCGCGACGTGCTCACACGCGGAAACGCCGTCGTTCATCTCGAAGAATGCTACCGCTCCACGTCGCGCCTCATCGAGACCTATAACCACATTTTCACCGGCGCCGATGAAGGCGAGGGCTTCTTCCAGGGCACAGTTCGCTACGATCATCCCGTGCGCGCTGGCGACCCTTCTCGCCGCCTCCTCGACGAAGAGGACCACGACGCACCTTCACTGATGTTGTGGCAGCCCGCCGGCGAAGAAAAGCCCGCCGCCGCCGATATGCGCCGCGCCCTTGGCGCCCGGATTGCCGACGAAGCCCGCAAGATTGCGGCGGGCTCTCTTCGCATGCACATCGACGGCGTCACGCGACCCATCCGCTACTCGGACATGCACGTGCTGGTGCGAAACGCCCACGAAGCCGACGCCATCGCCGCTGAACTCACCTATGCCGGCGTGCCCTTTGCGTTCTTCAAGCAAGACGGCCTCTTCGAAACCGGTGAAGCTCGCGCGCTCCTCGATGTGCTCCAAGCCGTCGCCGACCCAAGTGACGGTGCCACGCGACTGCGGGCCTGGCTGAGCGACTTCTTTGAGGTCCCCCTCGAAGACGTCGAAGCTTGCCGGAGCGCGGATGCGCAAAATCCCCTCGTCGCGCGACTGCACTCCTGGCACCGCCGAGCCGAGCGTCGCGAGACGGGTCTGCTGCGCGCTATCCTCGTCGAGTCTGGCCTCGTGCGTCGCCTGCTCTACCGCCCCCATGGTGCGCGCGCGTTGACGAACTACGAACACCTCGTCGAGATCCTCATCGAAGAACGCGGGGCCAGCGCAGACATTCACGAGAGCATCGCGCTTCTTCAGGCGTTCATCGACGGGCGCGCGGAACCCGTGCGCGGAGGCACGGTGCAGCGCGCTGCGGGTGAGGGCGACGCGGTCCAGCTCCTGACGATGCACAAAGCGAAAGGTCTCGAAGCGCCGGTCGTCTTTCTCGCCGGTGGATTCACGCGCTCCGGCTCGAGGAGTCCGTACGAGCCCGTCGTCGCGTACGCCGTCGACGAAGATGTGCGCGTTCGCGAAGCCTGGCTACCGCCACTCCCCACCGAAGCCGCCGCGCGCGCCGAAGAAGAAGCGCGTGAAGAAGACGAACGCCTTCTCTACGTCGCCATCACACGCGCCAAAGGACGTCTCTATGCGCCCTACTTTGGTGCGCCACCAGCGAGCCACGCCGGACTCTTGGGCGCCCGCCGTCGTTACGGGCCGCTCCAAGGTCCCTACCGGTGGCTCGACACGCGTCTGGAGCAGCTGGCGCTTTCGGGCTTCATCGATGGCACCAAAGTCGAGTACGAGGTGCTTCCCATCGAGCTGAAAGTCGAACCAGCGCCGGCAGCACCGGTCGCCCCACCGGAGCCGGCGACGGGGCCCGTGCCTGACTTTGATGCTCTTCGCGCGGCGCATGCCGGCTTCACCATCACCTCCTACACGCGCATCAAAGCGTCCGCCGACGCGGGCTATATTCCGCCCCCAACGGCGATGGACGATGCCAAGCCCGAAGAGTTCGCCGGCGAGGAACGTCCGATGGAGGGCGCTGAGGAAGCCGAGTCCGAGTCCGACCTCGCCACCCTGCCGGGCGGCGCTGGCATGGGCATCTTCCTTCATGAAGTTCTTGAGCACTTGGACTTCGAGCGCCTCGGGGAGCTGCCCGAGGAAGAGTGGATCGCGGAGAGCGCGCCTTGGCTCCAGCAAAGTGCGCGTCGCCAGGGCATCGACGACGTGCATGTGAAGCCCGCGGCGAGTCTACTGTGGCGTGCCCTGCGAGCGCCCATTGAGCTCGGCGACGAGGCGTTCCCGGGCGGCCTCGCGAGCATCAAAAACAAGAGCGCCGAGATGGAGATCTTTTACCCCATCCCCGAAGCGGACCATCCACCACTCGGTCAGCTCGCGCCTCACGCGATAAGGCGCGGCGTCATCCGGGGCATCGTCGATCTCGTGTTTGAGCACGCCGGCAAGACCTACTTTCTCGACTGGAAGAGCGATCGCGTCGCCCTCGATGGGTCCGGCCTTTCGGAGCACGTCGCCACCAACTACGGCCTACAAGCGCGTCTCTACACCCTCGGCGTCGTGCGAATGCTCGGTCTGAGCGATGAGGTCTCCTACGAAGCGAAATTCGGCGGGCTCGTCTACGCATTTCTCCGCGCCGGCGCCGCAGGCATCGTCTTCGACCGGCCCCCGTGGTCTGAAGTGCTCGCCTGGGATGACGAACTCCGCCACGCAGACCGTCCTTTTGGCTACGAGATCACCAGCGTGGCAAAACGCTGACTCGTTAGACTCGATCGCCGCCGTTTATCCCATATGTGGCATTTATTTCCCCTTTGGTGCGGACATCGATAGCATTTTGGGTCAATGGCTGATGTTCCGACACACATACGACTGACGTGGCTTACCTCTCAGGGCACGACGGCGCCGGTGGAGGCTCCGGTGCGTCGTGTGACTGGGACTTCGGCGTTCGTCATATTGGCCACGTCTCACGGTCCTGAAACACGCGGGGCCTACGAACTTCTCGACGGGGACGGTAGCCTTGTTCGTGAGGGTTCGTGCCGAATCATGTTTCAGCATCAGGGAGCCGGCATCGGCCTTGAGCTCCTGGCGAAGCCACCGCTTCGCCGCTCTTCGGTCCCCGCGCCGCGTCGCCCCAGCCTACCGGTTCCGAAGCTTGGTCCCGCGCCCAAGCTCGACGCACCAGGACCGACCCACGATGTCTCCACAAACAAGACACTCCGCGGGAACGCCCTCGCCGCCGAGCGGAGAGTGACGAGCGAGTTTGAACGTCCTGCGAGTGTCGTGCCGGCAGAGGGAAAGTACGCTGACGACGCCGCACCAGAGATGATTCTCGGTTCGGCTCCGCCCTCGCCTGTGTTGAGGGAGCCCGATGTTCGTCCGTCGTCGGTGGACGCAGCGTTCCCCGAAGAACAGGGAGAACCGTCGGATTGGCCTTCCGTCGAGGAGTCTGAACTCAGCGTTGACCCCGAAGGCCGCACGAGCCTGCCCGTTTTCGGCCTTTCAGCCTTTCCTTCGGCGCCTCCGTCAGCCGTGCCGGCGTCCCCGCCAGCCCTGCCTGCGTCCCCGCCAGCCCTGCCGCCAGCCCTGCCGGCGTCCCCCCCAGCGCTACCCTCGGAGCCTTCGGAGCCCACGCAGCCCTCCACGCAAGACAGCTTCGACATCGAGCGAGACGAAAGGCCATCGAACACGCACGTCTCGTTCCCGCCTCTCGGCACGAAGCCGGACGATCCCGTCGAGGAGACAAAGCATTCATCCGCCGAGACCGAGCCGCCTCCTCCGCTTTCTCCGGAGCCAGCGTTCGAGCTGCCAGAACTGCCGAAGTGGGATCCGTCGCCACCCTCCGAACCTCCACCACGCTACGATCCGGGCTCGTGGACTCCGCCGGTCTACGAACCCGGCGCCCTCGGGATGGGTTCCAACCCTCCGCTCACGCCGTACCCGCGGGCTGGAGATGCGGCAGCGCAAGAGCCTCCCGCTCTTGAGAGCGACGCGTCGGAGCTGAGTCTGTCCCCGCCGAAACCGCGTTCTTCCGCTGCGTCTCGTCAACGCACATCCTTCACACCTGCGGCCCCCCCTCTGCGCGAGTCGCGGAGTCCGCGGACGATGGGCCGGCCCCGTGAAGATGCTCCTCCTTCCGTGGCGTCTCAGTCCCAGCGGAAAGCTCGCGTCGCGACGCGCGTATCCGGAACCGGCGCCCACGGCCTGACGATCGGGATCGATCTGGGCACCAGCAATACTTGCGCTTCCGCCGTCATCGACGGAGTTCCTCAGATCATCCCAACGCGCTTTGGAACAAACACCGTTCCCTCGGTTCTCACAGTCATCGATTCCCGCATCGTCGTCGGGCATCCCGCGGCGAAGCGGATGATCATGTACCCGCATGAGACCATCTACGGCAGCAAGCGCCTCGTAGGCCGAGCCTTTACCGCCGAGATCGCGGATGAGTACCAGTCATCGTTCGCGTACCCTCTTGTCGAGACTGAGGACCACCGTTTTGGCGCATCCCTCAACGGTCGCATCATCAGCTTTGAGCAGGTCGCCGAGTATCTCCTCGCCGAGGTCCGCGATGTGGCCGAGCGACATCTTGGACAAAAGGTGCACCGGGCCGTCATCACGGTGCCTGCCTACTTTGGCGAAGCACAGCGCGAGTCTATCCGCAGAGCAGCCCGAAGCGCTCAGCTGAGCGTCGATCGCATCGTCCCCGAGCCGACAGCTGCGGCCGTCGCCTATGGTTATGATGCCGGGGACGAGCACACCTTGGTCGTCTTCGACTTGGGCGGCGGCACCTTCGATGTCTCTGTACTCAAGGTTGGCAAGAATCGCTTTGAGGTGCTCGCTACGGGTGGCGACGCTTTCCTCGGCGGCATCGACATCGATGACCTCCTCGCCAACTATCTCATCGAAGAGTTTCAGCGCGTCGAACGCATGACGCTCGAGCCGACGCCGCAGCAACTCGCCCGTCTTCGCGACGCCGCGGAGATCGCCAAGCGAGACCTCTCCATTCAGAAGCGGGTTGCCGTCAACCTTCCCTACTTTTCCCGCGTCAACGATGAGCCACGGGAGCTGCGCGCGACGCTCACTCGGGAGACCCTCGATAAGCTCTCCGGCAGCTTCGTCGACCGCTTGATCGAGATCACCGCGGCGACCCTGAGCGATTGCAAGCTCGCGCCGCATGACATCAACGATGTGCTCTTGGTGGGGGGGATGACGCGCATGGCGTTGGTGCCGGAGCGTGTTGAAGAGTACTTCGGGCGCCGCCCGAGTCGCCGCATCAATCCCGACGAAGCCGTCGCTCTTGGAGCCGCTCGACTCGCGGAGTCCGGCAGCAAAGTGGAGCTCCTTGATGTGCTGCCGCTAAGCATCGGTGTGGCCAGCAAGGGCCGCATATTCCAGCGCTTGGTCCCGCGAAACACGCAGGTTCCTTTCGAACGCTCTTTCACCGTGCGGACCGAAGAAGCGGATCAAGACACATTTCGGCTGCCTCTTTTTCAAGGAGAGCATCCGGACGCGGCGGACAACGAGTACCTCGGTACCTTGATGGTCGAAGAGATCCCGTCCGGACCCGCCGGCAGCGAGCTTGAGCTCTTATTCGTCCTCGATGAGCAGTGTTTCTTAGAGGTTCGCGCGGCCCACGTCGCGTCGGGCCGCGGTCTCGCGGTCTACATCAACCGCGAAGAAGGCGCCGACAAGGCCATCGCGGGTCTGGATTCGTACACCGGACCGAAGAAAGAGAAGAAAAAGAAGAAAGCGACAGGTCTCGGCCGCTTCTTCCAGCGCTTGCGCTCTTTCTTCTCGTAAGCTCTCCGCGTGGAGCGAACCCTCGACGCGTTCCTGCTGACTCGAAGCTGGTACGACCGCCAAGACAGCTTGCGCTTCATCTTCTGGTGCGCATCCGAAGCGGGCCCGGTTCGCCTTGTTTTTACACGACAAGAGGCCGTCATGTTTGTCGAACGGCAAGTGCCAAGTTCGAGCGGGCGACGCAAAGAACTCGAGATGACCAGCCTCCGCGGCAAGCCCGTGGACGCGCTCTACTTCTCGCGTCAGCGCGATCTCTACCGCGAGCGCGACGACCTCCGCGCGACGATGCACCGCACGTTCGAAGGCGACGTGAAAGCTCACGATCGCTTCCTAATGGAGCGATTCATCACCGGCGGCCTTTGCATTCGCGGTGAGTCACAAGAGCGGAACGGCTACCTTGAGTTCACAGACCCGCGCATCAAAGCGAGCGACTACGTGCCGACTCTTTCGGTTCTGGCCTTCGACATCGAGACGGATGGGTTCGAAGGAGACCTGCTCTCGATATCGGCGGCGGGCGCCGGCGGAGAGCGCGTTTGGATGCAGGGGGAAGGCCCAGCCATCGACTACGTCGAGTACGTTCCCGACGAGCAGGCGCTCCTGAACGCCTTCATCGCCCACGTCAGACACGTGGACCCCGATGTGCTGACGGGCTGGAACGTCGTCGATTTCGACCTCACGACGCTCGAGCGAAAGTGCAAAGAACAGAACGTCGTCTTTGCCATCGGGCGTGACGATGAACGCGCCAAAGTGCTCCAACCCCGCAGCGCACAGCAGCCCGGCATCGCGCGGGTCTCAGGTCGCGTTGTTCTCGACGGCATCGCCACGCTTCGCGCCGCCACGTTTTCCTTCGAGAGCTTTCGTCTGCAGGACGTCGCCGAGGCGCTGCTCTCGCGCGGAAAAAAGATCGATCACTCGGCCAACCCCGTAGAAGAGATCCGGCGCCTCTTCGCCGAAGATAAAGCCGCACTCGCGGCGTACAACCTTGAGGACTCAAAGCTCGTCCTCGATATCTTTGAGAGCGCCGATCTGCTCGGCTTCGCCCAAGAACGCCAAGCACTGACGGGGCTCCCCATGGGTCGTCAGGGGGGTTCCGTCGCGGCCTTCGACAACCTCTACCTGCCGCGCCTTCACCGACACGGACACGTCGCGCCAGATGTTGGCGATTCCCGCGACGTGGTCACGAGCCCTGGCGGCTACGTCCTCGACTCGGCACCAGGCCTCTACAAGAACGTCCTCGTCCTCGACTTCAAGAGCCTCTACCCCAGCATTATTCGCACCTTCGCCATCGACCCCATGGGCTTAGCGTTTCCAGGCGCGGAGCCCGTACCAGGCTTCGAAGGCGGCAGCTTTGCGCGTGAGCGACACTTGCTCCCGGAGATCATCACGGGGCTTTGGGCCGCCCGTGACGAAGCCAAAGCGCGTGGCGACGCAGCTCGTTCCAGAGCGATCAAGATCTTGATGAACTCGTTCTACGGCGTCCTCGGCACTCCCGGCTGCCGCTTCTTCAGCCCAAAGCTGGCGAGCTCCATTACATTGCGCGGTCACGAGATCATCACCGAGAGCCGCGCCTTCATCGAAGCGCGCGGCCTGAGGGTCATCTACGGCGACACGGACTCGCTCTTTGTCCTCGTCGGCGACAAGCCCGAAGACGCGTGCCTAGACATCGGCGAACAAACAGCAAGCGCCCTCAACGATTACTGGCGGGAGCGCTTGCGAGAAGAGCACGATCTTGAGTCCGGTCTCGAGGTGGAGTTTGAGACGCACTATATGCGCTTCTTGATGCCGACGATCCGCGGCTCACGCAAAGGAAGCAAGAAACGCTACGCAGGTCTGGTGCGCGAAGAAGACGGGAGTACCCGCGTCATCGTGAAAGGGCTCGAGGCGGCGCGAACAGACTGGACGCCGCTGGCCCGACGTGTCCAGCGCGAGCTCTTCCGCCGCATCTTCGAAGACGAAGAATACGAAGGATGGTTGCTCAACATCGCTCGCCAAGTGCGCGCCGGGGAGTTCGATGACGAGCTCGTCTACCGCAAGCGTCTGCGACGCCCCTTGGATGACTACGAGCGAAACGTCCCGCCGCACGTTCAGGCCGCCCGCAAGCTGGGTCGGCCTGCGCGAGAGATTCGCTATCTGATGACCTCGGCGGGACCCGAGCCCGTCGATTTGCCTCACGCGCCACCAGACTACGCTCACTACCTCGACAAGCAGCTGGCGCCTGCCACGAATGCCATCCTGCCGTTTCTAGGCACCGACTTCGCGACCATCGCCGGGCCCCAGCTCGTGCTCTTCGGTCGCTAAAAAGTTCGACCTAGCCCACGACGATCCCGAAGTAGCACTGGATTGTCGTGCTGCATTCGGATCGGTACTCGCAGTATCCGTCGTCGTCGCAACCTCCGTCGAGGGGGATCTCTTCTCCGCCTTCACAGGTGGGGATGGCTCGACAAGTAGGGCCGCCGCCGCCTTGGCACCATGACGGTGGGAGATCATCACGCCAAGGCTGCGACTCATAACAGTCGTTTGAATTCACACACTCCGAAGGATGAAACACCTCTTCATCACCGGGAGCACACGCCGTGACGCAGTAGTAGGGCGAGCCGCAATACAGAGAGTCGTAGCAGAAAGCGCCGTCGTCGAAGTCGGGGCACTCTCCTTCGCTCATGGCCCACACCGTGGAGGTGGCTTCATCGCACGCGGTGAACTCAGGGTCGAAGCAATCGAAGGGGCTGTGACAGTAGTATCCCTCGTCGCAGCCCGTCATCGCTGTGCATCCAAACTCGTCCTCCGCGCATGGAATGTCGCTCGGTGTCGCCCCATCGGGACACGATGGCGGAAACGCAGCGTCGCAGGATTCACTCGCGCAGTAGAGCGTCTCTCCGCACCACTCGAAGGAAGTGCAGTTGGCCCCAGGCGGGCAGAATACGACTTCGACGCTGTCTGCACACGCCGGGCGAGGCTCCGTGCAGACCGGTGGTGGGCTCGTGAACTCACAAAAGATCGTCCCACCGCACCAAGCAAGCTCTTCGCATTCGCGAGAGATCTCGCAGAAATCGACGACGTTGTACTCACACGGATTTGGCTCGCAGCCATTCTCATCCAGACCGGTAGATGTGAAACAGGCGGGAAGGGCGGAGAGCAAGATAAGGCAGGCAGAGTATTTCATAGCTGTGCCTGCTTAGAGCAGAGAGCGTGCCAACGAGGGATCTCGCGCAAAGTGAGCTCGAGCTCGAGCTCATGGCGCGCTTTGGCACGAGGCCACTGCGCCAGAGCGGCTCAGCAGAGCGGTCTCAACGGAAGTTCTGAACCGCCCAGACGCGACCTTCAGCCGTCACGAACTGTCCACAAGCCACCATGCTGTGCTGTGGGTTCGTCATGTTGATGTAGTGGCCATGTTCAATGAACGGCTCACCTGGGCCCTCGTCCCACATCTGCTGCAGGCATCCACTTAGAATGCTGCCGCTTGGATAGTTGGGACACTCGTTCTGCCCCCGCCCGCCGTTCTCGCAAATCTGGTCGCGAAACCCAGCGTGCGCCCCGCGGCCGTCGGCATCGTATTCGGCGTGCATCGCCGCGCAGCTCTCTCCATCGCGCCATCGCTCCAGCGGCTGCAGGCACTGACACTCGCGCCGAAACTGATTGATGCGCTGCACACAGTCCTCAGCGATGTCCCCCGTGGAGGGGAGAGGCGTGAGCTGACACTCCGATGGCGCAAGCGGCTCGTCCAGCGGCCCGTCCGCACAGTGCGCCGGCATCGCCGACCCAGCGTCAAAGCCGGGTCCAGCATCGGGCTCCGGCCCTGAATCGACGCCAGCGCCTGAATCGACGCCAGCGCCTGAATCGACGCCAGGGCCCGAATCCTCGCCAGAAACGTCGTCATCGCCGCAGCCTTGAAACAGTGGAGCGAGGACCAGAATGAGGGAGAGGGAGCTGCGAAGTGACATCGACCACAGGATAGCCGACGGATAGATGCGCGCCAAAGAGTGGTCGTGTAGTCTGGCGCCCAACACCGGAGTCGAAATGATGATGAAGCGCGCACCTTGGATCTTTCTCGCCGCCCTCGTGGGTCTTGGCGCCTCTCTGCCGAACAGCGCAGCAGCAGGCGGTTACGACACTCCGATGCTCTACTCCGCTCGCCAGCTGGGCATGGGCGGGACAGCCGTGGCCGCCGTCGATGATCCATCGGCGATGTTCCACAACCCGGCGGGTCTCGCGGGCACAGAGAAGCTCACGCTCATGGGCGACTTCTCGCTTTTGGTCGGCGACATCACGGCCAATCCACAGTCCGCCGCCGACGACAGCATCACGAGTGGGACGACCGTCGCGCCGTTCTTTCTCATCGGCGCTTCGGGTCGCATCACGAGCTGGCTCACCGCAGGCATCGCCATCTACCCCGTCGCTTCGGCCGGCGCGGAATACACCTACGGCATGAACGCCGATGGTCAGGCCGGCACCGACACGACAACCCTCGTGTTCTTCGAAGTGTCCCCAGGCCTTGCGTTTGAAATCCCAAACACCGGCCTCAGCATCGGCGCCGGTTACCGCATGACCTACGCGAGCCTCGACCGTTCACGCGACACAGGTCTTGCCACGGAACTTGAACTCTCCGGCCTCAGCTTCGCCGGCTTCCGCCTTGGTGCTCAGTACAACCTCATGGATTACGTGAAGTTCGGCTTCAGCTACCGCCACAAGACGGTGACCGAGGTCGACGGCCCAGGCTTTGTCCTCACACCCGGAGACGCCAACTACTCCACGGAGTTCATCCTCCCGTCACGCTTCAGCTTTGGCGCTCGCTCTGACTTCGGCCCCGTCGGTATCGCCCTCGACGCCGAGTACGCGCTTCAGTCGCAAAACGGACGTGGAGAGATCAGCTCGAACGGTGGCGGCATCGACATCGGCACGATCAACGACTGGGCCAACGCCTGGACCGTCCGAGTCGGCGCTGAGTACCGCCTCATGGACGGGAAGCTGCCCATCCGTATTGGCTATGTCTGGGACCAGCAGACCTCCAACCGCGCTTACCCCACAGCCTTTGGTACTCCACCGGACTCCACGCAAATCTTCACCGTCGGTGGCGGCTACAACGCAGGTCCTTGGCAGGCAAACATTGCTTACGCCTACCGAACGGGTTCAACGGTCATCACCCCCGAAGACGTCGCAGGACGCGACACGTGCCTCGCGTGCGGAGCCACCGGCGAATACTCCATCGGCCTTCACGGCATCTACCTCGACTTCAGCTACCACTTCGGTCGCGGCGAGACCTACGAGACCGGCCGCGGCATCGCCTACCGAGGCGACGTCGAGCCTCAGCCCGAGCCCATGCCCATGCCCATGCCTATCGCTGAGCCCGTCGTCGCTCCTGCTCCAGAGCCCGTCGTCGCGCCTGCTCCAGAGCCCCAAGACGTTCACATCGTCGGCGACCACCTCACCATCGACCGTCACATCAGCTTCGCGTCGGCGAGCAACGAGATCCTCGCGGACTCCAACTCGCTCATCGATCACGTCGCGCAGCTCGTCAACATGCACGCCGAGATTCAGCACATCAGCATCATCGGCCACACCGATGGACAAGGCTCCGCCCCCGCGAACATGGCCCTCAGCACTTCCCGCGCCGAGGCCGTCGTCGAAGCGCTTCGCACCCGCGGCGTCAACATCCAGCTCGAGGCCAGCGGCGCCGGCGAAACGCAGACGCTCTGCCAAGAAGACACCGACGAATGCCACGCTCAAAACCGCCGCGTGGAGTTCCTCATCGTTTCGGACACCAGCGCTGACGCGCACAACGAAGCCGCTCACTAGCGTCCCACGACGCTCCTCGCGCTGGCCCGATTCTTCACTGAGGAATCGGGCTTTTCGTTTGCTGCTCATCAACGACGACCAAACCGCACGAATCAACCGAGCTCAACGAATACTCGCTCCGACCACGTCCAAGCTTTGCGCTCGAGCCTCCCTGTCTCGCAAAACGCCCCCGAAGCGCGTCAAAAGAACAGAAACCAGCTGGCACATCCCATTCCGACAAAGAGCAGCCGTTGCGCGGGGCCCAAAGCAGCACCAAAGTGGAGATTCCATGTTCTCCACCGGCTACTACACGCTCTTTCGCTACCGAGGCGTGCCGGTTCGGTTCCACTGGACCGCTCCCCTGGGAGCTTTCATCTTCAGCGGTTTCCGCTTCGTTCCTGGCTTCTGGCTGGGCTTTTTGATGCTCATCGTCATCCACGAGATGGGCCACGCGTTCCTGGTCCGGCAGCGCCGCCTGCGCTCTCTGGAGATCATGGTTCATGGCTTTGGCGGCTATTGCCGCCATGAAGTCGGCAGCGCTTACGACGGCGCGATCATCGCATGGGGCGGCGTCCTGGCGCAGCTCTTAGTCCTCGGTTTGCCCACCGTGATCTTGATTCAGCTGGGGCTTTGGCCACAAACAGCCTTTGGCGCAGAGCTCGCGAGCGCTCTCACCCGCACCAACCTGGTGCTCGCCGCGCTCAATCTCATCCCCTTTGGCGGCCTCGACGGACAGAAAGCCTGGCAGCTTCCAAAGATGTGGTGGCGCCGCCGAAAAGGCGCCGCCAAATCCAAGGCCAATGCCAAGGCCAAGTCGCATCTGAGTGTGGTCACAAAGACCGGTGAATCACCCGAAGAGATGGCGCGCCGCATCGCCGCCGAAGCCCTCGACCAAGGCCGCCGCCGCCACTAAGTAGAGCCCGATGAGTTCTGAAGACGAAGCGCTACGCGAGGCGGCGAAAGCCGCCCTGACGAAACTCGGTGAGCAGCTCGACGCCAACAACAGTGAAGAGGCGCCGCCGGAGCGAGAGATCATGCCCGCCACGTGGGCGATCCTTGCACCCCACGCTCAGCGCAACGCGCTCTTCTTGGTGATGGACCCAGCCAGCCTCGAAGAGGCCGCCGACGCCCTCGCCGCCGACGACAAAACGAAGGTCGCGAAGTGGGTTGAAAGCGGCGCCCTTCGCCGGCCCGCCGCCGCGGAGCTGAAGCACTGGGACTCGTCTCCCGTGGCCTTCACCGCGGTCATCGTGCAGCCCTTCGTCCTCGCAAAACCTATCTCCCTCGCGACAGGCCTCTGATGCGTTACGAAGGTCGCCTCTATCGTCCGCCCTCGGAGCACAACGCTTACATCTTGCAGGCCACCATCGGCTGCTCGTGGAACCACTGCACCTACTGCGACATGTACCGCGACAAGTCGTTCCGCCTGCGCGACTTGGACGAAGTCCTCGAGGACCTGGACCTCGCCGCCACGGAATACGCACGCGCGGGCATGAGCGTGGAGAAGCTCTTCGTCGCCGACGGTGACGCTCTGGCCATGCCCATGGAACATTGGCGGCCGATTCTGAGCAAAGCTCGCGCCCTCTTTCCTAAGCTTCGCCGTGTCAGCTGCTATGCGATGGCGCGAAACATCGAAGCGAAGCAAGACGAGGAGCTCGCGGAGCTCGCTGAGAACGGCCTGACGCGCGTCTACATCGGCCCCGAGTCTGGTGATGACATCACCCTCAAGCGCATCGCCAAGGGCGACACCTTCGAGGGTCACGTGAACGCAGCGGAACGCGCTCACGCCGCTGGCATCGAGATGAGCGTCATCGCGCTCCTCGGTATAGCGATGGAGCGAAGCGAAGAACACGCGCTTGAAACGGCCCGCCTCGTCACGGCGATGGACCCTGCGTTCTTCGCGGCGCTGACCGTCACCGTCGTCCCTGGAACGCCCCTCGCGAAGCTCCAGAAGAAAGGCCGCTTCGAGGTCCCACCCGTGCCCGAGCTGCTCATGGAGCTGCGCACCATCGTCGAAGAAGCGCGGCCTACGAACTGCGTCTTCCGTACGAACCACGCCAGCAACTACCTACCCCTTAGCGGCACGCTGCCCCAAGACAGGGAGCGCATCGTGGGCGTCATCGACGCCGCCCTCGATGGTCGGATCCCGCTCAGGCCCGAGCGAACCCGCGGGCTCTAGAAGCCCGTG
>JBLHKB010000069.1:0-18129 GCA_047619315.1 Polyangiales bacterium
ATTGATAAGAATGGACAGCTCATCTCCAATGCTGGGGACGTCGAGCAAATCGACACCACCTCATTGGCCTCGCTGACGGCAGGCAATATTGCCGCCACCGGCGGTATCGCTAAGCTTCTTCGCGAGAATGAGTTCACGACCCAGTTCCACGAAGGGGAGCGCGCGAACATCCACATTCAGTTGGTGGGTAATCGCGTCATCCTCGTCGTCATCTTTGACAACAAGACCAGTCTTGGCCTGGTTCGACTTCGAGTGAAGAAGTCGAGCGAGGAACTGACCACGATCTTTGAAGCCCTTCTCTCGAAGGTCCAAGACCCAAGCCTCGAAGCCCCGTTCGCCGAAATCACGGACGACGACATCGACAACCTCTTCAACGACTAGACGAGCTGAAAAAGTAACCAACGATGTCGTTCATCAACTATCTCTCTCGCGAGATTAACTGCAAGATCGTCTACTACGGTCCGGGTCTCTGTGGAAAGACCACCAACCTCCAGTACATCTACACAAAGACCAATCCTGAAGCGAAGGGCAAGATGATCAGTCTTGCGACGGAGACGGAGCGAACGCTCTTCTTCGACTTCCTGCCTTTGGCGCTCGGGGAGATTCGCGGCTTCAAGACGCGTTTCCACCTTTATACCGTTCCCGGCCAGGTGTTCTACGATGCCAGCCGTAAGCTGATTCTGAAGGGCGTGGATGGCGTTGTCTTCTGCGCTGACTCGCAGATCGCACGTATGGAGGCGAACCAAGAGAGCCTTGAAAACCTGCGTACAAACCTAGCGGAACAGGGCTACAGCCTTGATAAACTCCCCTACGTTATCCAGTACAACAAGCAGGATATGCCGTCTATTGCGCCCCTTGATGAGCTTCGAGCTCTGCTCAACCCCAACGGCGTCCCAGACTTCCCTGCCGTCGCCGTGAATGGCGATGGTGTCTTCGACACACTCAAAGCCATCGCAAAGCTTGTTCTCACGGAACTTAAGCGCGGTGGTGCAGGCGGCCAAGGCCGCTAGATCCGATGCGGTGCGATGTGATGCGGCGCCTACGACAGCTTTCGTGGATGGTGCTCTTTGTTGCATCGTGCGCCAGCGAGTCTCCCGTCGAAGACTTTGAGGTCTCTGGCTTCATTACGGATCGCGGCACCGGAGCCGCCATTTCAGGCGCGACCGTGTCTTTCGTGAGCGACACCCAGTTCTCTACGGCGACCTCGACGGACGAGGATGGGCTCTATCAAATGGCCGTTCAGACGGACCGCCCATTTGGCCAGGTGACAGCGAACGCGCCAGGTTACGAGACGAACGACACGACGGTGTTCTTCGATACACGCACACGACGCGTCGATCTTACGCTGCGTTCCGAATAGCGTCAGTCCAGCGCGAGCAGCGGTTCCAAAGCGCCTCGACGATCGAGCGCTGACACGTCCGTGAAGCCTCCGTAGCTTTTTCCTTCGATGAAGATCTGGGGAACTGTGTGCTGTCCCGTTTGTTCGAGCAGCCATGCACGCTTCTCGCGATCGCCAGACACGTCGACCTCTTCAAACTCGGCGCCTTTCGTCTTGAAAAGGCGCTTCGCCATGACGCAGTAGGGGCAGAAGGGAGTGGTGTAGAGAACGACGCGGGCCACACACGGAGTATGGGGCCTTTTTGATTCTTCTGCCCGTTTGCCTTTCGGGTCCGTGCGTTGAAGGCTGGCGAAGATGGAAAAGGTGCTCGCTGCCCTCATCGTGATCGCCGCGCTGCCCTCGAGCGCCGCGGCCTGGCACCGCCTTCCCCCTGGCGCTGATGGTTGGGCAGAATCTGGGCGGCCTGCCATGCGCGGCGTCACCGTCGGGCCCATCGAATCGAGCCTCCACCCGGGCCTTGGCTACGGAACCGAAGCGAGCGACGTACTTCTGGCGCACCTCGCCGCGATGGGCGCAAACTGGGTCTCGATCACGCCTTTTGGCCGGGTGTGGGACCTCAACTCCACACACATCGACATGGACTTTGAGGCGGCTTATGAAGAAAACAGAGTGGCCGTGCGGCGTGTCATCGCCCAGGCACACGCCCACGGTCTTCAGGTTTTACTCATTCCACATCTCTGGGTGGAAACCGGTGGCTGGCGCGGTGAGATGGAGCCCACGAATTGGCCCGACTACCAGGAGAGCTACCGTTCTTTCGTACGCGCCTGGGCACGCGATGGCGAAATGGCCGGCGCCGACGCGCTCTCCATCGGCGTGGAGTGCAAGAGCTGGTCTGGACGTTTTGGCGGCTTCTGGACGTCGTTCATCGCGGACCTTCGCGAGGACTTCAGTGGTCTCCTGACCTATAGCGCTAACTGGGACGAGGCCGAAGACGTGCTCTTCTGGGACCAACTCGACTTTGTGGGCATCAACGCGTTCTACCCCCTCGCAGATCACGACGACGCAAGCGATGAGGAGTACCTCGAAGGCGCGCGGCAAATCGTCCCTACCGTTGAGGCGTTAGCGGATGTGCTGATGATGCCGGTGGTGTTTGTCGAAGTGGGCTACACGACCCGGTCCAATGCGGCCGTGGAGCCTTGGCTCTGGCCCGATGGCATGGAGAACGTTGTCGTGGATGAGCGCGAACAGGCGCGCGGTCTGGACGCGGTGTTTCGTGCGTTTCTTCCCCAAGACTTCTTCGCTGGGTTCTTCATCTGGCGCTACTACGCCCACCTCCATGACATCAGCCAGGAGTCGGAGTGGGGTTTCTCGCCCCACGGGAAGATGGCGGAGCGCGTCCTTCGCCTTTCATTTGGCGAGCGCTTTGCCGCGGACCCGTCACCTTGGGCTTGGGAGAGGCTCTAAAATGGTCCCGGCTTGAGTAGGCTCGTGGACGCCAAAGGCGAGGATGCAGAACTCGTCGCCCCCTAGACGGTATGCGTCAATAGCCCCAAGAGCCGACCTCATATCGCGGATCATTCGACGAATAGTCGAATGATCTGCGGGGTTACTTAATGATGAAGTTAAGGATGCGCCCGGGGACCCAGATGGTCTTTCGGAGCGTGCCCTCTTCAAAGGCGGCGGCGATGCGTGGAAGTGCCTTCGCGGCAGCCACCGCGCCCGCTTCGTCGATGTCTTTCGACAGCGCGAGCAGCTCGCGCTTCTTGCCGTTGATCTGAACAGGGATGTTGACGACGTCGTCAACGAGGAGCGCAGCCTCCGCGACAGGCCAAGGCACGTGCTGAATGCTCGGCGGATGCCCTAACATCTCCCACATCTCTTCGCCGAGATGCGGCGCGAAGGGGTGGACCAGCTGAGCCAGGATCTCGAGGCCTTCTTTGGGGGCGCCCTTCTTCTCGAGCTCTTTGCTGAAGACCATCATGGCGCTGATGGCCGTGTTAAAGCGCAGCCCTTCGATGTCGCCGGTGACCTTGTGGATGGTCTTGTGCGCGAGCTTCTTGGTGTCGCCCTCCAGAGCCGCATCCGTAACGTTTGTGGCGAGCTTCCAGCAGCGGTCGAGGAAGCGTCGGACGCCGCCGATGCTCTCCGTGTTCCACGGCTTCACGGCTTCGAGCGGCCCCATGAACATCTCGTAGAGACGCAGGGAGTCGGCGCCGAAGCGCGCGATGACATCGTCGGGGTTGACGACGTTGCCGCGGGCCTTGCTCATCTTGTGGGCGCGGGCTTCCACGCAGATATTGGCGTCACTCGCCAAAGCGTAGTTGCCGTCCTTACGCTTCTGTACCTCTTCGAAGGTCAACGACTTGGACGCCACGGGGTCATGCGTGGACTTGTGCCAAAACGATTCGTCGTGGGGCTCCACCTCGCTACGGTCGACGAAACCTTCCGCGCCTTCATAACCCGTGTACTCCACTTCTCCGAGGATCATGCCCTGGTGGACGAGCTTCTTGAAGGGCTCCGGCTCCGGTAAGAGGCCGCAGTCGTAGAGCACCATGTGCCAGAAGCGCGCGTAGAGAAGGTGCAGCACCGCGTGCTCAGCGCCGCCCATGTACAGGTCGACGGGGAGCCAGGTCTTCAGCGCCTCCGGCGAGAAGGCGAGCTCTTTGTTGTGGGGGTCACAGTAGCGAAGGTAGTACCAACAGCTGCCGGCCCACTGGGGCATCGTGTTTGTTTCGCGGGCGAACCATTTGTTCTTTCCGGAACCGTCGTCTTTTTGGAAGAATCGCCAGTCCATCGCGCGGGCCAGGACTCCCGCCGGGTCTTCACCGGGGTGGAAGTCTTCGAGCTCCGGGAGCTCCACGGGGAGGTCCGCTTCTTCGACGGCGATGGGCGAGTCGTAGCGAATCTTGAACTCTGCGCCCTCTTGGGGGTTTCCGTCCGTCTCAACGGGATAGTAGATGGGAAAGGGCTCGCCCCAGTAGCGCTGACGGCTGAAGATCCAGTCGCGCAGCTTGTACTCGATGCGGCCTTTGCCGTTTCCATCCGCTTCGAGGTCCGCGATGATCGCAGCTTTCGCCTCGGCGGTCTTCATGCCGTCGTACTTGCCGCTTTGAACGACGACGCCGTGTTCCGTGAACGCGGTCTCTAGCTCGGCAAAAGTCGCGTCTTTGCTCACGACCTGAATCACAGGGATCTCGAAGGCCTTCGCGAACTCAAAGTCGCGCGCGTCGTGGCCGGGCACCGCCATGATGGCGCCGGTGCCGTAGCCCATGAGCACGTAGTCGGCGATCCAAACGGGGACCTCGGCGCCGTTGACAGGATTGATCGCGTAGCCGCCGGTGAACACGCCGGTCTTCTCTTTGGACTGCTGGCGTTCGAGATCACTGCGGTGCTGCGCCTTCTCGACGTAGGCCTCGACTTCATTGCGCTGAGCATCCGTGGTCATCGAAGCGACGAGGGAGTGCTCTGGAGCGAGCACCATGAACGTCGCTCCGAAGAGCGTGTCCGGACGCGTGGTAAACACGTCGATGGTCGCGTCGTCGGAGCCAACAACCGCGAACTTTACTTCAGCACCTTCGGAGCGACCGATCCACTCGCGCTGCATCGTCTCCGTGGAGTTCGGCCATTGCACATCGTCGAGGCCTTCGAGGAGGCGGTCCGCGTATTCGGTGATCTTCAGCGTCCATTGACGGACGGGCATGCGCACGACGGGATAGCCGCCGCGCTCACTCTTGCCGTCGATGACCTCTTCATTCGCGAGGACGGTGCCGAGCTTGGGGCACCAGTTGACCTTGATCTCGGCTTGGTAGGCGAGACCGCGCTCGAAGAGCTTAAGGAAGATCCACTGCGTCCATTTTACGTAGCCGGGGTCCGTGGTGTTGACCTCGCGCTCCCAGTCGTAGCTGAAGCCGAGCATCTTGAGCTGGCGGCGGAACGTGTTGATGTTCTTCGCGGTGGTCTCCGCGGGACGAGTGCCTGTTTTGATGGCGTATTGTTCGGCGGGGAGACCGAAGGCGTCCCAGCCCATCGGGTGAAGAACGCTCACGCCTTGGGCGCGCTTGGTACGAGCGATGATGTCCGTCGCCGTGTAGCCCTCGGGGTGACCCACATGAAGTCCGTTCCCCGATGGGTACGGAAACATATCGAGAATGTAGAAGCGCTCCTCGCCAGGCTCATCGTGGGTGCGGAAAGTCTTTTCCTTGTCCCAGTAGGCCTGCCATTTGGCTTCAATATCGGATGGTTCGTATCGCTGCTCGTCCACGAGCCTCTATTAGCATGCGCGGGACTTGTCGCCTGCGACTTTTGACGCTCGACCACCGCCCGCGCGACTCACCCTTAGGCGATGCGGGAACCCTTGCTCGTTCAGTCTATTGACGCTCGGCAGAAACGGGCTCCATAACCACGCGATCGGTCGCCTCCAGGTCTTCGATATCGAGACGAACATCGAGGACATCATCTGAGTTCAGACGCCCGTTTTCCAACGCCGTCCAGTCGACGCTTCGCTCACTTCCATCGGCACTCGTGATACGCAGACGATAGGCCGCGTTCGTGTAAGTGGACTGGCTGGAGTTCAGTAGTCTCGCGCGCACTCCGCCGTCCGTGTGCCATAGGCCCAGCGCGT
The DNA here is from genome assembly GCA_047619315.1 of Polyangiales bacterium. Classification (GTDB taxonomy): domain Bacteria; phylum Myxococcota_A; class Polyangia; order Polyangiales; family Houyiibacteriaceae; genus JBCCRV01. The sequence continues at coordinate 5,961 of JBLHKB010000069.1, forward strand.
CAGAATCGATGGGAGCCGAGCTCTGCGCTTCGAGCACGGGCCGGTTGAGAAGTCCTTCGGCGCGAAGCACACTTTCGCGTAGAGAAATCACCTCGTTAGCCTCCGTGACGATGTCGCGCTCCGCCGCGAAGTGAGCCTGCGCCTCCCGTCGGAAGTCGTCTGCCGCTTCCGACGCGTACGACAGTTCGGACGAGTTTAGAAGCCCTAGCCGAAACTCCGCGTACGTACGACGAGAGCTCGCGGAGAGGTCTCGGTCGAAGCGAGTGAACAGCGCCGCGTAGCCCAGAGCCCTCTCCTCAGCAGAAGCACTGCTCTCCGCACGATGGAGCATTAGCGTGTAAAGCGCGTCGTGAGCACGCACAACATTCTCTTCGGATGTCTCTCCGTCCAGATAGCGCTGATAGCCCTCCATCGTTCCGTCACGCTCTGCTTCTTCGAACCGGAGATCCCCTCCACACGCGGCGAGGACCATCAAGAGATAAAACGAAACAGAAAGTCGCATCGCATCGGACTAGCACGAGAAAATCTATGACGTGAAGCCGAAACCGTTCGCCCTCGAGCCGGCTCAGTCCTCGCCCCACACCCGAAAGCGCGACTCGATGCCGAAAATCAACGACGGCGTAGCGGCGTTGGAGCTCGCTAAGGCGGCGCCTTCGAAGCCCGCGGTCAGAGCGAAGGAATCGACGATCCAGAACGATGCTCCGAGGCCGAACCCAATGTAGCGGGTCTGACCGACTCCGGAGATATTCGTTTCCGTGATGGCGCGCCCAAAGGGCTCATAGACCGGAACGTGGACCTCTAGCTGGAAACGCTCGTAGAAGGTAAAACCGAGTTGGAGCGACGCGACGAAGGCCGCCGTCATGCTGCTCGCGCTGTTGACTCGGACGCCCGCGCCGCCTGAGAACCACGCGCTGACGTTGCCGCCGACAGAGAAGCCGTGGCCCAAGAGCGCATGAAACTCCCCGTAATGGTTCTCCAACGCGGCCTGGTAGAACACCCGAGGGTCGGCGCCGGCCTCTTCAAAGAGAACGTCGTCGCCAACGGGAGGCGCAAATGAATAGGCCGCCTGGAGCGCAAAGCGAGTGGCGCCCGTGGAACCAAGAGGGTCGAAGCGGAGCCCGACGCCCAGCGGTCCGATGTAGACACCCGCTTCGCTCCCTGCGGAGGCGTAGCCAAAAGGCGCGCCAAAAACGATGGCTGTGAGCTGTGGGTGAAGTCCGCATTCGGCGTATATTTGCGCGCTGACGTCGGCGTAGTCCGCGACATCGTCTCGCACGACTCCGTCTGCGACGAAGGCGCCGGAACCGACGATGGCGCGAGCCCAGACCTTCGCGTAGCACCGCCCCTCTGCTTGGGTCCACGCCCCTGCGTAGGCTCGGTCCGAAGGCCACAGCGCGAGTATGGACACAATCAGAATTACAAAGCGAAGAACGGTGGGTACGGAACGCATCGGCGTCGCCTTAGCGGCTCACTTGGGCGACGCCAAGGTAACAGACTCCTTGGTGGGCGACGGCCTGCGCCTCGGGTACACTGGCTCCGTGTCCAAGGCCCAAACAACGAGCGCGCTGGCGGCTCTGCTCCTCGCTGCGTGCAGCACCAGCAACGCCATGCCGCAGGAAGTCGACGGGAGCATCGGGTCCGATTCTTCCATCGACGCGGCGGATTCTGCGGCCTTCGACGCGACGCAGGACGCCCCTGGCACGCCCGACGCGGGGTTCGATGCGGGGTTCGACGTAGGGTTTGATGCAGGGACCGACTCCGGCCCCCGACTCGGTGCGCCCTACCCCATCGTTTTGGCCCACGGCTTCTTTGGCTTTGAAGACTTCGCCGGCATCGACTTTATCGGTTACTTCTTTGGCGTCAAAGAACACCTCGAAGGCGCGGGTGAGACACTCGTCTTCACGCCCGCCGTCGACCCTTTCAACAACTCGACGCGCCGTGGACAGCAGCTCGAAGAAGCCATCGAAGCCATCCTCGCCGAGACCGGCCACGCCAAGGTCAACATCATCGGACACTCCCAAGGTGGACTCGACGCACGTTACGTCGCGAGCGTTCGTCCGGAGCTCGTCGCCAGCGTGACCACCGTGGCCACGCCCCACGACGGCACGCCCCTCATCGACCTCGTGGTCCGCGCCACGGAGGACACTCGCCTCCGTGGGCTCCTCGACGAGGTCGTGCGAATCGTTGGGGCGCCGCTCTGGGACGAAGCCGGCGAAGAGACGAGTCTCTTCGAAGCGCTTCGACAGCTCGGGACCTCCGGCGCCCGTGACTTCTCGCGCATGTACCCCGATGACGAAGGTGTGGCGTATCACTCCATCGGTGGACGGTCCGGGTCCAGCTTCGCGTTCCGCGCCTGCCGCCCCGACGGCGACGGTGTCCGCTTCCTCGAACGCTGGAACTCGACCGTCGACCCCATCGACCCACTCCTTGCCTTTAGCGAGTCGCTCTACGACGGAACGATCTTCGACCCCGAGCCCAACGATGGTCTCGTGCGCGTCTCGAGCTCGCGACACGGACGTTTCCTGGGGTGCGTTCCCGCTGACCACCTGGATCAAGTGGGTCAGCTGCTCGGCGACGAACCAGGACTCTTCAATCGTTGGGATCATCGCGAGTTCTATGAAGAGCTCGTCGAGTGGCTTCGTAGCGAAGGCTACTAGCGACAGCGAATCAGGACGTCCGGCGTGGACCGGGCACGCGCGCGAGGCCAGGCGTCGAATCGGCGACGTCTTAAACAGTGAGCTTGAGGTCCGCCTAGTGACCTTTCACAGACTCGGTCCAGCTCTCGGATCCCAACCGGCTGGCCACAACGTCTCCCGGTCGCTATAACCCTCCCACGCGCAGGGCGTTCGGGTGACCGAGCTGAGATGTACCTGTTGAACCTGATCCGGCTCATACCGGCGTAGGGAACGCGACCCCGTAAGCGGGCGTGTTCCATCCACAAGAGGAACGCATGACCGACACAACGAACAACCTCCCTTACACGCTGCCCCTTCGTGGCGCGACAAACCCTAGCCACGATGCCGCAGGCACCAACCCCGGCTCCTTCGCCCAGGTTTCGCAAGTGGGCGGCGCGCTGACCTACTCGTCTCCGGACACGCCAGGCATGCCCCCACCGAGCCTGAAGACCGCTTGGGATTTCATGCCCGAAGGCTGGACTCGCAGCGGTGAATTCGCGACGGCGCCCGAAGGCTTCGTGCCCGTCACTCAACTCGAGAGCGCGCGCCTTGGCATTGTCACACCAGCGATGAAGCGCGTCTCCGAACGCGAACCCCACCTCACGCCGGAACAGATTCGCGACGAAATCGCCAGCGGTCGAATGATCCTTCCGGCGAACGTTGTGCACCTTGCACACAAGCTCGACCCCATGGTCATCGGCCGCGCGTCGCTGACCAAGGTCAACGCCAACATGGGCGCATCCCCCGTTTCATCGGGCACCGACGAAGAAGTTGAGAAGCTTCGCTGGGCAGAGCAATGGGGCGGAGACACGGTCATGGACCTCTCCACAGGCGGTGACCTTGACGCCACCCGCCAAGCGATTCTCAAGAACTCGTCCGTGCCCATCGGCACGGTGCCCATCTACTCGATGATCATCGACAAGAAGCTCGAAGACCTCACCATCGAGGACATTCTGGTCATGCTGGAGCACCAAGCCAAGCAGGGCGTCGACTACTTCACCATTCACGCCGGCGTGCTCCAAGAGCACCTGATCCTGGTGCGTGATCGTCTCATTGGCATCGTGAGCCGCGGCGGCTCGCTCTTGGCGAAATGGATGATCACCCACGACAAGCAGAACCCGATGTACACGCACTTCGAAGCGATTTGCGCCATCATGCGCGAATACGACGTGTCGTTCTCCTTGGGCGACGGACTGCGCCCCGGCGGTCTCGCCGACGCATCGGACGCAGCGCAGCTTGCCGAGCTGGTGACATTGGGCGAGCTGACGGAGCGCGCCTGGCGCATGGGCGTTCAAGTCATGGTCGAAGGACCAGGACACGTCCCCTTCGATCAGATCGAATACAATATGAAGCTCCAGCGCCAGCTTTGCCACGGCGCGCCCTTCTATGTTCTTGGGCCCTTGGTCACGGACGTCTTCCCTGGCTACGACCACATCACCAGCTGCATTGGCGCGACGGCGGCGGCCTACCACGGCGCCAGCATGCTCTGTTACGTGACGCCCAAGGAGCACCTCGGTCTTCCGAAGAAGGACGACGTGAAGCAAGGTTGTATCGCCTACAAGATCGCGGCCCACGCCGCGGACGTCGCGCTCGGAATCCCCGGCTCCCGCGATTGGGATGACAACCTCACGCGCGCCCGTGCGGCGCTCAACTGGGAGAAGCACTTCGAGCTCGCCTTCGACACGGACACGGCGCGCGCCTTCCATGATGAGGACCTCGACGTCGACACGGACTTCTGCGCCATGTGCGGACACGACTGGTGTTCCGTACGTATCTCCAAAGAGATCGTTGAGTTCGCCAGCGGCAAGGCCGAGGGCTTCGTCCGCGAGCGCGTCATGAAGTCACCAGGCCTGACACCAGAGCAGCAGGCGATCTTGGAGCAGCGAGGACACCTGAGCCCTGAAGAGATCCACCGCATGGCCGGAAAAACCGCATTTGTTGTGGGGGCGAGCGAGGGCAAGGCATCCTGTCACAGCGACGAGGCCGAGGCTGAAAGTGCACAGCACATTCAGAACCAAAAGCTGGTACAAGTCGGTCGGAAGCCCCAAAAGCGGGCATAGGAGAATATTGGAATGACGAAGCACTTCTTTGGCGCCTTTCTTTGTAGTCTTGGGCTCACCCTCGCCTGTGGCGGCGGTGGCGGAAACGCGTCCGACAGCGACGATCAGCACGACGAGCACTCGGGCGGCGAAGCGGTTGACCTATCCGCCTTCGAAGGTCCGATTGCCGGCGACGCCGCGGCCGGAGAAACGGTATTCGCCAACTTCTGTGAGGGCTGCCATCCCGGCGGCCATGAGGGCATCGGCGATGACCTTCACACCAGCGGAGACAACGCCGCACAGGCGCGCATGATCGTTCGTCAGGGAGCCGGCCGGATGCCTGCTTTCGGCACGGACACCATTGGTGATGAGGACCTTGAGAACCTCATGGCTCACCTTCAGACCTACGGCATGTTCCAGTAGCTCTCTTTTACGGACCAATTACGGACAAAGGCGTGGCTTCGGCTGCGCTTTTTTCGTTTAAAGTGCGCCGGAGACGCCCCATTGAAAAATAAGGGGTAAAACGGACTAAGCCCAAGACACTTGACGAAAACCGCTGGGCTGGGCAATTGAACGACGGAGATCTTCTAGGTTTTCGAATCACACGCTATGATTGGGACTGATATGGCCACGCCGGTGACATTGAGTACGGGGAGCGAGGAACAGGAGTCCATCGGACGGTACCGGGTCCTCAGTCGTCTCGCCAAAGGCGGCATGGCCGAGGTCTTGATGGGAGCCCTCGACGGCGCCGCTGGCATCTCACGCGCCGTAGTCATCAAACGTGCGCTTCCCCATCTCGCCGAGGAACCCGAGTTCCGTGCGATGTTCCTCGACGAAGCAAAGTTGGTGGTGGGTCTCCGCCATCCCAACGTCGTCAGCGTCCTCGAACTCGGCGAGGACGATGGGGCCCTCTTTTTGGTCATGGAGTACCTCGAGGGTGAAGGCCTCGACCAGCTAAGCCGTCGTGTCCGGCGCAACGACATGGTTCTTGAGCCGCGCTTAGCCGCTTTCATCATCTCTCAGGCCTGTGCGGGTCTGCACGCAGCCCACACGCACACGGACCCCGATGGGGAGCCGCTCAATATCATTCATCGCGACGTGAGCCCTCACAACATCTTCTTGGGTTACGACGGCCACGTAAAGCTCATCGACTTTGGCATCGCTCAGTCGAATATTCAGGACGCAAAGACACAGACGGGCGTCGTCAAAGGGAAGCTCTCCTACATGGCGCCGGAACAGCTGGACCGACGACCGCTCGATCACCGCGTCGACGTCTTCGCGCTTGGCATTGTGCTTTGGGAGTTGCTGACGGGACAGCGGCTCTTCAAGCGTGGAAGCCCTATGGAAACGGTTCGGGCAGTGTGCTTCGACCCCATCCCAGGTCCCCTCGATGTTCGTGACGATATTCCCGTCTACCTCGACGGAATCTGCCGCTGCGCACTCTCTCGAAACCCAGACCATCGCTATGAGAGCGCCGCGGCGATGCGCGCAGATCTTCTCAAGTGCATCAGCTCCCTCAACCAAACCGGCAACGAACGCGAAGAGCTCTCACGGTTGCTGCACAAGGAATTCGCGGAGAACCGCGAAGAGAAGCAGCTGATGATTCGTGCCATCGAATCTGGCGAGGCGATTTCTACCAAGGATGCTACGGGCGCGCGAGCGCTTCATCCGCGAGGTGAGCAGGTAGCACTCGAGCCCGATAGCCGGCCGCGGCCGGCGTGGCGATGGCAGGCCCTCGCTTTCGCTGGCATTGCCGTCGCGACTGTTGTTGTAGCGGCGACGCTAACGGGCTCAGCCCCCATTCTCATCGGCAAATCGGCCGCTCCAGAGCCCGCACAGCCCGCACAACCCACAGAGCTTGCCACCGTCGTACTCCATCTCACCAGCACTCCTTCCGACGCCGTCGTTACTGTCGATGGCGAAGCACGGGGGCGCACACCGCTTGACCTCACTCTTGTCCAAGGCAGCGAGGAGTTGTCCCTGACGCTCACCCATGATGGCTACGAGACGGCTTCGCGAACGTTCGTCCCAGACAGCACCTTACGTATGGAGCTGGCGCTCGTCGTAGTGCAGCCCGAACGAGACCCAGACCCCAGAGCGAGCGAACGACGCGCGGCGCGCATGCGTCAAAGATCGGCGTCGATGAGCCGCTCAGACACGATGAGTACGCGCGTTTTTCGCGTCGACTAGCCCAACATCGACAATCGCCAAGCTAGGTCATCGATCGATCTAGAACACGCCCCGGAGCAGCACACCCGTCGGGGCGAGTTCAAGGGAAACTTCTCTTTCCGCTTCGCCTTCGCCTCCCCTTAGGAGCTTGACCACAAGCCAGGTCGCACCGGCGGCGAGCGCCAATCCGCTGAGGACAAAGAGCGCATTCGTGGTGCGCGCCAACGTCGTCGCTCGGCGGTTTGCTGCGTCCGCGTCGGTTTGGTTCGTCGTTCGCTCCAGTGCGGTTTCGTGGGCGCTTGTCCCGGCGAGACCTGCCACGACTCCCCCGACACCCAGAGCCAGGCCTCCGCCGATGACAACCAAGGGGCCAACGAGTGAGGGGCCTCGAGTTCTGGGCCCTTCTTCCGGCTGCTCATCTGCACTGGCTTCGCGCGTCTGTCGATCGCGCAGGTTTTGAATGCGCGCCTCGATGACCTCGCGGTCGTTGGTCTCCGGCGCTTCTAGAAGGAAACGCGCGTACACATCCGCCGCGTCCCCGAAACGACCCAATAGTTCCAGAGTTCGCGCGTGATTGTAGCTGAGGTCCGGTAGAGGCTCGAGAGTGTGGGCTCGAGCAAAGAGCCGTTCTGCCTCTTCGTAGTTTGCCAGGCGATACGCCTCGAGACCTTGCTCGAAGAGGGCAACCACCTCGTTGGACTGAGCCGACGAAGAGAGTGGAAGACTCGCGAGGAGCACCAACGCGAGGACGCTGCTTCGGAGAAGGGTACGCATTATGGAAGTCGCTCCCACCGCACGGACGGCGAATCGAAATTGGGAACCGTCTGCACTCCGTCCAAGAGTTCTCCTTCGCCCGTGCGAATGATGATGTGGCCTGCGCCGCCGCCGGCTCCGCCGCCCTGACCTGGGACAGATGCGTCCCCATCGCCGGCCTCTCCGTCTTCGTTGCTTCCAGCGCCGCCAACGACGTCACCTATGCCGCCAGCCGCCGCCACTACGCCATCAATGCCATCCTCTCCGTCCACTTGCCTTCCGGAACGACCGGTGCCGCCGCCGCCGCCGCCGGTCGCCCGAAGCGCGAGATTCGCGGCGACGAAGATCGGGGACTCGAGATAGATGAGTCCGCCGGCCCCTCCGCCAGCGCCCGATACGCGCGTCGCGCCACGGCCTCCGCCTCCGCTTGCGTCGATGATCCCATCCGCAAAAATCGCGACGCGGGCGCTCAAGTAGAGGGCGCCACCACCACCGCCCCCTCTTGCATCGTCGGAGCCACCACCAGCACTGCCACCCACGAAGCTGAAGGCGTGAGCCTCTCCAGCGGCCCCGGAGCCCACGCATAGGTCCTCGCTTCCGCCGCTCCCGCCAGCGGTACCGAACCCGCCGCCGCCGCCTCCGACGAGGTTTGCTACGCCGCCACCCCCGACCCCTCCGCCCATGGCGCCGTCTCCACATGGACCGGCGTCGCTCATCTCAAACCCGCCAGGGCCTGGAACCGGACCTACGGCTGAGACGTCGATGCCCTGACGAATTCGGATCGTGTCGCTTGCTCGAATCGCGACACCCTGATCGCCATCGACTTGGATCGTCTGCACATCAAGAACGCTCACGTAGACGACGACCTGTGAGTCGAGAACTCGCACGGTCCCCATCAACCGACGACCATCCAATTCGAGGGTGCCACGCTGCGTGTCAATGACCAGCGCGTCACCCTGAATGAGCGAACCGGACATGTCGTCCTCTTCAAGCAACGCTGGGGCGAAGTCACATCCCCAGCCGTTTGTATCGGCGCATCCACTCACACAAACGCCGAAGATTTCTTGGTCACCTTCGCAGGTCGCGACGGTCACGTCATTGAGGCAGGACGATCCCGTCGAGACCATGCCATCGCTGCAGTAGTGATGCTCACCGCCCTCGCAGGGGTTGCAGCCGAGCAAAACTGTGCCCTCGCAGCGGCAGGATTCTAAGGCATCCAGAGCTGCATCAACCAACGTGTCAACGCCGGCATCTCTCGCGTCCGGTGTGACCCCGTCAGGCGCTCCCGCATCCCTCAGAAAACAGAAACCGTCGACCTCCGTGTAACCGTCAATACAGGGCCCCGGCCGGCCTTCGAGCGCCGCCGGGTCAAAGCTGCAACCCAGACAGAGGAGAAGTGCACATCGCCACCAAGACATGCGCCAAGCATACCAGGTCATCGCCTCTCTTATGTTCCTTTAGAGTCCGATCCAGCTGCGAGGGTCCAAGCTCCGGGTGCCACGGCGGACCTCAAAGTAGACCGGTCCATCGCTGGCTCCGAGGGACTGCTGGGCGTGAACCGACTGCCCCACGGCGACATCGGTACGTCCGAGGCCTGCGTAGACCGTGAAGAAGCTCTGGCCGTGGTCCACCACGACCATCGTCCCATACACGCCGTAGCGTCGGGCGAAGGCGATGGTGCCTTCGGCGACGGCTTTAACCGCGCGACCGGCGGGGACGCCGAACTCAAGGCCCGTGCCATCTTCGCGGCTCGCATCGGTGATGTCACCTCCACCTGCAACGGGCATGGGCAGAGCCCCTCGCTGTTGCTGGAATGAACGCGTGGGCCGACCCCGCAGCTGCATTCCGTACTGAGGCACGGGTGCCACGGAGAGCCGAGGCGTGTAATTCGGATCGAAGAACGTGTTCAGACCATGGTCTGGCGCGACCGCAGCGCGAGCGCTGACGAGGGCGCGTTCAGCTTCGCCATGCTCGGCGCGAGCCGTCGCAAGTCGACTCTCGACGACATTCGCTTCGACACGCACATCCCGTCGCTCCAACAGCTCGCGTCCCAGCATTCGCTGGAGACGATCCATGCGCCCGAGATGCGAGAGCATGGCGTCAAAGCCACCAGCGACCGGGAGCATGCCAGCGCGTTGGAAACGGTAGATGGTTCGGACGCGCTGGGCGACTTGACCGTCGAGTTCGAGGAGGCGGGCCCGGAGTTCTCCGAGTGTGCTCTCCTGAGACTCCACGCTCGTAGTCGCGTCCTGAACTCGTGCTTCCGCAGCCGCGGATCCGCTCGCTGGAGGAATCACGGGCACGCCATATTGGGCGAAGGCTGGGATTCCGACGAGGGACAGAACCAGCGCGATGCGAATTGAACGCTTCATCTTAAACCGTTTCCATTTTTCAGACCGCCAGGTAGCGGCGAAGAGAGAGCGCAGAACCGAGGGCGCCGACAAGACCACCGCCCACGACCAAGGCGACGAGCACCGAGGGGGCCAAGAACTGAGCTTGGATGCCGGTTAGCGCCGCGACGCTTCCGTCCAGGTGGTGCTGGATAACGAGGAACGAGATCACCAAAACGACCACCGCTAATAACGCGGCGGCGAGTCCTTGGAAGGTCCCTTCCAGCACAAACGGGCTTCGGACAAAGCGGTCCGTTGCACCACAGAGTTTCATGACTTCAATCTCGCCGCGACGACGCGCGATGGCGAGACGAATCGTGTTTCCGATGACCGCGAACACGCAGAGCGCGACGAGGAGCGCCAAGACGCCCGCGACTCCCCGGCCTGCGGCCACGAGGGAGTTGAGTCGGTCGAAGAAACCTCGGTAGGTCTCTACATCGCTCACAGCGCGGAACTCCCCAACGCGACTCGCGATGGCGGCGCCGCGCTGAACCGGCGTGCCGGCGGCAAGAGACACCTCCAGTGACGATGGGAATGCATCCGCCGGCAGCCCAGAGAGCTCCGAGGCCATCTGGGCGTCGTCCAAGAAGGCGGCGCGTGCGGCCTCGGCGCTGATCAGCTCTACGCCGGACACCTCGGGGAGCCCTTCGAGAACCGTTTGCAGCTGCATGACATCGGTCGGGGCGGCGCCATCGGCGAGATAGACGCTCATGCGCCCACTCTCCCCCCAGCGCTCCGCCATCGCGCCTAGGTTCGCGTCAAAAAGCAGCGCGCCCCCGACGCACAAGAACGCGACGGCGAGGCTACTGATCGCCACAAGGTAAAGGCGCATCTCTTCGCGCAAGCCGCGCTTGGCGCGAGCGACGATGGTCTTCCAATCCGTTTCGGTGTTCACGACTCTCCTCCAGAAACCATTTTAATATTCTCGCGCTCCGCGGCGCCGGGCCAGCTCGTCAGACCGCGGCGCGCTTCCATCACGCGGCCGTCTTCGAGAGAGATGATGCGGTGGTCACGCTTCGCGATCAGAGAATGATCGTGCGTGGCAAAGAGCACCGTGGTGCCAGACTCGTTGATCTCTTCGAAGAGCGTCAGAATGTCGATGGCGAGATGTGGGTCGAGGTTGCCCGTTGGCTCGTCGGCGAGGATAAGCGCGGGCTCGGACACGATGGCGCGTGCGACGGCGACGCGCTGCTGTTCGCCTCCGCTGAGAACCTCGGTGCGTTCGTTGCCACGCCCAGCGAGGCCGACTCGCTCCAGCGCCTCAGCCACACGTGAGCGAACCAAGCGACGCGGCATCGAGAGAATCTCCAGAGCCACGGAGATGTTCTCGAAGACGCTCCAATGCGGAACCACTTTGAAGTCCTGGAACACGATGCCGAGGTTTCGGCGCAAGAACGGAATCGACGCCGAAGTGAGGCGTGCGATGTCCTTGCCACAGAAGAGAATACGCCCTTCATCGACGGTGTGTTTGCGATACACCAGCTGGAGAAGCGTGCTCTTTCCCGCGCCGCTCGGGCCCGTCACAAAGGCAAACTCCCCTCGCTCGACGTTCAACGTCACATCACGCAGCGTTGGCTGGTCTTCGCGGAAGTACTTGGACACGCCCTCAAACTGCAGAATCGGTTTTTGCTCCGATTCGGAGAATTCTCCCCGCCCCGCACGAAAAAACGCGAACGGCCGCACCACTTTTGAGTCTGCTTCGTCTTTCGCCATACCCCTGCGGATATCGGAGTCGGCTATGTGGGGTCAAAAAAGGCGCGGCCAGAAGCGCAGTCGGCCAGTCATCTACACACGACAATCGGGATCCCCACGCCCGAACACGCCTTGTGGATGGTGTTCCGAACAACATTCGTCACCACTTGGTGAGGGGCGATCGCTGGAACCGTGAGCAACCGCTCATTCGAGGCGCAGGAGCCTCGCTTCCAAGCCAACGCATCCTCTAAAATCCTGTAGGCGCCCCGCCCCCCTGGGGTCTCGCTAGCCACCCCTTTGTCCTCATGGGGTGCGTCGGAGACATCGGAGAAGGAGACCCCTATTGGGAAAGCCCTGACGGTCCATTCCTTGTCGACCCACCGACCAACCCGCTGCCGGATCTCCCATCGCTGCCGCTTCGGCGACTGACGAACGTCGAATACACGGCGAC
>JBLHKB010000070.1:0-18108 GCA_047619315.1 Polyangiales bacterium
CAGGCCACCGCATCATCGCAGTCCGGGGCATCGCCCGCGACGCATTCCCCCGCGGCGCATTGCTCGTCACCGTTGCAAAATACGCCGTCGTCGCATTCGCTGTTCATCGTGCACGAGGACAGACCGCCGTCTTCCGGCGTATCCGATCCTGAGTCTGCAGGGCCCGCATCCAACCCTGCGTCGACGCCGGAGTCCGCGGTGTCCGTCCCCCCATCGAAGAAGACAACCGCAGCATCAATCCGGGCGGGGCCGCTCGGGCTACAAGCTGCCACCACCAACACAAGACCTACGGAGTTAAGAAAGCGATTCATCCTTCAAGATTCGCATTCCTCCCCCATTCAGGCAATGGACGCCTGCTAATAGGAGTCGTTGTGGACGTTGACGGCCCGTCCAGAAGGGTCCGCCATCTCCGCGAACGCCTCGTCCCACGCGATCGCTACGGGCGTCGAACACGCCACCGACTTGCCGCCTGGAACCGTTCGCGCCGCGGCATCGCCGGGGAAGTGCTCCTCGAAGAGACAGCGGTAGAAGTACCCCTCTTTTGTCGTCGGTGGGTTCACCTCAAAGCGCGACGCGGCGGCCTTCAGCTCGGCGTCGCTCACGTTCTCCTCGGCATGCGCCCGGAGTGAATCGATCCAGCCGTAGCCTACGCCGTCGGAGAACTGCTCTTTTTGGCGCTTGTACACGCGCTCTGGGAGGAGGTGCTTGAAGGCTTCCCGTAAGATCTGCTTCTCCTGCATTCCTTCCTTCACCATCTTCGCCTCTGGATTGGTGCGCATCGCGACGTCCATGAACTTCTTGTCCAAGAACGGAACCCGCGCCTCCACGCCCCAAGCCGCCATCGACTTGTTGGCTCGAAGACAATCATAGAGATCCAACGTGGCGAGCTTGCGAACCGTCTCTTCGTGAAACTCGCGGGCGTTCGGCGCTTTGTGAAAATACAGATAGCCGCCAAAGATCTCGTCGGCGCCCTCGCCGGAGAGCACCATCTTGATGCCCATCGCCTTGATCTTTCGCGCCAGCAGATACATCGGTGTCGATGCGCGAATGGACGTCACATCGTAGGTTTCGATGTGATAGATGACGTCGCGCAACGCATCGATTCCATCCTGGATGGTGTACTGAAACGCGTGGTGCACCGTGCCGATGTGATCCGCCACGTGCTGAGCGGCTTCAAGGTCCGGAGAGCCTTCAAGGCCGATGGCGAATGAGTGAAGCCTCGGCCACCAAGCCCGTCCCTCATCGTCGGTTTCAATACGTTTCTCTGCGTACTTGGCCGCGACCGCCGCCGTGATGGAGGAGTCGAGTCCCCCGCTCAGCAGCACGCCGTAGGGGACATCACTCATCAGGTGACCATGCACGCTCTCGCTGAGCGCCGCGCAAATGGCGTCGCTCGAAGCGTCGTTCTTTTCGACGGCCGCGAAGTCGAACCAGTCACGTTCCCAGTAGCGAACGGGTGCGTCACCGGCTTCGGCGGAATCGAAATAGTGTCCTGGCGGAAACGGTTCGAGTGTTTCGCACACACCAACGAGCGCTTTCATCTCCGACGCCACGTAGAGCTGCCCCTTTTCGTCACGTCCCCAGTAGAGCGGGATGATGCCTTGATGGTCTCGGGCGATCACGAAGCGGTCGTTGTCTCCGTCATAGAGAACGAACGCGAACATGCCGCGAAGCTTGTCCAAGAACGACACACCGTATTTCCCGTAGAGGGCGAGGATGACTTCGCAGTCCGACTCGGTCTGAAATGGATACGCATCGAACTCCGCGCGTAGGTCCCGGTGATTGTAAATCTCGCCGTTGACCGCTAACGCCGCACCGGTCTCGACATCGACGAGAGGCTGCGCGCCCGTGTTTATATCGACGATGGACAGGCGCTCGTGCGCAAGGATCGCGTGCTCCGACACGTGTACACCCGACCAGTCCGGCCCTCGGTGCCGCATGGTGGCGGAGAGCTTGAGGGCCTGTGCTCGCTGCTGCGGCGCGTCGGACGGAATTTGGAGAATCGCGAGTATGGAACACATAGTTGAGTCTTCGTGAGGCCTGGCAACTTACCCTGAGAACGCTCGGCGAGAGCAGGAACTTGAGCGCAACCTTGAATGACGACGGCCCTGGGCGCACGGGCTCCCGGGCAGTCTATGGCTGAAGATACTCCACGTCTGAGCACGGAGAAGCCTGTCGACAAGGTCGTCCAAGAGCGTGACGCCGCGCCTGGGAAGCGCGTTCTCCCAGCCACTTCTTTGAGCCTGGGTCGCACTCACGATGTCTGGCTCGGCCATAATAATGACCGGACGTTCTCTTTTTGTAGAACGCACGCTAGGCTGGGGCATGTTTCGTCGAATCAGTTGCATCGCGCTTGTTTGGGCGTGTCATCCGGGTCCACCCACGATTTCTGGCGATGCTCACCCGGGCGTCATCAGCGGCACGGTTGAAAACGCCTATACGGGGGAACCTGTCGCTGGAGCCCGGCTCCACGTCCGCGAACATGGGGAGACGGTGGAGAGTGACGAAGTGGGACGCTTCGTGCTCACCTCGATACCGCCTGGGACCCACCGAGTGACGGTTCAAGCAGAGGGCTTCCTCAGCGGCGCTCGGGAGAATGTGGTGGTGGAAGCGGACGGAGAAACGCGGATCACCGTCCGTGTCTTTCCGGCGAACCCGACCCCGTTGCAACAACAGCAATGGCTTCAGCGTCGCGAACGAAGGGACACGCCGACTGGTGAAAGCGAAGCGGCGGCGGAGCCCGGCGAGGTCGGCTCCATCACCCAGGCGCTGGGGGGCCCCGCCATTCCTGAGACGATTCGGGTTTGGCGCTCCCAGGGCAGCCCCCTCGCACCTTCCTCGGCGAATGGTTTCGCCGATCGGAGCTGCGAGGGGGACGTCTTGGAGCTCGACTTCGAGGAGTATGTGAAGGGAGTGATTCCTCATGAGTGGATCCCAAGCTGGCATCCCGAAGCGCTTCGAGCTGGCGCGATCGCCGCTCGAAGCTACGCCGCGTCCCATGCGCTTGGCGGCGGTCGCTGGGACTGCGCTGATGTGGACGACGGAACCGTCACTCAGGTGTATCGCGATGACCGCGCGGGACCCACGGACGAGGCCGTCGACGCGACCCGTGGCTTGACCGTCGTTCGCGGGGGCGTTGTGCTTCGCACGGAATACAGCGCCGAGAACTCGCACCCAACAGCCAGCGACGGAATCGATGACCCTTTGTGCGCGGGGAGCACTCTTTTTGGCCACGGGCGCGGCGCCTGCCAGTGGGGGACGCAGCGATGGGCGACGAGCACTTGTTTCGCCGAGCCCTGCGATTTTGGCTCTCTGAGCTCGGAGCCCAAAGACCATCTTTGGATGCTCGACCACTACTTTCCCGGGACCGAAGTCTGCGCCCACGAGCCAGCCCTTCCTTGTCCACTGCTGCCCGCCGAAGGCGGCGTGATCGATGACGCCACGTCCTGTTTTGAAGCGTTTGGTCCCTCACGCTACTGGCGCCGCGAAGGCGAAGGGCTCGAAGGCGGTCTACATTGGACCAACGCGTTTGAAGGCGACACCCCGAGCAACTGGGCTCGCTGGGAAATTCGCGCCGCCGCTGGGAGCTTTGACGTGGAGGTGTATATCGAAGACGAGTTCGCGGGCTTCGAGCGCGCCCGATACGTCTTACGCCATGCCGGCGAAGACGAGACGTTCATCATCGACATGGGTGCAGCGCGGGACGGCTGGTTGCCACTCGGCCGCTTCGACTTTGACGGAGAAGGTGAAGAGCACCTCTCCCTCTACGACAACTACGACGCCCCGCTCGGAGACGACGTACAGATGGTCGCTGACGCGATTCGGATTCGGGCGGCGGAAGCCGCTCAGGAGGATGCCGGCGTACCTCCCGCGGACGCCGGGGCGGACAGCGCCGTCGCCGACGCCGCCATGATGGACGCGGGCGGGGACGCCGGAATGGAAGCCAGCGACGGCGGGTGTGGCTGCGCCCTCGCCGGACGCAAAACAGGAACCCCGTCCGCGCTTCTTGTGTTGGCGCTACTCCTGGGCCTTCGACGCAAGCTGCGATGAGCTACGAGAAGTAGCGCCACAGAGCGACGAGGAGCGGCACTAGAAGCGCCGTGAGGAGTGCGTTCATTCCCATGCCGAGGCTCGCAAACGCCCCGCCGCTTTCGTCTTGGTCCATCGCGGCGGCGGTACCGATTCCATGAGCACTCAGGCCCATGGCGAAGCCCTTTGCCTTCCAATCCGTGACTCGAATGAGCTTGAGCAGAGGAAGCGCGATCACGGCTCCACCGATGCCTGTGAGCACCACCGCCACCACCGTCAACGTCGCCGAACCTCCGATGCCCTCGCTGATTCCAATCGCCACGGGAGTCGTCGCGGACTTGGGCGCGATGGAGAGCAGCGTCGTTTCATTCAGGCCGAACGCGAAGGCGATACCAACGGCCACCAAAATGGCCGTCAGGCTACCGGCGAGGAGTGCTCCGGCGACTGGCAGCGCGGCGGCACGTACGCGCCCGGCGTTCTGATGCAGGGGAATGGCGAGGGCAACGGTCGCTGGGCCCAGCATCAAGTGGATCGGCATCGCGCCGCGAAAGTACGTGCTGTAGTCGGTGCCCGTGGCGACCAAAACAAGGCAAAGGGCAGTGACTGAGAGCAGCACTGGGTTCATCAGCGCGGGACGCCCGCTGCGGCGAAAGATGTACTGGGCCGCAGCGAAGATCAGCACCGTGACCGCTGTCCAGGCGATGGGGAGCGCGCGGAGCTCCTGCCACAGGCTATTCAACGGCGGCCTCCGCTTCGGCGGGCGATAGCCACTGAAACACGAGGGCACTCACCACGATCGCGCAGACGGTACTCGCAAGCAGCGCAAACGCGAGCACCGGTCCGTCGCCACCCACGACCTCTTGGTAGTTGACGATACCGACGCCGGCGGGAACGAAGAGCAGCGAGAGAAAGCCGAGAAGCGCCGTCGTCGTCGGGCGTAGGAACGTCGCGACGCGTGGCTTCCAAAGCATCACCGCGAGAAGCAGCGCCATCCCGACGACGGCTCCAGGAACCGGAACCCCCAAGCCGCGAACGATAAGCTCGCCGGCAAACTGCGCGAGCAGAAGGACGGCAAAGTGATAAACGACCATGGGCCCGGATAGCTGCTCTCGCAGCGATTCACAACGTTCAGCGCCGCGCGAGCGTGAAGTTACACGCCTGGCCCATGGCGCTAAAGGTGATCAACCCCATGTCGAAGTCGACGAATACGTCGATATCCACGCCCGCGAAGTTCGTGCGCCCCGAACATGTGCAGTCATCATCCAACGTGCACTCTGAGCTGATCCTTCCGCAGGTAAGGCGAACGTTGGAGCCGGCGGAGCCAACGCGGCATTGTTCCACCCCGGCGGAGCTGCAGACCGCGGGGTTGCTCGGGTCCGGCGTTGTCTCGTAACTGCCATCGGGAGTGCAAAGTCCGCCATCTACCCGTGGACCGGTGTCGGGGCGCCCTGCATCTCGCTCTGGCGGTCCGGCATCCAGTTCGGCCGGGCCGGCGTCTCGAGGCCCCGTATCCGGGCGAGGAGTGAAAACATCCGGCGCACCCGCGTCGAAGGCGGCCGGCGAATCGAACAGTACAGGGACGTCGAACGCGGGAGCGTCGAAGCGTCCAGCGTCGACACCCCCGGGAGCCGAGCTTGTAGCGCACGCCCCTGTGATGAGCAGGCTGAGCACAAGCGCGTACCTCACGGCCACGGGCTTCATGAAGACGTTCATGCAGACGTTCATGAAGACGTTCATGAAGACAGCGTGGCACATGAACTACGCGTGGGGCTACTCCGAGACAGCCGCGTAACGGCGCACGTGATGCACCTCGTCACCGCCCACGACACTGAGAACCTGCATTCGTTTGAAGAACAGGCCGATGTCGTGCTCGTCGGTGACCCCAACGCCACCATGCAGTTGAATGCTCGCTCGGCTCACAAAAGTCGCGCCCGTCGCGAGCTGAACCTTCGCGGCGCTGACCGCCCGTGTTCGTTCCGTGCCTTCTTCTTCGGCGCGGACGCTCGCTTCCGCGGAGATGCTCTTTAGAAGCTCGACCTCGACGTACATCTCGACGGCTCGGTGTTGAAGAGCCTGAAAGCTGCCGATCTTTACACCGAACTGCTCGCGTGTCTTGAGGTACTCCAGCGTCATGCCGAGCATGCTCTGCGCAACGCCGACGCCCTCTGCGACCGCCGCCGCCGCCGCGAAATCGAGCGTACGTTCGATAACCTTCGCCGCCTCCGCGCTGGAGAGGCGGGCGTCCTTGTTCACTTTGACGTCCTTCAAGCGTAGCTGTCCCGCGCGCTGTCCGTCAAAGAGGCGCACAGCTTTTCGCTCGAGGCCATCCGCCCCGCCATCCACGACAAAGAGGGCAAGCTCGGACCCCACCAAGGCGCTCACGATGATGTGATCCGCCGCGTGGCCGTTGAGCACAAACACCTTCTCGCCGTTGAGCACAAAGTTATCGCCGTCCGCTTCGGCGCGAGTCTCGATTCGTGTGATGTCGTTGCGCGAGCTTCGCTCAAAACACGCAAATGCAAGCGTCGTTCGCCCTTCGAGCATCGGCGATAGGTATCGCTCGTGCTGAGCGGCGTCACCGCCGTGCAAGAGCGCCATTCCCGCCATGCAGACGCTCGCGAGGTAAGGCTCCGGCACGAGCGTGGACCCGAGCTGCTCGAGGATAATGGCGGCGTCAACAAAACTGCCGCCGAATCCGCCAACGCTCTCGGGGAATGGCATCGCGAGCCATCCGAGCTCACCCATCTCCTGCCACGTGGAGGTCTCGTACCCGGTTCCGTCGGCATCGCGCAGCTTTCGAAAGCGCTCGACCGTCGACTCCTGCTTCACGAAGTCCCGTACGGTCTTCTGAAGCATCTTTTGCTCTTCGCTGAGATCAAAGTTCATGATGCGTCTTCCTACTTCTTCGGCAATCCAAGAATGAGCTTGGAGATCACGTTCTTCTGAATCTCGTTGGAACCGGCGTAGATCGTTGTCGCGCGGTCGTAGCAGTACTGGCTGGCAACCCACTCCTGAGACGGCGGGATCACTTCCTCGCCGTTGAACCAGGAAAGGGAATTCCTTCCCATCAGTTCCAAGAGGAGTTCATCGCCAGCCTGTACCAGCTCGGAGCCGACGAGCTTCAGAATCGAAGATTCTGGACCCGGGTGGTGGCCCTTCTGCTGTTCGGCGAGTGCTCGATAGTTGGTCATGCGATGCGCACGAAGTCGCATCTCTAGACGCGCGATGCGACCGGCGTAGTGCGTGTCTTCAATCAGCGGGCGGTCGTCGTCCCCGATCGTGGTTTCTGCGATGTGGCGAGCTTGCGCAAGCACGCGAGCGGTTTGGCTCACCGCGGCGACCAACGTGCGCTCGTGTCCGAGCAGCGCCTTCGCCAAGGTCCAACCACCGTCGAGGGGTCCCAGCAGGTTTTCCTTGGGGACACGGGCGTTGTCGAAGAACGTGTCGCAGAACGCCGGCGTGTGACCAAGCGTCTGCATGGGCTTCGCTGCGACACCCGGCGTGTTCATCTCGATGAGCATGAACGAAATGCCCTGCTGCTTCTTTCCTTCCGTGCTTGTTCGCACGAGACAGAAGATCCAATCCGCATACTGCGCGTAGGTCGTCCAGGTTTTCTGGCCGTTCAGAACGTAGTGTTCCCCATCGGCGACGGCGCTCATTCGAAGCGACGCCAGGTCACTTCCAGCGCCCGGCTCAGAGTACCCCTGACACCACACTTCCTCGCCGCTGAGAATCTTCGGCAAGAAGCGAGCTTTCTGCTCCTCGCTTCCAAAGCGCTGGATAAGCGGCCCGACCATGACCAGCCCAAAGGGGCTCAGCGCAGGCATGCCAGCACTCGTCACTTCATCATCGAAGATGAAGCGCTGCGTGGCATCCCAACCGGGTCCCCCGTGCTCTTCGGGCCAGTGGGGAGCCACCCAGCCTTTCTTCGCCAGAATCTTGTGCCACTCCATCACTTCCTCGTGGGTAAAGTGGGCAAAGTTGGCAGCTTTTGCTTGAATCGCGGGCGGTGCAGCCTCTGCGATCCACGACCGAACTTCTTCACGAAACGCAGTCTGCTCAGGGGTAAAACTCAAGTCCATCGCGCGGAAGTGTAGGGGCCTTTGGTCCGCTTGAACAGGCACAAGCGTACCTGGCGCTTTCTCGGCGAAGTCGCTAGACACAAAGGCATGAGGGTCGAAGACGTGTTTGATTTTTGGTTTGGACCCCTCGACGAGGATGGAGCCTCATCCAAGGAGTTCTCGCAACGCTGGTACAAAGAGAGCGACGCATTCGATGCATCGATTCGCGAGAGCTTTTCCGAAGCCTACGAGGTCGTTGCGAGCGGCGCGTCACCCGAAGGCTGGGATGACTCGCCGAAGGCTCGACTCGCGCGCGTGATCGTTCTCGACCAGTTCACCCGCAACATGTTCCGCGGAAGCGGAAAAATGTACGCGAGTGATAGCGTCGCTTTGGCGCTCTCCCAATCCCTCGTCGCGGACTTGCCTTCGCTCGGGACGCACGCCGCGACTTTCGCGCTCATGCCGCTCATGCACGCCGAAGACCTCGCGACCCAAGATGAGTGCGTACGGCTCTTTGAAGAACTCGCCGCGGACGAAGACCGAAGCGCGAGCGCAAGGGAGACGTTCGTGGGCTCTCAGAATTTTGCCGTGTCCCACCGCGACGTCATCGCGCGCTTCGGACGCTTTCCCCACCGTAACGCGCTCCTCGATAGAGAGAACACGCCGGAAGAGGACGCCTACCTTCAAGACCCGAAGGCCGGCTGGTAGGTGATTGCGGAGGCGATTCTCCTCGGCTCCGTGGCTGCCATCAGCGCAGGCCTGGCCGCGGCGAATCGTCACTTCTCTGCGCGGCGGGTCTTTGATCGGCACAAGCTGCTCCCCATTGGCGACGCAAAGGACGGCGCGGTGGTTCGCGTTCGCGGCCTTGTTCGGCCGGGAGGCGGGGACCTACTCTCCGCGCCGCTGAGCGGACGCCCGTGCGTGGCGTGGACACTTCATGTCAGTCAAGAGCACGGCCGTGGTGACATGGCGAACTACATACGGGTCCTCGACGAGCGGATCATCCGCCCCTTCTTCGTGGACGACGAACATGACACGGCGTTTGTCACCCCGGAAGAATCGAGCCTCGCGCTCATCGAAGACTGCACCTTCGATTCCCGCACGGACAAAGTGGTTCCAGCCCTCGAGGCGCATCTCGCTGCGCGCGGAGTCGACATGCTGACTGGCGCAAACTACGTCGTCCGTGAAGCGATCCTCTCCGTCGGTGAACCCGTCACCGTGGTGGGAAGAGGATCCTGGGAGAGCGACCCCTCACGACCCGGCGAGGGATATCGCAGCGTCGGACGAAGGCTGGTCATCGCCACAGGCCCGAAAGGCGTGGTTCACGTCTCCGATGACCCTTCCCTCACACAGCAGACGAAGAAGCCTTAGGAGTCCGCCGCGACGGTCATCAGCGTGAGCTGCCCGTCTCGAACTCCAAGCGCAGCCTCTCCACTCATGAGTGTATCCAGGCCCTTGGCTGTGAGTGCATGGCGCCATCCTTCATCGAGGCGGGAGGGACGCTTCTTGAGGCGTGCGTCCATGTCGTCGCGGGTGGCGAGGATCCCCGGCTCAATGCCCTCGTTCTGCGCCACTTGATGGACCCACGCGAGACAGAGCCCAGCGGCGGCCTTGACCTGCTGGCCCTTCGGTTTTGCGGGAGGCACACGAAGCTCCTCGGGAGTGAGGGCCTGGCCCTTCGCCACCGCGCTCAGAACACGCGCCGCCAGGTTCGAGCTCAAGCTCCCCATGCCGCGGATTCGGCCGAGGTCCCGTTCGCTCGTCGGTGGACGCCCGGCCATCGCCAAAATCGCCATGTCCGAAAGCACGCGCTTCACAGGGATGTCTTGCGCCGCAGCCTGCTCGATTCGAAAGCGTCCCAGAGCTTGGGCGACTCCGCGTGCTTGGCCGCGCAGCTTCGACTTCCCTTTCAAGCGCCACCAAGCTTCGTCGAGGTCGCGTTCTTCTGCGGCCTTGATCCGAAGCCCGTCACATTCCTCGCGGACCCAGTCGAGACGCCCCTTTTTTTCCAGCGCCGCAGTCGTCTTTCGGTGGACTTCGTGAAGGTGCGCTACGTCTGAGGCCGCGTACGTCAGGGAACGCTCATCCAGGGGGCGCCGCGTCCAATCCGTCAGCTGTGAACCCTTCTCGAGCTCAACGCCAAGCTCTCCTTTGACGAGGGCGCCGAGAGACGCCACGCCGTAGCCGAGAAACGAGGCCGCTACCTGAGTGTCGAAGATGCGGCGCGGCATCGCGCCCGTCGCGGTCAGCAAGATCGGTAGGTCTTGAGAGCAAGCGTGCACAAGAGCCAGGGAGTCACTCTCCATCAGCGGCCGAAGCCTCTTCATGTCGACTTTGAACGGATCGATGAGCACGAGGCCGCCTGGCCACGCGATCTGGACGAGGGAAAGCACGGGGTAATACGTGCGCTCGCGCACGAACTCGGTGTCGATGGCGTAAGCACCCTCGGAAGCCGCCGCGACGACCTCGTCGAGTTCGGAGTTCTCCTCCACAAAGCGGTAGTTCATCGTTCGTCCTCTTTTTTTGCCCGCATGATCTGTCCAAGTACTTGCTCTGCAGCCTCGCGTGGGTGGAGCTCTCCCGAGAACACCTGAGCTTCGAGGTCCGATGTAACGGCTTGGCGAAGCCTACTCTGAATCACGTCGTCGATGAGCCGCCACAACCAGCGTACATTCTGCGCCCGGCGGCGCTCGACGGTGGCATCACAGCGCTCCGCGCGACGCACATCTAAGAGCTCTTCCAGTTCGGGAATGCCATCGCCCGTCAACGAGCTCGCGGTGAGGACAGGTACGGCTTCGCCCCGCATCAGCCGCAGTGCGGACTCGAGTTCGCTTCGTGCAGCGTCCGCTGGGAGGCGAAGGTCGCCGTCGGCTTTATGAATGACCACCACGTCCGCGGCTTCCAGGATGCCGCGTTTGATGCCCTGAAGACTGTCGCCGGAACGAGGCAGCAGAAGCACGAGCGTCTCGTCGACCATGTCGGAGACGCCGATCTCGCTCTGCCCAACTCCAACGGTTTCCACGATGACATCGTCGAAACCTGCGGCTTCGCAGAGCACGATGGCCTCGCGGGTTTTTCGTGCGACACCGCCGAGTCGCCCACTTGTTGGGCTCGGCCTAACGAACGCGAGAGGGTCTCGCGCAAGCTCCGACATCCGCGTTTTGTCTCCCAGGATGCTCCCGCCGCTCACCCGGCTTGAAGGATCGATGGCGAGTACCGCAACGCGTCGACCCGCGCCCGTTCGGCGCCGGCCGAACGTCTCGATGAAAGTGCTCTTGCCCACGCCCGGCGTGCCGCTCACACCCAATCGGAACGCAGGCGTCGACGGCTCGCCGAGGCGTCCGAGGAGCTGAGCACCGAGACGCATATGGTCCGCGCGCTCACTCTCGACGAGGGTGATGGCCCGCGACAAGCGGAACACGTCGCCTGCACGAATGCCCTCCTCCAAGTCATCGAGGAGCACGTCGCTCATCGGGCACGTTCGAATCGGAGCGAAGGCGAGAACGCAGACGAGGGCCGCGTCAGAGGGTCAGAATCCTGTCCTCGAGGCACTAGGAGGTGCTGCCGATGAGGTCGATAAGCGCCATGGCCGCATCCGCGACGACGGTGCCCGGGCCAAAGATCGCTACGGCGCCCGCCTCGCGGAGCTCTTGGTAGTCTTCGGGGGGAACGACGCCTCCGCAGACAACCTTGATGTCTGAGCGCCCCAGGGAGTCCAGCGCTTGGCGAAGCGCCGGCACCAGCGTCAGGTGCCCAGCCGCCAGGGAGCTGACCCCAACCACATGGACGTCGTTTTCCGCGGCCTGACGCGCGGTCTCTTCCGGCGTTTGAAACAGTGGACCGACATCTACGTCGAAACCCAGATCTGCGAAGGCCGTCGCGATGACTTTCTGTCCACGGTCATGGCCGTCCTGGCCCATCTTCGCCACGAGGATGCGAGGACGACGCCCTTCTGCTTCGAGAAACTCTGCGCTTCGTGCTCGTGCGCGAGCGACGGCCCCATCGTCTTTTGCTTCGCTCCCGTACACGCCGCTCACAATCTGCATCGTCGCGCGATAGCGTCCAAAGACCTTCTCCATCGCGTCGGTCATTTCTCCGACGGTGGCCCCGGCGCGGGCGGCGCTCACGCAGCGCTCCAACAAGTTCTCGTCGCCTTCCGCCGCCTTCGTGAGCGCTTCAAGTTCCGATTCCACCTTGGCGGAGTCTCGCGTTTCCTTGAGCTTCGCGAGGCGGGCCAACTGCGCTTCTCGAACAGCCTTGTTGTCCACCTTGTGGATCGGAACGTCCTCGTCGTGGTCGAGCCGGTGAACGTTCACGCCAAGAATCGGTTGGCGGCCAGCGTCGATTCGGGCCTGCGTGCGTGCCGCCGCCTCTTCGATGCGAAGCTTTGGCAGGCCGGACTCGATGGCCTTCGTCATGCCGCCAAGCTCTTCTACTTCCGCCATGTGCTTCCTCGCCCGGTCGACGAGTTTTGCCGTCAGCGCCTCGACAAAGTAGCTGCCGCCCCAAGGATCGATGGCCGCAGTGGTCCCCGTCTCCTTTTGAAGAAAGAGCTGCGTGTTGCGGGCGATGCGCGCCGAAAAATCCGTCGGAAGCGCGAGCGCTTCATCCAGAGCGTTTGTGTGAAGGCTCTGTGTGTGCCCTTGAGTCGCCGCCATCGCCTCGAGGCACGTGCGTGTCACGTTATTGTAGACATCCTGCGCCGTCAGCGACCAACCGCTCGTTTGGCAGTGGGTCCGAAGCATCATCGACTTCGCCTTGGATGGGCTGAAGGACTTCACGATCTCGGCCCAGAGCAATCGAGCCGCGCGCAGCTTCGCCACCTCCATAAAGAAGTGTGTGCCGGTCGCAAAAAAGAAACTGAGCCGCGGAGCGAAGTCGTCCACGCTCAACCCCGCCTCGATACCCGTGCGAATGTACTCAAGGCCGTCCGCCATGGTGTACGCAAGCTCAAGGTCGAGGGACGCCCCTGCCTCCTGCATGTGGTAGCCGCTGATGGAGATGCTGTTGTAACGCGGCATGTGCTGCGTCGTGTATCGAAAGATGTCCCCGATGATGCGCATCGAAGGTGCCGGCGGATAGATGTACGTATTCCGCACCATGAACTCTTTCAGAATGTCATTCTGAATGGTCCCGCTCAGCTTTGCCTTTTCGACGCCCTGCTCTTCGGCAGCGACGATGTAGAGCGCGAGAACAGGCAGCACGGCTCCGTTCATCGTCATCGAAACGCTCATGCGATCCAAGGGGATCTTGTCGAAGAGTACGCGCATGTCCGCGATGGAGTCGATGGCCACGCCGGCCATTCCCACGTCGCCGATGACTCGTGGGTGATCAGAGTCGTAGCCTCGGTGGGTCGCGAGGTCGAAGGCGATGGAGAGGCCTTTTTGTCCGGCCGCGAGGTTGCGCCGGTAGAACGCATTGCTCTCCTCGGCGGTGGAGAACCCCGCGTACTGACGAACGGTCCAAGGCCGACCTGTGTACATCGTTGGATAGGGCCCGCGAATGAACGGCTCTTCGCCAGGGACGCTCGCGAGATGCGTCAGTCCCTCCAGTGAAGCCTCTTCGTAGAAAGCATCGATGGAGATGCCCTCGGGCGTGGTGCTGGGCTCGTGCGCCTGACCGCTCTGCGCTGCTGCCGGCGCATCGTCGAACGCGATCTTCGAAAAATCCAGACGGGTCATACGAGGCCTCCGGGACGCACTCCAAGTGTGCGCAGCGCGCCGAGGAGCGGCGCCAGGACATCTTCGCCGGCCACCCACGAGAAATCGGCGTCGGTTTCCTCAGCGGCACCTACGGCACCGACGACGACCACACCTGCAGCTCGAAGTAGGGGCACAACTTTGGAGAGGACCACATCTCGTTCATCCGCGGCACACACCACAACGACCAGCTCCGCGCCATTCTGCGCGTATGCATCGAGCCACGTTTGGTTCGCCTCCGCGTCGCCCGCCAAGTCAAATTCGGGACAGTCCAGAATCGTCGGCGTCATTCCACCAGCGCGCAGGATGTCGTCGGCGAAGGCGAGGGAACCTTTGTAGGACAGTGCCGGACCAAACCCTGCGATGAGAGCCGCGGGTGCCCGTCCATGTCGTCGTGCGTAGGCGGAGAGCGCGAGCGCGGCGTCTTCCCAAGGTTGCGCGCGACGTTCGGAGGGAAGCGGCGAGACGTAGAGTTCGGGATCCCCACCACGCAATGATGAACCGAGTGTGATCGCGTCCACGCCGAGAGCCACGGCCTCTAAGGACGCCTTCGCGGTCGCCGCGCTGTCGCGACGAGAGGAGGCGTCAGCTAAGCGGGCGAGCTCTGCGTCTCTCGACTCCGGGCTGCCTTGGCCAAACACCTCGCCGAGATCACCTTCGATAGCGCGCCAATCGGGTTCGCTCCGGTCGAGCGCTTCTTCGTGGCCCAGCGCAAACGTGCTCGCCCCGATAAAGGCGTCTGAACGGTTTCGAACTCTCGCGTCGGCGGCCTCACGCGTTGAGTCGATGGTCCGCGCGATGAGTCCTTGGCGGACCGCATTTGGCATTCCACCAGCAGACTCGATCGCTTGGAAGGCAGTCCACGCACCACGCGCATACGCCTCCGTGAGGGCTTCGATGAAATGGCTGCCACCCGCCGGGTCCTGCACCTCACCGAGGCGGCCCTCCGCGAGGAGCAAGAGTGGAATATTGCGAGCGAGTCGACGTGCGTCGTCCTCCGACGAAGCCAGCACCGCGTCATACGGTGCACAAGCGTGCGTGTCCGCGCCCCCGACGATGGCGGCGAAAGACTCGCTCGTCGCGCGCACCAAGTTTGAGTGAGGATCACGGCGCGTGCGTGTCCGAAGGGAAGACTCCGCGTGAAGTGCCATGTCGACCTCCACGCCATAGGCCTTTTGAACCTTCGACCAAGCCCATCGCAGCGCGCGAAGTTTGGCGATGCCGTCGAAAAACCGAGGCGACACCGTTGTCGCAAAACGGATTTGCCCGAAAGCGCTCGCCGGCGAAAAGCCATCGTCGCAAAGCGCGCGGACATAACAAAGACCGGTGGCGAGGGCCCAAGCGATCTCGTCCTGCGGCAGCGCACCCGCGGCCTCGTACGCTTGTGTCGAGACGAGGACGGAGCGCATCCCTGGAGCGCTCTCGGTGAGTCGGGCGACGGCCACAAGTTCAAAAAGACCGCTTCGAATCCCTCCCGAGAGCTTTCCTGCAGACGCCAAGCTGTGCAGCGGGTCTGCCCCCATGCCGCCGCGGAGACTCTTGGTGTCGACGTCACGCTCTTTCGCGAGCGCCAACAAAAACGAGGAGAGCGCGAGCGGTTCGTCGGTTTCGAGTTGTACCGCCACTTTGGCGAGGTCGACTCCGTCGAGGGCGATACCCAAGTCGCCAGCGGTCAGCAGCCTACACCCTCGATCAAGTCCGCACTCGAGCCAGACGCCGGAGAGGCCGCCGCTCAGGTCGTTCTTGATCGCTTGGTTGCACGCGCCCATCGCCGGTTCTGAGCGACGGTTGTAGACCTGGGTTTGAACCTGCGGTCGCGTGGACGCCGGTGAGGAGTCGAAGTGAAGCCCAAAGACGCCGTCCACGGCTGAGCCGTCGACCCCACGCCAGGGCTCGTTCTTGCCGCCAAGAGCCTGCCAGCGCTCTTTCGGGGTTACGGATTTACGCGTCATCGACTTCTCGCCCGAAGTGCCATGGTGAAGCGGTGATAGACTACCCAGGGAAGTGGGGCAAGGTCGGCCTGAGACCAAGGCCGTGAACAAAAGTTGTGAACAAAGGTCGTGAATAAATCCCGAAAAAAACGCTCACCGGGTCGGAATCATCAAGACCCCTTGGGGGTTGCCACAAATGTGGCGAAAGAGCCTAAGAATTGGGCTTTAGCCATTGCTCTGACCCTGTCCGTTGCATTCCACGTCCTTCTCGGCGGGCGAGCGCCTGCGGAAGCGGCAGCGCCGACGTTCGAGCACCCCTCCACCATAAATATGGAGGTTCTATGGCAGGATACCGTTCCCGAGCCTGAGCCTCCGGCGCCGGAACCCGCGTCACCCACGCCCGAGCGCGTTGAACCGGTGTCACCTCGTCGTCCTCAAGCTCGCCGTCCACGAGAGACGTCGCAGGGCCCGCCCAGCGAAGGCGCCATCAGCAGCGCCGACGTGCCCTCGGACTCGTCTTCTGGCGAGCCGGGGCCGACGACGGAAGCGCCTCCGGCGGGTGTGCCCACCGTCGACTTCGCGCGCCTGCGACCCTCCGCCGTCGCCCAAGGGACTTTCGGTCCTCAGCTGCAAACCCGCGAAGACGAGGAAGCCTCCCTCGAGGCCGCTTTGAACGCCGATCTCTACCGCATCGCGAACGCGGCCAACTACGACACCGTTCGGCCCTCCCCTGAACTCCGCGAAACCGGTGACGGTGGCTACACCTACGCCGGTCACCTTTTCGCCGCGCGTATTTCCCCAAGCGGTGAAGTCACTTTCGACGACGCGGCCAACTTTGGGTACTCCGGGCTCGGTGGCCCAGGCGGCTCGGTTGGCCTTGGGTTCAGCTTCGACATCAGCACCGCCGCCGAGCAAGCCGCAGGCAATGATCCCCACTCGGCGGAACGGCGCTGGTTTATGGAAGAGACACGCAGCGTGCGACACCGCCTCGCCGCTCAAGCTCGCGCGCAGATCCAAGGCCGCGGACTCGTCCGCCTTCGACGCCAGCTCCGCGCGATTTGGGACGCCGAGAAACCGACGGAGCAGCGCCGGGAAGAGATCTTTCGCCTCTGGGATTCATGCGAAGAGGACGAAGTCGGTGCCCAAGCGCGCGCCGCGATCATTGAGTTCGTACAAGCCCACACGGGTGTGGTCCGAGCCGACGTGTTTCCGACGGAACAACTTCGTCGACTCAACGCGCGCCGCGTCTCACGCGAAGCCTTCGCGCCCTATCGCGCTGTGTATGAAGAATGATCCCTTTCGAAATTTCGGAACGGTCGACGGATCGTCGCGGCCACTCCCCTTTCCAGAACCCGATATCAAAAAGCCCTACTTCGTAAAAGCGATCACCCTCTAGACTTCCCCACTCCACGATTCATCTGGATGCGACACAGAGGGGGAGCGACAGTCGGGTCGTGCCTGACAACAATCCCATATTGGTCGTCGACGATGACCCGACGTTGAGGCGGGCACTCTCGCGAATACTGCGAAGCGAGGGGCACACGGTCGTCGAAGCCGGCAGCGGCGTCGCAGCCTTGAAAGCCGCGAGGGAGCATCTACCTTCGCTCGTGCTGCTCGACTACGCGATGCCTGGAATGGACGGCGAGGGCGTGCTTGAAGCCATGCGCGCTGAACACAAAGAGGCGATGCCGCCGGCCGTACTTCTGACAGCGAGCGGTCGTCAACAAGAGCGCGCCAACGAAATCGGCGCGGTACTGGGCCTGTGCAAGCCTTTTCGTGTTGAAACTCTGCTCGCGGCGGTCAAGCGTCACCGCCGCAGCGACGCGTAGAGCGTTTTTCGGCTCCCTCTAGAGCGAGCGAAGAAACGCGATGAGCGCGTCGAGTTCTCCCTGTGGCAAAGACGCGACGTTGCCGTGTCGTCCGTCGAGGTCCCGAGTCGTGAGCACATCGCGGAGCGTGTCAGCGCTTCCATCGTGGAGGTAACGAGGACTGTGCCAGAGCCCGACGAGGGTGGGGGTATCGATGCCCAGTAGAGGAGCACCCCGTCGCTGTCCGCTTCCTTCCCTCAATGTGCCGACGTCATGCAGGCGAGGCACTCCCTCCACGAGCACGCTGTCCGTGTAGCGGTCTCCGGAGTGACAGTCGCGGCAGTTCGCGCGCTCAAAGATCGCTGCGCCCTCAGTGACCGCTGGGTCGGCGGTGTTTGGTGACGACAAGTCCATCGCGAGCGAAACTACGTATGCAGCTAGAGCATCGAGGTCACGGCTTAGACCCGCCTTGGGCGCACCAAGTGTGTCTTCCGTCTCGACGAAATCAGCTGGATCCATGAGACCGAGGCCGCCGAAGTGCCCGCGAATGTCGTTCTCGAAGTCCTGCACCTCGTCAAAG
>JBLHKB010000071.1:0-18084 GCA_047619315.1 Polyangiales bacterium
CTTCGGCCCACGTGTGCCCGCCCCGAACCGAACGTGCAGTTGGATCACCGCCCTGAACCCTGAGACAGATAATTGAGCCCAGCGAAACGTTGTGCAGGCCGAAAGCCTTCGGCCCACGTGTGCCCGTCCCGAACGTGTAGTTGGATCATCGACCGGAACCGAACGAGCACTCAGCTCACATCCCTGAACCGAACGTAAGCCAGACCCGCGCGACAAGGCAAAGGCCCAAAGTCTTTGCCATGGAGCGCGTCCCCGTAAAGTCCGTTCCCCCCTAGATAAGAGTCGTGCGATTTGAACCGTACGAAGGTTCGGGGTGGGCACACGTGGGCCGAAGGCATCGAGGCCGTCTCTCCCAA
Source organism: Polyangiales bacterium (assembly GCA_047619315.1). Classification (GTDB taxonomy): domain Bacteria; phylum Myxococcota_A; class Polyangia; order Polyangiales; family Houyiibacteriaceae; genus JBCCRV01. The sequence continues at coordinate 357 of JBLHKB010000071.1, forward strand.
ACTGGAGGAGCGCTAGCGAACCATTCTCATCTCTCGAGCTGTGGACCTCCATGCATGTCAGAGCCGCTCAAAGCTCTATCGCGCGATGGACGCAAAGCATCGACGGGAGAGACCTTGTGTCGCCGCATGGGGCGGCGATACAAAGCAGGCCGAAAGCCTTCGGCCCACGTGTGCCCGCCCCGAACCGAACGTGTAGTTGGATCACCGCCCCGAACCCTGAGACCGTTAGTTGAGCCCAGCGAAGCGTTGTGCCGTTCATCCGGGCCGAACACCTGAGAGCAGACCGCGAATGTGTAAGCCAGCAGGAACCAGCGGAGCTACATCATCCCGTCAGCGACACCGTCGCGAATGTCGATCTTGTGAGCGCGCGGCTCCTTCGGGAGTCCAGGCATACGCAGGATGTCGCCGGTGATCACCACCAAGAATCCGGCGCCGGCGTTGAGCTGAACGTCGCGAATGGTGACGGTGAAGCCTTCGGGGCGGCCGAGTCGTTTGGGGTCGTCGGAAAGCGAGGACTGGGTCTTCGCCATGCAGATGGGCAGGTTGGCGAAGCCCTTCTTCTTGATGCCACGGATCGCGCGCTTCGCTGCCGCGGTGAAGGACACGTCCTTGGCGCCGTAGACGCGCGTCGCAACGGCGCGGACTTTTTCTTCGACGGTGGCTTCGAGCTCATAGCTGAAGCGGACCGGCTTGAGGGGTTGATCCTTCTGAGCCACGAGGGCCTTTGCGAAGTCCAACGCGCCATCGCCGCCGTGGGTGAAGTGATCGCTCGCCGCAAAAGCGATGCCTGCGTTGTCGCAGTACTCGCGGAGAACGGCGATCTCTTCGTCCGTGTCATGGGTGAAGCGGTTGAGGACGACGAGGGGAGACTTGTCGAAGCTCTGAACGCTCTCCACGTGTCTCGCGAGGTTTGGGAGACCCTTACGAAGCGCCGCCGGATCGGAGCTCGAGAGAGCTCCGAGAGCGGTGCCGCCGTGGTATTTTAGCGCGCGAACGGTCGCGACGAGCACCACGTGGGCGGGGTTTAGGTCCGCAGAACGGCACTTGATATCGAAGAATTTCTCTCCGCCAAGGTCGAATCCGAAGCCGGCCTCCGTGATGGCCCAGTCTGCCACCTTGAGCGCCATGCGCGTCGCCAGGACGCTGTTGCAGCCGTGGGCGATGTTCGCGAAAGGGCCGCCGTGGACAAAGGCTGGCACGCCTTCGGTGGTCTGCACGAGGTTGGGCCACAGGGCGTCTTGAAGGAGCGCGAGCATGGCGCCTTGAGCTTTCAGGTCCGCCGCGGTGATCGACTTCCGGTCCGGGCTCTGCCCGACGATGAGCCGCCCAAGCCGCGCGCGCATATCCTCGAAGCCTTCGGCGAGACAGAGAGCCGCCATCACCTCTGAGGCGGCTGTGATGTCGAAGCCGGTCTCTCGTGGCACGCCGTTACTTCGGCCACCGAGGCCCACGTTCACGTTTCGAAGGGACCGATCGTTCATGTCCATGACCCGCGGCCAGGTCACGCGGCGCGCATCAAGCCTCGGCTCTTGGTCAAAATGGAGATGGTTGTCGATGAGCGCCGCGAGCAGATTGTGCGCCGAGCTGATGGCGTGAAAGTCGCCGGTAAAATGGAGGTTGATTCGACCCGCAGGAACGACCTGGCTCGCGCCGCCGCCGGTGGCGCCGCCCTTGCGACCAAACGCGGGTCCAAGGGAAGGCTCGCGTAGCGCAAGGCACACGGATTCGCCGATCTTCGCGAGCCCTTGGGCAAGCCCAATGCTGCTCGTCGTCTTTCCTTCGCCCGCGGGCGTCGGCGTGATGGCCGAGACGAGGACGAGCCGCGAGGCTTTCTCTGCGCTTTGCGCTTTGAGAAAGTCCGGCGAGACCTTCGTGATCTCCGGGCCGAAGCTTCGAAGGAAAGGGGAATCGATGCCGAGATTCTCGGCGGTCTTGGAAATAGGCTCTCGCTCGGTCATGCCGCGTTGATAGCGCCGATGAGGAAAGATCACGATGGAAAGTCGACGCCACGTCGATTTTCCGACGGCGATTTCCCGAATTCGCAGGTGGAGCTGTCAGTCGTGGCGCGAGGGACCCGCGCCGCGGGTGATCGGAATCTCCGGAGCGCCGCCGCGCGGAGCCAAGAGCTCGATCATCTCAATGCGGTCCAGGCCACGACGAACGTCGTTGCCGCCACGCACGCCGGCGCGATTCCACGTGCGCTGCGAGAGATGACGCGCGCCGTCTGTGCGAGCTTCCCAGCCGTCAAAAACGACCTGCTCCACCTCTCCGGCGTCATCGTACTGAATCGAATGAACACGCTCAACGACGGCCATATGCCCGGCGTGTCCGTCACGCCCGCTGCCCGTCAGCATCAGCCCGCGCGCGCCTGATTGTAACCCCTCGTCGATGCTCGCCGCCGGTTCGCCGGTGACGACGCGGCCCCAGTCTTGTCGCAATCGGCCCGTGGCGGCGTCGGCGGTCACGGCGTCCGGAGATGGGTACCCCCAGCCATGCGAGCGACCCTGAACCGGCGTCTGAAAACCTGCGCGCCGAGCGAGCTCGAAGGCGAAGATGTTGCACTTGTATTCGCCGTCAAAACCCGCCGCGTCCTCAACGTTGAACGCTGCGCGTGTCCCATCCGGGCGCTGTGTTTCGAAGTCGCTCGAAAGCTCTTCCTGCGTCAATCGTCCCTCTCGGGCGAAGCGCCCAGGACTTGCCCCGCTCAAGAGCTCACGAGCGGCGCCCTGAAGTCGGCCCGTCGCGCCAGGCATACGCTGTCCCGTCAGCGGCCCAAGCTCGAGGGGCGCTCGTCGCGTCGTTGCCGCCGCCGCACCACTCATCTGCCCGAGCCCATTAGAACGGGCGCTGCCCATGCCATACGCTTCGCCGCCCATCGCCCGGTCGAGAACCTGCCGGATCCCAATGCCGCCGGCTTCCGTCATTTGCGTCGCAATCGCCTCGTCCATGAAGTGCATGTAGGTGTCTGCTCCCGCAGAGCCTCCGCCGAACCCTGCGCCAGATACGGTCTTTCGCATCGTCTGCCAAAGCTGCTGCACGAGGAGCGATTCAAACTGCTGTGCCGCGTCGGTCCGAGCGGCGGCTTCCGGCGTGCCCGCGCGCTCCGTGGCCGTGCCCGTGCGCAGGTTCGAAGTCGGCGACTCCGCAAGGGGCATGGCCAAGTTCGCCAGTCCACCGCTGTCGCCGATCACGCTCACTGAACTTGGATTTCCGCCCGCAGAGCGCCGGCCGTGTGCAGCGCCTGAAAGATTGCGATGAGGTCACGTGGTGATGCGCCGAGCGCGTTGAGCGCTGCCACGACATCGGCGAGGTCCGCCGTTGGAGTGACATGCGCCATGCTGCCGCCGCCGGCCTCTGCGCGGATCTCCGTTTCCGGTGTGACGGCGGTGTCACCGCCCGCAAACCCCTCGGGTTGCGTGACGTTCACCCGTTCGCTCACTTCGATGGTGAGCCCCCCTTGTGCGATGGCGACCTCACTGATCTCCACGCCCGCACCAAGCACGATGGTGCCGGTTCGTTCATCGATGACGACGCGACTCGGAGCGCTCGCTTGAACGTCGAGGGCCTGTAGATGTGCGACGAGTCCGACGCGGTTATCACGGTAGGCGTCGGGCACCCGCACGCGCACGGTGCCCCCATCTTGCGCGGCAGCCATGTTCTCACCGAGATCGGCTTCGATGACCGTGGCGATGCGCGACGCGTTCGTAAAGCTCGGCGTCCGGAGGCTCAAGAAGATAAAGCGTCCGTCGAGTCCGTCCATGGCAACCGGGCGTTCCACAATGGCGCCGCGGGGAACACGGCCCGCCGTGACGTGGTTGTAGGAGACGCTTGAGCCCGAGTTGCCGCCGGCGCTGAAGCCGCCGATAACCACGGAGCCCTGGGCCACTGCGTACACTTCGCGGTCTGCGCCGTGGAGAGGTGTCTGCAGGAGAGTGCCGCCAAGAAGACTCCGCGCGTTGCCGAGCGACGAAACCGTGACGTCCAGGTGTGTCCCTGGGTTTGCATGGGCCGGAAGCGTCGCGGTGATCATGACCGCGGCGGCGTTCTTCGTCTGGATCATACCTGGGTCGATGGTCGCGCCGAGCCGCCGCAGCATGGCCGCCGTGCTTTGAAGCGTGAAGCGTGCCTGGCCGCTGTCGCCGGTTCCATTGAGACCCACCACAAGCCCGTAGCCAATTAGCTGATTTTCGCGAACGCCGCGAATGTCGACGAGGTCTTCGACGCGTGAGGCATCGGCGACGCCTGCGAAGACTGTCGCGAAGAGGAACGAGCACGAGAGTGCAAACGCGAGGAGAGAGAAACGGCGCATTAGAAGGGCCTTACCTGGGAGATGATTCGACTCAGCCAGCCCTGTCGCTGGTTGTCCGTCAGTGAGCCACGGCCGGAGAACTCAACTTCGGCGTCGGCGACGAGGCTTGAACGAACCGAGTTGTCCTGCTCGATGTCCTGCGGCCGAATCACGCCTGAGATGTACACGTGGAGCTCCTCTTCATTGACGAGGATGACCTTTGTGCCTTCGATGAAGAGGTCACCGTTGGGTAGCTCGCGTTTCACACGAACGGCGACGGTGCCGCTGATTTGGCTATTGCGCTGGGTCTGTCCCTGGCCGTTGAAGTTGTAGTTGCTCACCACGTTGAGCAGCTGCGCCGGGTCGAGGCCCGGATGTGCAGTGGCGAGGGCGCCCATGAAGCCGAGCACGTTTGGCATTCCAAAATTGTGCTCGGCCTCGCGGTCCATCGAGGTGCTCGCGTTGCCGTTGGCGGCGACGGATTCGTCGATGCGAATCGTCACGAGGTCACCCACATGGCTCGCCCGAAAGTCCGCGAAGAGACCACGGCTCGACTCGAGCCAGAGCGAGCCCGTCGACACCGCGGTGGGCTCGAGCTCGTACTCTCCAATCTCATACTCACGCTGCCGCGCCGTATGAGGAGAGATATGCGTAGGGCCGCACGAAGCGAGAAAGGCGAACAGACAGAGCGTCCGTACGCCGAGACCAATCAGCGGGTTCATCGCACCACCTCCACATTGTGTCCGTCGAGTATGCGCCCACGGAGCGCGCGCCGTGTCGTGGTGTTACGCACGCGAATCACGTCGCCGACGCGGCCACTCTGCGTGGCCTCACCGGGAGCGCTCGCGGACACGTTCCCAAAGCGCGCAAGAATGCGAATCGTCGTACCCGCCTGCATCGCCGGGGGCGGACATGTGACGCGCGCCGAGAACGGCAGCCTCCGCTCGATCCCTCGCGCCTCCATGATGACCACCCCGGAGGTGCGCCCACTTCGATTCGGCGTTCGGGCATCCACGCGAATGTTGAGGCGACCGGGGGGTAAGGAGACCGAGCGAGGCAGCCGGATGTCATAGGTCCGGCAGGGAGCCAGAGAGGCCTCGATGGGCGGAAGCGCACGTTCGCGGAGAGCATCTCCTTCGAGATCGTTTGCCGCACGACGAACGTTTGTGCTCCGGGGTATCGCAAGGCCCTCCGTCGACATGCCAGCGCGGCGCATCGCCCGCAGGACCTCGCTTCGCCGAACGCGGCGAGCTTGCCCTGGCTCGGGAGCGGGAGCGACGATGAGCTCGCCGGCGGCGGTGTTGGCCAGCACCGGAATGATCTCCGCGAGAGTGACGCCGTCGGGCTCGTCCTGCGCACACACAACCCCCCCTGGAGTGAGCCAGAGCGCGGCAAGAAGGAGTGCCGGAAGTCGGAGTGAGTGGAACGTCATACCCTTGCTAGAGCACAGGGCATGCCAGCGCTCCCCCTCTTCCCTTCGAGGGTTTTGCGTTCCGCAAACCACTTGATCGTCAAAGTCATGTCGCTCGCGACACTTGTTCTTGGCGCTCACGTGCCGTCCCCCGCATCGGCAGGGCCGGCGTCCGGCGTGCTCGGGTAGAGTAGCCTTCGGTCCAAGTGTGGGATGTCGAGAGAGATGACGTCCGTGAACGACTCGGCATCTCGGATTCTTCCGAGCCCCGCATCCTGCACGCCCGCATCGATGATATCCGCATCCGCATCCGCAGCCGCATCCGTGGCGTCCGTGAGACCGGCGTCCGCGACATCCGCGTCCGTGGCGTCCGCGACATCCGCGTCCGCGACATCCGCGTCCGTGGCGTCCGCGACATCCGCGTCCGTGGCGTCCGCGACATCCGCGTCCGTGGCGTCCGCGACATCCGCGAGATCAGCGTCCGTGGCGCCATCGCTGGCAAGCAGCTCTCCATCGGGGACATCGCCGTCCATTGCAGGCATGACACATGCGCCGAGCTGGCAGACGAGTTGGTTTGGGCAATCACTGTGGCGGATGCAGGGCTCAACGCAGCCGACCGCAAGGACCCAGAGAGTGAGCAGGAAAACCCTCATATCTTCATGCCCAACTCAAACCCGATGCCAACATTGAGTGAGACGATGGCCTGACCATCGGGAAGATCGCTGCCCCAAAAATAGGCATCGACGACGACGGTGACCAAAACATTGGTCTGACCATGAAGTTGAAACGTCAGCGCAGCGCCGACCTCGGCGCCCAGGAGAGAGAAGGGGGCGAAGAAAAAAGGCACTCCGACGAAAGGCCGAATCTGAACGCTACCGAGAGTCTGCATCAGCTCCGCGCGCGGCACGATGCCGACGCTTGCGCGTCCTTCGACTTCGATGCGCAGTGCCGCGCCCACGATGGGATTTCGAAGATGCTTCCCTTCGCTGACCCATGTTCGAAACGCGAGATCGAGGTGCGTCGGCGAGTGTCGTAAGATGCTCTGTCCGCTACCGGTCCCGAACGAGACGCCGCTGCCCGCGAGTAACGAGACGCTGATATTGCGCGTCTGCGCCTCGGCGGATGACGAAGCGCAGAGCAGCCCAAGACCGAGCACGAACCCGAGTGCTAAGCGGCTCGGTTGCATCGCCAAGATCCACGCCCAGGGTTCGGTGCAGCATGAAGAGTTTCGTGGTGTGAATCGCGAAGGCGTAGCGTGGGATCCTCCGGCGGCGGCGGAGGCGCACCTTCTCCGGAGGGAGTCGCAGCGCTCGAATCGGTCTTGGTTGAGGCGAACATACTTCGGACTAGAGCAACGTTCGTGCCTGCTTCGGCCCACGCCAATTCGTCGAGGAAAACGACGGCCGTCCTCCATCAGCGTCAGGGCTCAGGCGCTGATCGCGGGAACTTTGACGCCGAAGGTGAGCCCAGAGCTCCGCTTCTGAGCGATCACCGCAGACGGGGTGGAGCGCCTCGCGTTCGACGGCGAACAGACCCATACTCTGCCCGTGCCCACGGTCCTGCTCACCGCGTTTGAACCCTTCGACGGCCAAGCGCTCAACGCATCACAGCGAGCCATGCGCGCCATCGATGCCGAGCAGCTCCCCGGAGTCCACCTCGTGCGCGAGGAGCTGCCCACGGTCTTCGGGGAGTCGCTTCAGGTCCTTCAAGATCTCATCGAACTCCACACCCCAGATCTCGTCGTCTGCCTCGGACAAGCGGGCGGGCGCGATGGCCTCTCCCTTGAGCGCGTGGCCATCAATGTGGACGACGCCCGCATCCCAGACAACGCCGGCGCTCAGCCCGTCGACGCCGCCATCGCGGATGGTGGGCCCGTTGGCTATTGGTCGACGCTGCCCATCAAGGCTATCTGCCAAGCGCTCCACGAAGCGGGTTTTTCAGTCTCCGTTTCTCAGACTGCTGGTACGTACGTTTGTAATCACGTCTTTTATGGTTTGATGCACTCCTTACGGCAAAGAGACCATGTTCGAGGTGGCTTTGTTCATGTTCCCTTTTGTCCGGATCAGGTCGCGGAGCTCAAAAGTCCGCCTCCAAGCCTGGCCAGCACCACCGTCGCTCGGGCCCTTGAGCTCCTCCTTCGGATCACTCTGAGCACCTCCAAGGACCTTGTTCTCCCTGGTGGATCCGAGCACTAAATCAGCGTTTTCCGGCCGACGTAACGCCGTCAAAGAACTGATTCGCTCCACGCCAAAGACAACGGCCCTGCATAAAACCTGTTTCCTTACAGGCTCTTAGGTTCCTGTCGGCATACCGACATGCCCTGTCTAGCGAGGTGTATCGCCTGCGACGGTGATCCGCTGCATTCTGCGACGGCCTGGCCAGTAGTCGTTGATGGGCCGGTGCTGAGTGGCCCTATTGTCCCAGATCGCGAGGGAGAGCGGCTCCCAGCGGAAACGACAGGTGTGCTCGGGAAGGACGATGTGATCGCAGAGCATCCGAAGGAGCGCATCGCTCTGAGCTTCAACCAACCCCATGATACGGGTCGTAAAGAGACGATTCACGAAGAGCATCTTGGCGCCAGAGACGGGATGAGTCCGAACGACAGGATGCCTTCGGGGCGGATTCTCTGCCACCGCGCGCTTCAGCCGCTCATCATTTGGGCGCTCGCCGAGGCTGTGGCGAAAGCCATGAGCGAACGAATGCTCAGCCTCAAGCCCTTCAAGAGACCGGCGAAGGCGTTCATCCAGCGTCTCGTAGGCACGGCCGAGGGACGCGAAAAGCGTGTCCCCCCCAAAGTCGGGGACAAGCTGAGCGTGGAGCAGCGATCCAAGGGGAGGGCGCTCCATGAACGTCATATCCGTGTGCCAGGTGTCGATCTTCGGCGGCGCATTCTCGTCCACCGCGAGGACCGACAGCTCTGGGTAGCCATCGACGGTGGGGTAGGCTGGATGCGGCTGCGTCGCCCCAAAGACCTCCGCGAGCGCCCGATGGTTCGCAGGCGTTAGCGCCTGGTCACGAAAAAAGAGCACTTGATGTTCGGCAAGTCCCTGTCGCAGCGCTTCTGAAGCTGGTGCCTCCAGGGGTGCAGTGAGGTCAACTCCACGCACATCTGCGCCCAGAGCGCCCGCCACTGGATGAAACTCCATGTGCGCAACCTGACGTGTTCTTTGTGGCTTTGCCAGCGCGATTGCGGCGGCGCGGTATCTCGCTGACAGCGCCGATGACCTCGAACGAAGGGCACGTCCAGGTCAACCTCGAGGACCTACCGCCCGAATATCGATGGGCTCATCGAGCATCTCGAGCATCTCGATCGCGAGAGCAATGGCACCATATGGTGGGGCTGCGTGGAGTGGCTTTCTGTCGTAGATCACACGATGGCCATGGATTCCAAGTTTGACAAAGCTCCACTCAGCAGTTCTGCGGTGAGTGCGCTCATTCGGCACAACGCCGAACTTCAGCGAGCCCTGGAGTCGCGCCCCGACGCCGCGGAGCTCTACAAGAGCCGCCGGCGTTTGCGAACGTTGGTTGAAAATGCCCCGATCTGCATTCACGAGGTTGGACTGGATGGAGTCCTCGAAGGCATGAACCCGTGCGGGACGGCGATGCTTGAAGTCGCGGACGAGAGCGATGTGGTGGGATTGGAATACCTATCCTTTGTTGGCGAGGCCGGCAGAGAACGGGTCCGAGGTTTGATGCTCGCTGCGCTAAATGGTGAGACCGCCCACTTCGAGTTCGTGAGTCCCGACGGCACCCGCACGTTTGAGTCCAGCTTCGCCCCCATACTCGACGAAGTCGGGCGCGTGGAGCGTCTGATGGGTTGCACCCAGGAGATCACCAAACGCATCCAGGACGAGGAGACGCGGAGGAAGCTCTCCGAACAGATCCTGCATGTTCAGAAGCTTGAGAGCCTCGGGCTGCTTGCTGGGGGAGTCGCACATGATTTCAACAACCTCCTCGCCGCCGTCCTCGCCAATCTATCCGTCGCGATGTTGAATCTCGAGCCGAACCACGCCGCGATGAAGTCGTTGCGTGCTGCCGAAGGTGCAGTCGAGAATGGAGCGGAGCTCTGTCGGCAGCTGCTCTCGTATGCGGGCAAAGGCAAGTTCGAGGCCGTGGTCGTTGGGATCAACGACGCGGCGTCGCGGATCGCGACGCTTGTGAAAGGGAGTCTTCCCGCAAGCACCCAGCTGGATCTCCAGCTCTGCGCCGAGGACGTCTCCGTCGAGGTCTCATCGGGCCAGGTCGAACAAGTATTGCTCAACCTCGTGCTCAACGCGTCCGCCGCCTTCGAGGGTGCCGAGGGCGTAGTGACCGTGGCAACAGAGTCCGTTGTCCTCGAAGGGGATGACTTTTCCTGCCTCCTCGGTACGCCGGTCGATCCTGGGCGCTACGCCGTCCTCTCCGTTCGCGACAACGGGCCAGGCATCCCAGAAGAAGTCATCGGCCAGCTACTCGAACCATTCTTCACAACGAACGGACGTGGCCGTGGACTCGGGCTTTCCGCGCTCGCTGGCATTGTACGGAGCTACAAGGGCGCGATTCGGCTTGAGACAACCCTCGGCCTCGGAACCCATTTTCAAGTGTACTTGCCACACAGCGCTCGTCAGCCGGCGGCCAAGGCTCCCGTCGCTCCCTCGCCGGTGCAGAGGCTGCGCGTGCTCGTCGTGGACGATCAAGACGTCGTTCGGAGCGCGGTCAAGAGACTCCTTGAGCACTTGGGCTTTGAAACCGCTGAAGCAGCATCCGGAGCCCAGGCCGTAGCCTGCGTCGAGGGCGGGGCGTTATTTGATGCTGTCGTGCTCGACGTCTCGATGCCCGGCATGAATGGGGTGGAGACCCTGTTTGCCCTACGCAAAATGCATCCGTCGCTCGCCGCGGTGATCGTGAGTGGATGGGAAGACAGCGCCGTTCTGAAAGAGCTCGAAGGGCAAGAGCGCTGCGTTTTTGTCCCGAAGCCGTTTGCCGGAGCCGCCCTCGCCGCCGCGATCGCCCAGGCGTACGACGAACCCGACAGTCACGCCTGAAAGTGCCGGCGCGCTTTGCCGGAGATCAGCGGTCGTCTTCGGCAAGGACGACGACAAAGTCCTCCGCCCTAAACATCTGAACTTCGGGTTTCGGCGGAATCAACCGAACGCCAAAGTTCGTCTCCGGTGTCGAAAGTGCTGTCTGACGAAACCCAAGCGCAATCTCGTTTCGCGTCGAAGCCGCGCTCATCAGATCAGCAAAGGTCAGCTCGCGCGGCAAATCGGAGAAGTAGTAGCTCATCGGCTTTAGATAGACCTCGGCTCCGTCTGCGCTGAAGAGATCTTCGTACACCATGAAGAGCCGAGCGTCTTCACTGAGCTGCGCCGCGAGCATGGACACGAGGCGGTTGCTAATAATGAACTCGCTCACGCCCGTTTGCGTCACGAGCGTTCGATTTTTGGAGTCGAGAATTTCGGCGATGAGCGTCGGCTGGTTGGGCTCGTCCTTCACAAGGCGCTGAAGCTGCATGAGGATAAGCAGCGTCTCTGCGTCCGCCCATTCGGCGCCCCCCGCCGCGCCCGCTTCGCTAAGAATGAGGATGTTGTCGTAGTGTCCGGGTTGCAGTTTGCTGAGCGCCGTCGCGTCAAAAGGGTCACAGTTTCGGATGCTCACCTCGAGGTTCTCCGTCTCCGCGCTGAGGGCCGCGACGAGGGCATCAGACGGCAGGTTGTCGTCGCGAAGAACGATGTCGATCGTGCTGCCGGACTCCACATAGTCGTCGTATTCACTCACGATCGTAGAGAGCTTGTTGGTCCACCCGATGATGAGATTTCGCTCCGTGCTCCGTGCTCGCTCGAGGCCGGGAAGAGTAAACGTATTGTTCTCCGCCACGGGGGCGTCGCGGAGCTCAAGGGTCGAGTCGTCCGTGGCCAAGACCAGCAGCTCGTCGCCGTCGAGGAGGCGTCGGCCCGGGTCGGGGTTGATATAAAGCTTGTCCTCGGAGAGCACGCCCATAGGCACACCGTCGGGCATACGGAATGAGACCTCGCCAAATGTCGCGCCGCCCCAGTCTTCGTCAAAGAAGTACATCTCGGACCCGTCGAAAGACAGCACCTCCTCATAGACGACCGCGAGCGCTTCGCTCCGCGACGTCTGAACAAGGGATCTTTGCGAGGAGCGCGTCCGCGTCGATGCACACGACGTTGTCGGCGTCGATGGAGCGGGCCAAGTCACGTCGCTGGGCGCCGAACAGCTCCGCCACCACGGGCACCTTTCTCTCTCCCGATACCTGCCGCACCGCGAGAACGGTTTTGATGACACTGAGGTCACTTCGCTTGAGGTCGCTCTCGTCGTCACCCACCGCGGCCCGCGCCAGAATGATGACGGAGCGCGCGGTCTCGGCGGACACCACGCTGAGGTTGACGGACGCGCTGGGCGAACCGGAGCGCGTGACGATTTTCGTGGTCAGAGTCTCCGGCAGGTTGAGAGAAATGAAGTCATCCATTTCTTCTTTGTCACGGTCCGCGAGAATCACGACGGTGGCTTTGGCTTCGGACTCGTTGGCGAGCGTCAGCTCTCGAAGGATGTCGGCGATGCGGTCATTCCACCCAAGGATCAGGCTGTGTCCATCCTCGATGACCTTTGAGTGGCCCTTGCGCATGTTCTGGAGTCGCTGGTCGAGGGCGTTCGTGACCAACGCGATGAGCGCAGAAAGAAGGACGATGCCCACGAGGCCGGCGAGGACTGCGAAGATCTTCACCAAGGGAGATGAATCCACGTCTTGCGTCATCGAACCGGGGTCGGTGATCTCCAAGAAGGTGATCCACGCTTGGCGCCAAAACCCTCGGCCCCGTTCGACGTCGACGTCGCCAACGGCTTCGATGAAGGCCGCACGCGTGACGGTGATCAGCACGAGGGAGATGAGGAAGACGGCGGTGAGCGCGACGAACGATGAGCGCCCTCCTTTCGCCATGAAAGAGTCGAATCGGTAGCGCAGCTTCTCAGTGAGGGTGGCCTTCATCGTCCAAGAGTCCTTTGTGCGCCGGATAGAGCGCGCCCGAATACTACGCGATGGGCGGCGTGGAACTCCCTCGGAAACGTCCCTCTGGCTAGTGAATAGTCCATTCAGCCAAAGAGTCTCGATCCGAGACCTCCACCGCCTCGAGCCTGTCGTAGTCGCAAGCGCAGAAGGGGAAGCGCAGGATATGCCATGTCTTGGCGCCGCTTTCCTGATCCCACAGCGTCTCCAAGCCATAGACGACGAGCTCGCCATCCTCTTCCACGAGTGTTCCGTCGAGTGCAGAGCGTGGGTGGCCGCCATGAAGCTCACGAATAGCGATGGGCTCGCCACGTTCATCGAGTCGGCCGAGCACCCAAGCGTTGGTGACGTAGTGGATGGCGAGGGCTTCCCGGCCTGGCCCGTCGCGAGCCGGAACCACCGCACGGATCCAGCTCAGTCGCACGTCGTTACGGCCGCTCTGGAAGCTCTCAGGCACACTCTGCATGCCTTCGGCGTTGACGAGGACCGTCGCTCTGGCAGCGTTGGAGTGGACCAGCGCTTCGAAGCGTGCGCTGCCAGGCGCACGGTAGCTCAGCGCATGAGGAGTACTCGCAAAGAGAATCCCGGGCTGCGCGTCTTCAAGGGCTTCAAAGCGGCCCTGGCCGGTCCGTCGATATCGAACGAGCGTATTTCCGGCGACGAGGAGGTCGCGCCGCTCGTCTTCATCGATATCGACGGGGAGCACGAAGCGGATCTCCGTAATGGCCGTGCGCTCCTCGCGAATGAGACGCGGCATCCGCCCTCCACGGTAGAACGCGATGCGACCTGGGATGTCACCATAGGGACGACCTCGGCCGCCGAGGACGACGTCAAGGCCGCCACGACCGTCGAGGTCCATGAGCGCAAGGGAGCTCACCATCATTCGTGGCCCCGCGAATCGACGCGGACGGTCGAGACTGCCATCGGACTTTCCTCGAAGGAGCACCGCGCCACCCCCGCGAGACCCCCCGCCAACCGTTCGACGCCAGTAGGGAACGACCAGGTCAGCCTGACCATCACCGCTGACGTCGCCGATGCCTGCGCGTGGTGTACTCGGTACGAAGTTCGGTTCGGCTTGCTCGATGTGAATCGTCGCGATGCGATGCAAGCCCCCTCCTTCGATCTGAAGGACGTCCACGCGATCCCCGAGGCCAACGACAAGCTCTGGTGTTTCATCCCCGATCAACTGACCAGCAACGATCGACGCGATATGCGGATCGACGCCTGGCGGCTCCAGGATGAACGCTTGAAGGGGCGTTGGTGCTGCGGCGGGTCCCTCCGTCGAAGCCTCATCCGGCGCAACTTCCGGAGTGGGCGGCTCTTCCTCCGGCGCGACGGGTTGCACCGGGTCGAGCGGGGCCTCGGCGCCAGGCTCATCTTCAAGAGGCGTTTCCGTCTCGCTCTCGGCGGTCTCGGCGGTCTCGGTCTCGGAGCTGTCCGGAGGAACCTCATCGTCCGGATTGAGTACTGACGTCGGGAGCTCTGGCAAGACGCCGGCGCTCCAGCCGATGGCCATGAGCACGCCCCACAGACCTCCCAAGAGCAGGAGCGTGCCGAGAAGCTGCGTCAAACGTTGCACGTGCTTCGTTTATCACGTCCGAATAGCAACCCAAAGCCGGGCAGCTCCACTCGGGATGTTACGCGTCTTGGTCGAGTGCGGGCTGAATGCGAGGGTTGGCTGCGCGGTAGCCACGCGCGGCTGCACGGCCACGTGAGGCGTTCTTGCGACCCTTGTCGATCTCACGCATCTCCGCCCGCGCCTCGAGAAGCAGGTTCGCGTCTGCCTGAATGAGCCGCTGAAGACGAGTGCGCATCTCTTTGCGCTGGCTCTCCGTCAACGCCGCCGTGTCGAAGGCAGCAAGTGCGCTGAGATGTTTGGCTCGCTCGGCGAGTCCCACGTCCGCGAGCGTCGAGTCTTGTAGGTCCACGGCTTCGAGGCGCGAGAGCAGACGAAATGCATCGTTCATGCGGCGCCCTGCTTCTGCCCCGCGAGTTCTCCCCACGCGCTGCGAAGCTCGGCGAGGATCTTCATCGCGTCGTCGAGGGGCTGCGTCTCACGTTTGAGATTCGCCGTGGTGATCCGATCGAGGATGAAATCGTAGAGCGAATGGAGCTGCGCGCAGAGCTCGGGTGCCTCGCCCTCGTTGAGCGTGGCCTGTAGCTCAGACACAATCGCATGGGCCTTCGATAGCGCGACGCCGCGCGTTGCGGGGTCGTTCGCATCGATCGCGTTCGCCGCGGTTCGCATGTACTTTAGAGCGCCATCGTAGAGCTGCAGGAGAACCTGGAGCGGTGAGACCGTCGTCGTCCGTGTGCTGCGGTACTTGTTGAGTGCAAAAGACATTTCGTCGGGATCCTTTGGACGCCTAGCTCGCGCTAGATCGAGCCTAAGACAGCGAGCATTTGCTCGCCTTGAGATTTGAGGCCCGCGACCAGAGTTTCTAGGGTGGCGAACTTGCGAAGGAGGTTCTCTTCGAACTTGTCGACGCGCAGCTCCATGGATTCAATGCGTTGGTCGATGCGGCGGTTTTCGGACTCGAAGCTGTCGATTCGGGTGCTGATGAGACCCGTATCTTTGTCCGCATATTGTTCGGTGAGGGAGGTCAGTCGCTCGAAGAGTCCTTCGGTGACACCGTCTCCGGCGAAGGCCTCGAGGAGGGCGTCACCGTTTTCGTTGAGTGCCGAGCCAAAGGCCTCCAAATCCAACTCGAGCTTTCCTGATTGGTTCGTTTCAAGACCCAGCTGCCGAATCGTCTCGAAGCCCGGCATTGCACCAAAGAGAGCGGAACTCAAAGAGCGTTGCAGACCGCGCAGTGTCGAGTCGCCGGCGAGGCTGTCGCCTGTCCGCCCTTCTCCTGTAAACACGGACTCGACGGCAATGCCGTTGACCACCGAGTTGTAGGCATCGACGAAGGTTTGCATCTTCTCCCCGAGGGCATCGGAGTCCGAGCCGACGTTGATGGTCACGGCGCTCGTCGTCACCGAGTCCAGGCTTAGCTGAACCCCGGTGATCGCCTCGCTCACGTCATTCGATTCTCGCGACATCGAGAGTCCGTCGATGGTGAAGAGCGCGTCCGCCGACGACACCGTTTCGTTGGCCGGGTCCGTAAGCCCCAAGTCGAGGCCTGTTTCCGTAAACGAAACCGAGTTCGCAAGCCCGGTGTCTGTCCCGCTGACCTGCAATCGGTATTCGCTGCCGTCAAAAATAACGCTCGCCGACGCTCGCAAGTCACTGTCGTTGATCCGCCGAGCGATGCTATCGAGAGTGTCGGTGGACGAGACCGAGATCGAGACCTCTGCGTCGCCACCAACGGAGATCCCAATGGAGGAACCGTCGGCCCAAAGCCCGGCGGTGTCCTTGCTGGCCACGCCATCACTGTGGGTTCGCTCGGCGGCTGCGAGCTGGCTGACCTCAACCACATAGGACCCAGGCACCGCATCTCCCTGCGACGTCGCGCCCACAATGGACTCGGCGGATGAGCTGACCGTGGCCGGCGCGCTCTCGTCTGTGATGGCCTCCATCGCCGTTTTCAGCACATCCATCCGGTCACGAATCGTCTCAAAACGAGATGACATCGAATCATGGTTCGCCTGCTTCGTGCGAAGGCGAGCGATGGGGAGCGACTCGGCTTGAACAAGCGCTGTCACGATCGACCCTGTGTCGATACCTGTGGCGAGCCCTGAAAATGAGGTGATGCTGTTCATGGTGACTCTGAGGGGAAGGAGGCCTCTACTCTGAACGGCGGAGCGGGCTGGCGATCAACCCCTCTCGCCCCGCGACTAGCCTCCGAGCAGACTGAGCGCGAGGGACGGCAGCTGGTTGGCCTGGCCGAGGATCGTCACGCCGGCCTGCATGAGGATGTTCTGACGCGTCAAAGCTGCCGTTTCCTCCGCGATGTCCGTGTCACGAATACGCGAGTTAGCAGCACCGAGGTTCTCGCGGGCGGACTGCAGATTCGCGATCGTCACCTGGAGCCGGTTCTCGTAAGCGCCGATGTTCGCGCGCTCTGTGGAGATGTCTTCGATGCTCACGTCGATGATGCCGAGGGCAGCCTGTGCACCCGCTTTTGTCGAGAGATCAACCGTATCGAGCGCGGCTCCGCCGCTTGTGCCGAGGGTCGCCGTGTCCATCGCGGGGATGGTGACGGAGAGGCGGTCCGAGGGTGTGTTGTTGATGCCGATCTGGAAGTCGATGGCAACCAACGAACCGTCGATGAGCGGAGTGCCGCTGAATTCTGTGACCGTGGCGATGCGGTCGATCTCCGTACGAAGAGCGAGCGCCTCCTGTTCAATGTACCCGCGCTGGGTATCTCCGACGGTGTCGGTGGCGGACTGCATGGCCAGCTCGCGAAGACGCGACATGATCGAGCTCATTTCGTTCATCGAGTTCTCGCCGGTCTGCAAGAGACTGATGCCGTCGTTGGCGTTTCGTTCCGCCTGGGCGAGGGAGCGAATTTGAGATTTGAGCGACTCGCTGATGGCAAGACCTGCGGCGTCGTCTCCGGCTCGATTGATTCGAAGGCCGCTCGACAAGCGCTGCATGGAGCGGTCGAGGCCGAGCTTGGTCTGGGAAAGGTTGCGCTGCGCGTTGAGCGACGATGTGTTGGTCATGATACTGAGCATTGGATTCTCCTCCGTGAGATAGTGTCGTCGCCGTCCTAGCGTTCCGAGTGTGTAAAAGACTTCGAACGAAGTGCGTGGCGCCTTTAGACAAAAGTTTGACGCTTTCGGAATAGGCCGCGACGAACGCCGCGTTGGGCATCTTATGCGCAACACATGTCTCACCGGCGCATGCCTTCTTATGCTCGCTCTCGCGCTGCCGATGGAAGGAGCCGGAGCTCAAGAAGAGGCGGGGGTCATTGTCCAGCATGTCCAAGCCGGCGCCCAGCGTCCGCTCCCTTACGGAGATGGGGTCATCACCCTGGTACGCGTTGACATGCGTCGCTACCGGCTGCGCTTTTTGACGGAGGCGCGTCACGGAGCTCGCCGCACCGCGGAAGAGTGGATGCGTGACGAGAACCTGCAA
>JBLHKB010000072.1:0-18075 GCA_047619315.1 Polyangiales bacterium
TTACCCGGAAGGAACCAAGCGAAGCGTTGTTGGACCCCCGCGACTGGCGTTTGCCTGGACCGAATACTCGAGAGCAAATAGCCTGGAGCGAGCGTATGGAACCCATCGACATCGCAGCGTACCAACACATCGTCGTTCTCACAGGCGCCGGTATTTCTGTCGCCTCGGGCCTCCAGGCGTACCGAGGCCCGGGTGGCGTTTGGACGAAAGGCGGTGATGAGAGCTTGGCGACAGTCGAAGGTTTCGAACGAGACCCCGCCGCCTCCTGGTCACTCTTCGGTCCGCTTCGTGCCGCTGCTCGTGATGCCGCCCCCAACGCTGCGCATATCGCCCTCGCGGCCGCTGAGACGCGAGCGCCGGGAACGATGACGACGATTACGCAGAACATCGATGGGCTGCATTCACGGGCTGGGAGTTCGACGGTGATCGAGGTTCATGGTCGCGCCAACGTCTCTCGTTGCAGTCGGGGTGAATGCACGTTGCCGCCCTTCGACGATGATTCGTTTCAGGAAGGGGCAGTCCCAAAGTGTGAGGTATGCGGTTCGCCTCTTCGACCTGACATCGTCTTCTTCAATGAGGCGATTCCTGTGCAACGTGAGTGGGCCGTCAAGAAGGCGCTTCGAGAAGTCGACCTATTCATCGCGATCGGAACTAGCGGCACCGTGAGCCCTGCTTCAAACTACGTTCGCAGTGCAGACTACACGGGCGCCCGAACGATCTACGCCAACCTCGAGCCGATGACTCCGCCGAATCCGTACTTCCAAGAGCAGTACTTAGGCGCCGCCGCCGAGCTCGTGCCGAATCTCTTCGCGACTTAAATCACTGGCGGAAGAGCGGCAGACCGAGCCTACGTTCACGCAGGTCTCGTATGGACGAGTCGCCGTCTCCGTTCTGCGTACGCCAAACCGGCGCGACGCTACAAAGGTCGATAGTCTTTGTTAGGCCGCGCGTCCTCATAAAGTCCGTCTATCAACCCAGATAGACTCGTGCGATTTGAACCGAACGAGCAATCTGATCACAGTTCGGTACCCGTTGCTGAGATCAGCGAGCGTTGAGTCGACAGCTTGAGATCCGTACAGCGTTGTGGCACTGCCGCGCGTATGAAGACACGCGTCAGCGCCTACGGCCTTGTCATCGCCGACGAGCGAGTCTTGCTGACTCAGCTCGCGGACTTTTGCTATCGTCCTCGCCACTGGACGTTGCCCGGCGGTGGTATGCAACACGGTGAGCTGCCGGAAGAGACTCTGGTCCGCGAGTTTTACGAAGAGACGAGCCTTGAGGCACGAGACTTGGACCTATTTCACGTGCACACGTTCTCGGAGAGTGAGCGTGGGCCCTTCATGGGGGTGCAGATCGTCTATCGCGTGAGCGCGGAAGGGGAACCGAGCGTCATCGAAGTGGGGGGAAGCACCGCCGACGTGGCGTGGGTCTCGTTTGCGGATCTGCAAAAGCTGGACCGAGTGCCGGGCTTGGACGTGATACTAAAAAAGCTCGGCGTATTGCCGAGCTCTTCGTGAGAGCGTGAAAACCGGTCAGCGCTCTTCAGAGAGCGCCGTCGCCTAGCACTCGTCGGTGCAGCTGTCCCAAGGACCCTCGTCCCAGGCGCCGTCGGTGGCCGCACAGAGCTCCAAGCACGCGTCTTCACTCGCTGCCGCCCTGGTGGCCGTCCCAGCAGGTCGGCGTCTGGAGGTATTCGGTGTCGTCCGTGTATCCATATGGGTTCACCTCGGAGCAGGTATCGAGACAGATCGTTGCCTCGACGAGACACTCACGGGAGGTGTCCGCGAAGACCGGGAGGAGGTCGAGGATGACGCCGCACGTGTATTGGAGTTCCGGAGCGGCATCACATGAATCAACGCAGTCGTCGCCCTCAGCAGCGAGGCACTCGTTGAGAATGCGCTGTGCCGTCGCGGCGCCGACGCGGCCGTTGTAGGAGTCGAGGTCGACGAGTGCGCAGTCGGCGGCACGCGTCAGGCACTGGTCAGCGCGCTGGACGCCGACGAAACGGCTGGCTCCGTCACAGATGCCGCCGCTGCATGAAGTGGCCAGGGTGAACTCGCCGTTGCCTGTGCCGCGGTGGGCTTTGACCGCGATGAAGTGTTCACCGTCGTTTTCGATCGTGTAGAAAAGTTCGACGCTCCCGGAGGACACGTCGTAGCTGGTCGGGCGCACGTACGTGTTGATGCCCGCGTAGAGGTACGCCGAGGGGCGTAGGTCGCCGGAGTCGCGGGTGACTTCCAAACGAATCTGGTCGCCGGCCTCAAGCTGAAGCGAGTAGAGCACGAGCCCTTCGCCGCCCGTGGAGCTTGAGACGGTGTCGCCCAAGCTGATCTCACGACTGCCAAATGCGCCATCGGCTTTGGACTCCGCGAGCTCGGATTCGATCCCTGGTGAGACTTCCGGGTCGAAGCTCGGTGTTTCGACGTCGGCTGCACAAGCCAGGCAGAGACAAAGGCCAAGGATAGAAGCGATTCGCATGAGCGCCGGCTTAGCAGGTTGAGCTCTTCTTGGCACTACATGTCGGTGAGTATGCGCAGTACGTATACCGCCGTCCGCTGGATCCGTTCGACGTTGCGCGGTCGAAGGAAGCAATCGATGCATATGGCGTATGGTTGCGCGTGAAGACCCCAACAATTGCGTTTTTGGCGCTTATTCTCTCAGCAGGCTGCGGCAACGATTCCGAAGTGGCGCCTATTGCACCAGGGACGCCGCAGGCGCCGGCCCAAGTTGAGCCCGAATCTGAAGTCGCCACCCCGGAAGGGCCTCGGCCCGAGGGAGAGCAGACCCTCGAAGGTGGCTTGAGCATCGAGGTGCTCGACATGCAGCTCTTCCATCCCAACACGCCACATAGGGAGTTGATGGACCCGCGCGATCTCACGCGTCGTACGTCCGAGCGAGGAAATGGCTTTGGTCTTGGCGTGCTGCTCTCCGTGCAAAACGATTCGGAGTACGTCCTTGGCGCGCCGCGGATTATCTCAAACCTTGCGGTGCGTGGTGCTCATGGTGAAGCGACGTGCCGGCTGGTGCAGAGGAGCCGAAGTTATTGGGGCCGGACGCGAAACCCCATGACGATCTTGAGTCCGCAGGTGAGCGAACGAACGCCGTGGGCCGATGAGACGCGCAACAGCACTGAATCGCTTTGGCGACCCGGCGAGACCCTTCGCATTCGTGGTGTTCTCGAATGCGGTCCAGTGCAGGTCCTCGATATCGAACCCCAGGGCTTGAGCGGACACTTTACGTTGGCGGCGCGAGCGCCCTTCGTTCCGCACGAGGTCGTGTGCGATCGCGACCAAGAGATCTGTGACGACGATATCGTCGGCAGCATCGATGCCCTCGACGTACCTGCGCGAGCGTTTGGTCTCCAAGCGGCGACACTTCCGACGGGGGAGTCTGGCTATGCCGCCGGCGACATCTTCATTCATGCCGTCGACGGACGTCCCAAGCGCGAGACTTTCTCCGACCTCGAGACCTCTTTGTTTGAGTCCGAGACCGCGGACTTACCGGCGTCTCCTGTGCTGACCCCGGTCACTATTGGCGAATGGAGCATGAACCTCACAGGCGTCACGATGAGTCACTGGACGGACGCCGAGGGCGTCGACAAAGGCAAGCGCCTCGTCAGCGTCACGGCCACGTTGGCCATCGATGCGGCCAACATTGGCGCCCAGTTGGCGCTGACGCTTCGCGCCGCTGAAACCGAGCTCGCCGCGGCGGAGAGCGCGCTCCGTGTCGCGCGTCTCGCCATCGAGCAAAGTGAGCCCGGAAGTCAGGCCATGGCGACGTTGATGTCGACGGAACGCGAGGTCCAGGCACGTGTGCGAAGCTCGTCGTCTGCGGCTTCGCGTGCACAGTCGACGTACCAGCGAACCCTAGGCTCGGCCCGCTCGAGCTTGGTGCGGCTTCTAAGCTGTGATCGAGTTCAGCTCGTCAGCACCAAAGGAACACAGCGCGCAGACAACGCGCGGGATGCCGGCGTCACCTGTCGAACGCTGAGTGACGCGGACAGCGTGACGGTGGTCTGGACGTTCTCCGTGGACCGCTACGAGACGCCGGTGGGCATCACCTATCAGTTGGGTCGCGACCATCACACCACCTTCTTCGCGGCGCAGTCTCTGAGCACCTTTGACGTGCGCTAGGCGACTCTTCGCCAGGACGTGAACTCGTTGACTCCTCAATGCTACCTAGCGTCGTATAGGTATGGTCCGTCAAGCATCCGCTCGAGGGCCGCCGTAGACCAAGCGACCTATTCGGCTTCACCCGAACGCCCGGCCGGCTTGCTGACGACGGTGGCTCCATCGAACGGCTCGGCAGATGGCTCGGAGCTGCTGGTCGGTGCATCCATCGACTCGAAGGCAGATGGTCTGGATGCGCTGGTCGGTACATCCATGGGCTTCAGTCCCTCGGCCGACTTGATCGTGCCGTCCGCGCGGGACCGACTCGTCTCCGTGACGATCCGGGTCTCGGCTTCGAATGTGCTTCCCGTCGAACGTGACGAGATGCTCTCTCGTTTTGGACGGATAGTGCGGGGACGGCGCTCCCGACCCGCTTCCGTCAGCCGCTCCAGGATCGCGATGAGGCCGGGGTTGTTGGTGGGCCTGAGCCAGTTCTCCGCCAGGATCCGGTGGTGCTCGTAGTTGATCCGGTCCCCTCCGCGGAGGGCAACCCGCGCCATGGCTTCGTGCAGCTGGCCGGCCATCGACGGGCAATCCATATCCTCTGCTTTGATGATCGCCTCGCGAAGCCGCA
This sequence comes from Polyangiales bacterium, assembly GCA_047619315.1. Classification (GTDB taxonomy): domain Bacteria; phylum Myxococcota_A; class Polyangia; order Polyangiales; family Houyiibacteriaceae; genus JBCCRV01. The sequence continues at coordinate 4,744 of JBLHKB010000072.1, forward strand.
CCGTCGCCGAGCGGCGGTCTCCGAGCGCGTCTTCGGAGAGCGCCAACGCCCGCTCGCAGCGAAGCCGAGGAAGCCAGATCCGTTGCCGCGCGTCCTCGCCGACCAAAAGGCCCTCTTTTGCCCACTCGATGGCGACCTCGTATTGGTACGAGTCCACCGCGGTTTGAGCCAGCGCCGAGGCCATGAACTGGCGCATCAGAGCATCCGCCTCATCCAGCGACTTATAGCCCGCGCCAAGGACCTCGAATGCGTCGTCGAACTCGCCGCGCTCGCGGTGGAGTTCACCGAGGGTGGTGGCAATGCGCGCGTCGAATCTCATCCCCTCGGCGGAGTAGCGTTCGAGCTTATCGAGGCTCTGCTTGAGTCCTTCGACGTCGTGGTTGAGGCCGTACGCGGGGTGGGCGAAGAGCACCACCTGCAGCTCCGTGGACCAGGAACCGAGCTGTAGCGACTCGACCTCGATGCTCCTCTCAAGCTCTCGAGCGAGAGTCTCTTCACCACGGTAGCGATGGCGGACGACCCGCGCGGATTGAGCCGCGAGATCGTAGAAGCGCAGGTCCAGCTCTTCCATGCGCTCAAGATCGGCGAGGAGGCGCTCGTTCTCGAACTGATTGACGTCGACGAGCACTCGGATCGAGCGACAGCCGGCTTCCGCCAGTCGTTTCTCCGCCGGAGTCAGCGGGTTCATGAAGCGTCGGGTCACCAAATCGACGGACTGAGACAGGCGCTCAGCCGCTCCTCCGAGCCGGCCCTCGACGATGTCATGCATGGAGTGTGCTGCCAGGTAGGCCGCGTAGGGAATCTGTCCGCGAAACGCTCGAAAAGGTCTGGCGACTTCGAGCAGCTGCTCCAGCTCAGTCTTCATGTTCGCGGCGTAGGCGAGCGCACAGGAGTAGCTCAGCCCAACGACGAAGGAGGTGAGCGCACGAAGCGGACTCGGTCCTCGCCCGAGTCGGGCTAGCCATCGAAGGTTGGCCCAGGTGAAGCCGATGAGGAACCCAGGCAGCCAGCCGATGTAGCGAAGCTTGCGGGCGATGGAGAGGCCGCATTCTTGACCGAGCAACTCGAGCGCTCGCTTCGAGTGTCGCCAGCCCGTGGGGCGATGAGAAACCCAGCCTGCCGAAAGAAGAAAGAACGCCAACTCGGCCCGCCGCCACCGGGGCGCATCGGACGCTTCCGCCTCTGCTAGCGCGACTTCCAAAGGCGGGATGCAATCGGAGAGTGCCTGCGCTTCGTAGAGCGCGCGCCCGGCGCGCTCAAGCATGCTAGCGCCCTCCTGCTTTCGATCGCCGTGGTAGAGATGCCAGCCGATCGTCGCCTGCCGCGCTGGATCTTCTGGGAGCTGCTCGGCGAGGAGCGTCTCGGCGACCTGGCGATGGAGTGTCTGCTTCCGGTCGGCAGACAGGCCACGGAGAAGCGCTTCGCGCAGGCTGTCGTGGCGGAACCGGAACCGATCGCCGAGGTCGACGATGACCCCTTGGCGGCGGAGCTCCGCGAGCGCCACGAAGGTGTCGCTTTCCGAGCTCGTCGACGGCGCTGGTTGCGAGCTCGCGTCACGCTTTGCTTTTCCCTCGGCGTCGTGACGGGCCATGTTGATCAGATCGATCGTTCGCTCGAGTTCGAGCTCGCTGCCATGGACGGCGAGAATCTCGCCGACGGATCGCACGGAGGGGGAGAGCTTCGCGATGCGCTTTTCCATCGCCTCGGCCAATCCCTCCGGACGGACGTCATCGGGGATGTTTTGAGGCAAGACCCAAGTGCCCGACGCGTAGCGAATCACTCCCTCATCGACGAGCTGCCTGGAGAGCTCCGCGCAGAACATTGGGCTGCCGAGGGTGGCCTCATGCATCCAGCGGGCGAGCCGCGGAAGATGGACCGCATCACCGAACACCGAACGTAGCAGCGCCTCGACGCCTTCCACGTCGAGTCCCTCCAACAAGATCCGTGGGCTGATGGACGAGAGCGACGCTACGGCAGACTTCGCTCGCACCCGCTCCCCGAGTCGCCGAGCCACGCCGAGCAGGAGACCAGGGATCCTGCGTTGCACCAAGCTTGCGATAGATGCGGCGCTCGCTTCATCGCAGCGCTGAATATCGTCTGCCAAGACCACGAGGGGTCCGCTCTCTGCCATGCTGTGAACGACTTGCAGCACGGCGCGCTGCAAGCGCATGCGGTCCTCCGCCGGTTCCCCCGATTCGGCTTCCACGTCCACGAGCGGGAAGCGTTTTGTTATGGCTGGAAAGACCCGGCACAAGAGGCCGGCGTGTGGTTCGCAGGCGCTGTACGCCTCTTGAGGCATGACGGTGAACGCCTCGTTCAGGAGTTCCGCGATGGCTGCGAAGGGTCTTCCGCCATGCTCCGCCGCCGCATCTTCGCAGTTGATCGTTAGGCAACGCGCGCCCTCAAGTTTTGCCCGGATTCGGAGGTCGTCGAGGAGGCGGCTCTTGCCCGCACCCGATTCAGCTTCGAGGTACACCTGCCGGGACGCGTTGTTCTTGACGACCTCGGTCAGCTCTCGTCGCATCGTATCGATCTCGACGTCTCGACCGACCAAGGCGGCCGTCGGCGCGTAGCCGGACTGCACCGCGAGCACCGGGTCGGGTTCGAGATCGCCCAGCGCGGTGAGTCGATCGATCAGCACCGCCGCAGACTGAGGGCGGCCCATCGGTTCGAGACAAAGGAGGTCCACCACCAGAGACTCGAGGGCCTCGGGCACGTCGCTGAGCTCGGAAGGCAACACCGGCGCATTGCGCCACAGCTCATCGAGGTCGTGCAGGCTTTTCGCCGGATAGGGAGCCTCGCCAGTCAGCATCGAGTAGGCGAGCACACCCAACGAATAGAGATCGGCCCGTCCATCGATCGGTTGACCGTGCAGCATCTCCGGGGCGATGAAAGCTGGAGTCCCCGCGATGTCGCCCGCCACACCTGCGTCGACGAGTACGCCGAAGTCGAAAAGAATCGCTCGTTCACCGACAACACGCACGTTTCGGGGGCTTAGATCACGATGGACCATTCCCCGTGCGTGAAGGAGCGCCAACGCGGAGGCGACGTCCCGGAGCAATCGGCAGGTCTCTTGAGGCGAGATTCGGCGGGAGCGAATCACCTCGCGTAGGTCCTGCCCCGGCATCATCTGCATCGTGTAGTAGGGACCGGAAGGGTCTACACCGTAGTCGTACACCGGCACGATTCGAGGATGAGTGAGCGACGCGAGGGTATGAAACTCACGTCGGAAGCGGAGCTCGGCGCGAGCGAGCTTCGACTCCGTGTCGTCCACCGACATACGCTTGAGCGCCACTCTCTGATCGGTGGTGAGATCGAGGGCCTCATAGACCTCGCCCATACCTCCACGGCCCAGATGGGCCATGAGTTGGTATCGGCCCCCGATGACGGTTTCCTTCGCCATCTTTGTCAGTGTGACGCGCTGCCGAAAGGTTGTGACCCGAAGGAGTCGACGATCGCGCGACGGTGCGCGCGGTGCTGAAGCACCAGCCCGGTGACATGACCTGCGTTCAACCAGCGCAGCTCACTGCCTTTCCACACCTCGTGGAGTGCATGCACCTCTGAGGGGGGAATAAATCCATCGTGGCGTGAAGCCACGAGAATCGCTCGCTCCGGGGCGACCGGTGCAGGGAGACGGTCGAGACGCACAGGCTCCAGACATTCGGCGAAGTACCGACGTGCCGATTCCATCGAACCTGCTTCCGCTGCGAGCACATCCCATCGCATCGTCGTGGTCAGGGCGGCGCTGGTGAACACAGCCTCGGCGGAGCATCCCGTGCCCCTCGGCGAGACACTGACGGGGAAGTCGGAGAGCGCGGCGCCGAACGCAGCCATCATCCCTCCTTGAGAGAAGCCGGTCGCCCCAACGGTCAACCCTCGTTCTGCGAAGTGAGCAAGCAGCGAACGGACTTCGATGACCGTTGCGAGGTTCATGGCGAACTGGTCCGCCACGGTACGCACCGCGGCGCCGAGCTGAAGGGGAGGCCGACGTTGACCGTAGTAGGCGTTTTCGACGATCACGCTGCCGATCCCTTTGCCAGAGAGCCAGCGAGCCAGAGGTCGTCGCTGCATGAAGCCTTCTTCACCTGTCGTCGCCAGCAGAAGACACCGCGGCGCGTCGGGATGAGGAAGCCACTGCTCCACAATCACCTCACGTACTTCATCCGGGAGCACCTCCGCCGCCGGCGAGACGAATACGCCTCGTCGGATCACGCTGCCCCCAAACCTCTTGGGCGCCCCCCACTGGATGTCGATGGAAACAACGGGCTCGTCGTGCAGGTCGCGGATGCTGTCGACGAGCGACTCGAGTTGGTCGCGCTTACCAAACCCGTCGGCGTAGAGTCGGCGAGACGGGGTCATCGCTTTGGCGAATATGTGGTCGATGAAGGCATGAACCATGATGAAAGTATAGCACTCGAGTTCCTCTCGAGTTTCTCTCGAGCGGGCACGAACGCCACTTAAACGGGACCTAGGACCATCTCCCACGGCTGTCACGAATTCCCTCACTATTCCGTCGTGCGCGGCACCCGGGTTCCAGTGGTTGCGACCATCAAGGCGGGTGAATGGTGCGGAAACGCTTCACTTGTCTGGGCAGGCAACGCGATACCGCGTCCGCCACCCGGTCACGACATTCGATATGAAGAGCGTGAATGTTCCGTGACCGTCGTCGGACGATTCCAGATCCTCAGAGGCGATGTCCTGTCGCCATCGCTGGTCGCTGAGCACTGCCCACGTTCACGGAACACTCGCAACGCGCGCCTATGTCGCCACCGCTCTCCCCGAGTCCGTGCGTGAGCCCGTCCGTTCACGCTTCTCGTATGAGCTGAACAAAGGCGCGAATGCCCGCGAGGACTTCTCCGTTCTGTTGCGTGCGATCAATGGTTCGCTCAAATTCTCGGAGCACACGTTCGAGTTTTTCGTCCGTCGACGCCGATGTGTTTCGCCAAGCGTTTGCCTCGGCGACGGTTCGCTCTTCGATGAGTGCGAGCTGCCCTTGGGTGACTTCGCGGTGCGTCTCCAGGGCCTGGCTCATCATCTCGAGCTCGGCGCGAAGCTCTGCGTCGGCGTGAGCGAGAGTGTGGGCGTCTGGTGCAGGGACAGCCGCGTCACGTTGGGCCCTCATGAGGCGCTGTCTGGTGTGAAGGTAGAAGGCGTGAATCGGGCGCAGTGCCATGGAGCCGAGGAAGGCGACAGCGATGACCATGCCAAGCTCTGCGCCTAGGATCGAGCGCGCCGCGAAGGCGAGCCCCGCCCCTACTAGATGCAGGGCCAGCGCAAGGACGAGAGCACGTGTCGCGCTCTTGCGCGCAAAGCTTATTTCCGTTTCATCGACGACGAGACCGCGAGTGCGCAAAGCCTCCATCTGAGCTAACGCGTTGCGCGCCTGAAAGGTGAGGTCCCAAGGAAGACGCACGACGGTGATGAGTCCAAAGACGAAGGCTACCGCCGCCGCGACTCGGCCAAGGAGGAGCCCGTCGATCCAGCCCAGCTGATGGGCCGCGGTCGCGAGACCCAACATCAAAAACGTCATCCAACTACCGATTCGAATGCTCATACACATCTGCATCGCAAAGAGAATGCCGACGATAGAATGCGCTTTTAAGGCATAAACAGCACGAGATCTGTACGCCTCATGTACATTAGGTGTACGCGCTATGTACTCGGACTTTCTAGGGGGTGACCTTGGGTGGAGTCGATGTGGTCAGGAACTGCGCCCTCGTAGTCACCCACGCTCGACGTACCTCCCCGCTCAAACATGAGAATAGACGCACCTTCTTTCGAGTGAGGGCGATGCTCGATGCCGCGTGGAACGACGAAGAGTTCGCCTTCGTTCAAGAGGACGTCGCGCTCTCCGTCGGCCTCTCGCAGGGAGATGGAGAAGGTCCCGGAGAGGACCATGAAGAACTCGTCCGTATCGACGTGGGAGTGCCACAAATGCTCGCCCTCGACCTTGGCGACACGGACTTCGTAGTCGTTGACGTTCCCGATGATGCGCGGGCTCCAGAGTTCGGAGAACGACGCGAGAGCCTCCGCGATGTTCGCGACACGAGCTCCCTGAGCGGCGCCTTCAACAGCGCCTTTATGGAGGTCGTCACCAGCGTCTGTGGCGAGACGGCTGAAGCGCCGCTGATCGCTTCGCTCTGAGCCGAGGCCACAACGCGGCGAATAGACCGAGCGCATGACGCCTTCAAAGCGAAAGCCTGCGCGCTCAAGAACGTGCTCTGACTTTGGGTTTCCCGGAAGCACGTCCGCGCAGATTCGCTCGTAGCCGGCATCAAAGAGAGAACTGCAGAGGGCGCGAAGGGCAAGCGTTGCGATGCCTCGGCCGCGTGCATTCGGGGCAAGCCAATATCCAACATTGGCTGTGCGCGATGGCGAGAGATCTGCGCCGACGGAGCCGAGCAAGCGCCCGTTCTCGAGGATGACGTAGTGCGAGTCGTCGAGTTCAAGCCATTCGTCGAACTCCGCGTCGCCGTAGGGAAAGGGGACATGTGTCCAGCGGGCGATGTCGTCCGTGAGAGAAAGTACATCCACGATCGCTGCTCGATGAGCTTCACCACGTGTTTGAAGCGTGTATGGGCCCACGGTGAGCACACGAGGAAGGCTTGACGCGGTTCGCATGGCGATAAGATAACGCAAATCAAAGTGGGCGGGACTGAACGCTCGGCCGATGTGATCCGCTGACTAAGCGCTCACTGTTTCTTGGGGAGAGCGTATGCGACTTGTTCCGATTTTAGGCGCGCTCGTCGAGCTCGGGCCTCAATCCCGGCTTGGGCTCACGGTTCGGTTTCCGAGTCTCCGCCTCGGCGGCACCACGACGACGTACTTGGCGGAGGCTTCGTCCTTCGTCGATCAGGCGCCGGGTGAGCTTCCTGGGCTCGAAGGGCTTAATTTGCGAATAAACTAGTTCGACTCGAGGACTTCGGCGCGGAGACCTCGCTCACTGAGTACAAACGTGACGAGTCCGGCACCAAAGGCGGCACTCGAGAGGCCGAGACCGATCAAGCCCCCTGTGGTTTGTCCTGAATCATCATTGGCGGCGCCTGCGATGGCGATGCCACCGCTGATGAGAACACCGAGAATGCCGGTGAGCGCCACAATCCCGCCCACCCAAGCGCCTGTGCTGGCGCCGTACTTGAGGGAAATTCGTGTGTCGACGTCGAAGTCGATGGAAGTTGGGAGCGCATACTCGCGTCCATCTTCACGACGGACATTCAGGTGATAGACGCCAGCATCGATGTCTGCATTGCATGGTAGCTCGCAGATCGTTTCAAACGCGCTCGGCGTGTCCACGGATGCGATCTGCAGCTCAGCGCCCGCGTAGATCCGAATCGAGCGAAAGCGTAAATGCACCTGCGGACCTGCGGGCTGTTGGATGGGTTCCTGCGGCGCGGCTTCCTGCTGTGCGGCTTCCGGTAGCGCGGCTTGCGGCATGGGCTCCTGCGCTTCCGCCTGCGCTTCGGGCTGCGGCGCGGGTTCCTGCTGCTCTGTCGATATTTCGACGTCCACTTCGGCCGCCGCTTCGCTTTGCGCCTCGGCTACAGAGAAAGAAGTCAGGCTGAGAGCAGCGATGAGGCATGCGATTTGTGGGGTCTTCATCCGGTTCCTACAGAGTTCGTGTGTGGCCACTAGCGGAGTTCCCAGCGTTGTGCCGGAGAACCATCGCACGGGGCCATATAAACGTCGCGTTCAGCTCGGGTCAGGCAGCGTTCCTGTCCAGAGTCCGCGATTATATGGAGGTCTGAATCGTAACGGGGTGATCGCTGCGTTTCCCGCCCGCCAACATTCACCGTCGTCCCGCGTGCTTCTTCAAACCCGAGCACCGGCAGCCTGTCGCCGACGGCGAAGAGAGAATCGTCGTCGCCGTAAAACTGGACCCACCGTTGGGACGGGCGGCCTGAACATGCCTCGGCGACCACTCGTGTTCCAAACGGCGGCGGATTCGTCGGACTGAACTCGCCCGCGAGATCAAGACAGTAGCGGCCCTGCGTGAGGATACCCGTCGTGGTGGCGGTCTGTGCTCCTGCGACGCTGGCGAGGATCAGCAGGAAACCAGCTACGGTGAAAGGTCGGGACATGGCTCGCTCAATGATTGTCGGCGTGGGTGCAGATACGTTCGCGGGAGCGTGACGAAGAGCTCTTCACCGGGATAGCATGTTGCGCGAAAGTAAGTCCTGATGAGTCGATCTTCAGGTCCAAGGGGAACGCCCAGCGCTTGGCGGACTTCATCTTGTTCAACATCCGAGCGGCATTCCTGCGCGTCACAGCGCACCGATTGGGTGACGCCACCGGTGAACAGAACGTGAGCGAAGTACGCGTCGACGATACCGAGGTAGAACCCCGCAGGGATCAGGAAGGGGACAGCATCGAGGATGCGAGAACGCTCATTGGGTATAAAAAAGTAAACACCGGCTAGGACCACGTTCCACGGAAGAAGCGCATACTCGCCACGCCACAGAAGCACGACGCTCGCCGTACCGTGAAGAGCCAGTGCGACCATGCCGAGTTCGCGCCGCCTCCGTAAGAAGATAAGCGCACCGAGCGCGATCTCCACGGCAGCGACGAAGAGCCCGAGCTCGCGGCTGCCAAAGATCCCGGGTGCTACGAGTATCGCAAAGTCAGGGCTCAGGAGCTTGTGCACGCCTCCCCAGATCCATAGTGCGGCGAGATGTGCAGGAGCCAGGGCGCGGAGCCTTGGGAGCGTCGCGACGAGCAAGAGACAGAGCGAGATGGGACCAGGCTGGATTCTGGTTTGGTCCATCAGCAGCGCAGCCACGAGCAAACCCGCGTGCAAGTAGACCGCGCGGCGGTCCCAAACGACGAGCACCAGCGAGAGCAAGAGCGGAACGCCCACGGAGAGCTGCGGAAGAGCGATATACGGCAGGAGCGGTGGGCTGGTCCGCACTTCCCACAGACGCCACGTCAGGAGGAGGGTGGCCGCCTGCGCGACCACCAGAACGACGCGCCCACGCGCGTCGGGGGTGAACCGAAGGCGTCTCTTTACTTCCTTCGCCCGCGGCACCCTCGTTGGTACCAAAGCGCAGGAGACGAGGCTACTTTGAGAGAATTCTGCCGTCGGGGAGCAGATTCCGTGGCGGAATCACGCCGCGATTTACGGACTTATAGCGTTCACAGTTTTCGTAAACCCCCTCGCAGTAGAGGGCCTTGATCACCGCGAGAGCTGTGTCCGCCACAAAGATTGGGAACATGGGGCACTTCGTGATCTTTGGGCACGCTGCCGGTTTCATCTCGACATAATACATGGAAACGGAAGAAAAACGGAGGGTGGTGGTGCAATATCTTGCGAGGCTGGCCGCAGAGATTAGCCTCGCGCCATGAACCTTAAGGAAGCCAAAGCGCGACTGAGTGAGCTTGCGCCGAAACTCGTGGATCTCAGCGAGGCACGATGACGCGTAGCGTGCGATGGCTGTTGGCGCTGGTGGCGGTTTGGGGATGCGACGAGTCCGAGTCGGTCCACGGAACTCCGGCGGAGGGCGCTGCCGAGGCTCCGTCCAAGGCGGAAATGGAGCTTGCGCCGAACGAGCCATCCGCGCCGACGCTTGAAGGGTCAAGGATCGTCGACGCTTCGAGTTACGTCGAACGCCATTCCGGGCTGCCGGAAGGGCTGGAGTGCCCAGGTCGGGAAGTCTGCGTGACCGAACACGAATCGGCGGTTTGGGTACTCAAGCGCGGCTGGGGACATCACTATCGCCTCGACTACGGGAGCGCCGCCGCCGCCGTTCGCCCTGGCGGTGTACTTCGCGCCCAGTGGTCTATTCGCGTAGCCGCGGGCGTCGCGTACGCCCTCGCGGAAGAGAGGACTCCCGAGGCGTTGGGGCACTGTGGTCTCGCTGCCATGATGCCGGAGCTGTACCAAGGGGGCGGTCTTGTCGTGGACGTTCCAGCGAGCGAACAGACATCGGCGCGGCCTCAGCCTGTCCTTCCCGTCGTTGCAAACGCCCACCTGCGCTCCGAATACGCTTTTATCGATATCGAGCGTGCGGAGTCGATGGTTTGGTTCACAGACGCCGAAGTTCAGCGCATGACGAAGGCATCCTTCGAGGAGCCACGGGTGCGTCAGGTGAGTGGACGGCGAATCGTCGACGGGTATCACCGCTCGCTTGATCTCCTCGTCGTGTACTCGCCGGAGAGCGAGAATGTCTACGTACTCGAGCGAACTCGCGAAGTGCCTGAAGACGAACACCAAGCGCAGCGTGACGAGCGTCTACGCACGGATGAGCAAGAGCACGTCGACTTCATTCGAAGTCTTGGTATCCGCCGCGTGACCTACGACGCGGAAGCAGCCTGCGAGATTCCGGCGGAGTTTGGCGGCCAAGAGTGGATGCCGCTTCGCTCACGCTAGTTGTCGGCGCTAGTTGTCCCGACCGTCGAAGTCGAACTGTCGTCTGAGGTCTCGACCGCGTTGTCGGCCTTTTTCAATGGCCTCTTTGCTGCGGTCGACGCTGCCCCGGATCATGCCCGAAGCGATCTGCTTGAACTCGACGCGGCGCATCTCTTCCGGCGTCGCTTGGGCGCGGGTCTTTTGGACTTTTTGCCCGGCCATGTGCTGGTATTCGCCACGGTCGTAGACGGCTTTTCGGGCCGCGGCGCGCAGCTTTGGAACATCAGCCTCGGCGACCCAAACGCCATGGCAGCAGCTCGCGAAATAGGCATCGAAGTCGCCGGCAAGGGAGGTGCCACGGAAATGATGCAGTGAGCCCTCGTGGCCCATGACGCATTTTATGTCGGGTGAGGGGCCACGTTTCGCGGCCCAGGGCCCGTCGGCGAAGATCGCTTCGGTGTCGATGCCGGCGCGCTCTGGCTCGCCTTTTTCAAAAAAGACGTGCCCACATTGGCCGCACTCGTCCACGTCGACGCCGTTGAGCTCCGAGAACTGAGTGGCGATGTTGCACGTCGGGCAAGTGGGCGTTGGCGCACCAGCGCTGGAGACGGGCGGACGGCTTGCGAACTGAACGGGAGGGGCGAAGCCGGACCCGCCGGGGAAGCCCGGAGGTGGGCCTGCAGGGTGTGACTGCTGGCCGGGAAATCCAGGAGGCGGGCCTGAAGGTCCCGCGCCACCGCGAGGTGCGGAGAGTTGATGGGCTTGGCCCGCGTCGAGAAAGACGCCGGTGCAACATGTGCATCGATGCACCACGGCGATGCCTGACGCGCACTCGACCTGAACGGCGCTCATCGCCGCGTTGTGGTTGGGGCAGCGTCGATCGGACGGGGATGTCCCGCGCGCGTGCACGCCGAACGCAGCGCCAAAATCCACACGAACGACCGCGCCACTGAGTGCATCAAGAAAGGTCCCGCCACATCGTGTGCAGCAGAGCATCTCGGTTTGCATGACGGGTCGCGACTCGAGGGGTGACTGGCAGGCCGGACAGGAACTCATGTCCGCATCTTATCACGGGCACTTCTGATGGCCACTTGGTTACGAACGGCGGAGGCGCTCCGTTGACCCGCTGCAGGGGAGCAGGTACCTCGCCAGGATGAAATATGGCCACGTACTTGTGCTGGCGGCGCTTCTTCACGCGTGTGGGGGATCTCCGTCGGATGACTCAGCTCAACCGGTGGAGAGCACCGGTGGGGAGGTCACGGCAGTCGGGAGCGCGGAAACAACGGGCCAGGCGAACCCTGAAGCGGAGATCGCGCTTGTGGCCCGTGAAGACGCCGAACACCAAGCGCGGTGCGGCGATGTGACGCTCATCCCTGGGCTTCCCCCAGCGCCACCATCGCTGCCCGCGACACCTGCCTACGATGCCCTACACGTGACCTACGAGGCAGCACTCGCTTCACCTCCTCCGACTACAACTTCTCGTGAGGTGATGGAGCGTTGGGGCCAGGAGATTGGCGGCAGAATGGGGCTCCTCAATCAGGGCGTTGGCGCCCTCCCGGAAGCCGAACGTGGGCCAGGGCTCCTCTTGCTGGCTTTGACGTTTGCTCGGCTCGCTGAGGTCACGAAAAGCCAACCTGTGCCAGCGGACATCACAGACCCGAATGGGCAACTTGAGTACCGTCGCGGTTTCTATCGGGCGGCGGGCGCGCAGCTTCTTGTCGGATTAGAGCACGCGCAGAACTTCCTCGAAGGGGCACGCGTGGATGGCGCGTGGGCGGAGTACAAAACGACGCTTGAAACGTGGATCGTCCAAGAGTCTTGTGACCGTGGCTACTAGACCATGAAGCTGGGCGTCATTCAGAAACTCGAAGTGCTCAATGAGGCGTTCTACGTGCGCCACGCAGAGACCTTCTCCAACACGCGCACGGCACCATGGCCTGGCTGGGAGCACACTCTCGTCCCGAGGGACGCGAGTGTCCTCGACCTTGGATGCGGCAACGGTCGCTACCTCAGCTTTCTACGCTCGCGCGGATTTGAGGGTGCATACCAAGGCGTGGATAGCTGTGGGGCTCTTGTGGAGCGAGCCGCGGAGGTCTTTCCTCCTTCGGACCGAGTCCACTGGCAGGTTGGGCGATTGGACGATGTCCTCCGTGGCAACGCTGACTACGATCACGTCGCTGCTTGGGGTGTGCTTCATCATGTGCCCAGCGAAGAGAAACGCGAAGAGCTCATCCGGCAGATGCTCCAACGAACCAAGAAGGGCGGGACACTCTGGTTCTCTCTTTGGCAGTTTCGTGACCACCTCCGGTTCCAGAAGAACGAGTGCAGCCCGGCGAATTTCGCTTTCTCCTCAGACGATCTTGAAGAAGGCGACGCCTTGCTCGACTGGCAGGGAGACCGCGATGTGCCTCGTTACTGCCATCACTTCTCGAACGAAGAGATCGAGCGCATGTGTCGGCGTTTCGCCGACGCGAGTCCGAGCGTCCATCGTTCGGAAGGTTCAGACCGATTCAATACGTACGTTTGTATGCGCCCCGAGTAGACGCTCTGAGCGTGGTAGCGTCTTTGTATGCTCGTTCGCTCTCTTCTTATCGGGCTAGCCTGCCTTGTGATCGCGTGCTCCGATGACGCCGAGCCAGCTTCGACTGCGCCGAATCCGCCGCAGGAGCTGCCAAGCGGACCTTCGCCTGCCGAGGTGACGCGAGCGCCTGAAGAGGCACCTGAGATAGCGATGGTGCCTGGGACGCTTCGGCTTGTTGTCCTTCGTCCTGAGACGCTCCTTGGACGCGAAGAGCGGACGATGACGCGTTTCATGGAGGCACTTGATGACACCGATTTGCAGGTGCTTCACGACGAGCCCAGTGACGTTGAACGCAATGCGCTGACGACGTTCTTCGGTGGCGGCGAATGGACGCGACCAGCGGAATGGGCGCAGCATGATGTGGTGCTGGCGCTGGAGTTCATTGAACCCGCGATGCTCGGTCAACGCG
>JBLHKB010000073.1:0-18049 GCA_047619315.1 Polyangiales bacterium
CTACGACGTCGTCGCTTCGATTCAAGAGGCGTGCGAGAAGGCGAAGGTTCCTTGCCCCACCATCGTCAGCGAAAGTGGGCGCGCGGTCGCCGCCTACCAGAGCGTACTCGTGTTCGATGCCGTGGGCGAAAGCCACGAGGGCCGAGACCATGCTCCGGAGCCTGCCGAAGGCGCTCATCGCGTGATCTCGGAGCTCTACGAGACGTGGAAGGGCATTCAGCCCAAGAACGTCCAGGAAGCATGGCACGACGCGACCCAAACCCTCGAAGAGGCGCGTAGCCTTTTCAAGTTTGGCTACTTGGGCCTGCGAGAGCTCGCCGCCGTGGAGCGCCTATTCTGGGCGTGCTGCGAACGTATTCGACAGCGAAAAGCGAACCTCAAACACGTCCCGGACGAGCTCAAGAATATCGAAGAGCTTCTCGGCACGATTTACTACTGCAACATGTCCATCTTCCAGAGCGCTCCGGACATCTGGGCGATGGACCAGCTCTTCCCGTTTGTGCCGATTCATCGCTTGGATGAAAAGCCAACGGTGAAGGCCCGCCTCGCGGACCTGACCTGCGACAGCGATGGAATCGTTGAGAACTTCATCGACGTGGAAGAAGTGCAGAGCGCTCTCGATGTGCATCCAACGGTACCTGGTGAGCAATATCTTCTCGGTATGTTTCTCGGCGGCGCCTATCAGGAAACCCTGGGCGACCTTCACAACCTCTTCGGTGACACCAACGCGGTGCACGTTCGCCTCGAGGACTACGGCTACAGCGTGGCGCACGTCATCCGGGGCGACTCCATCGAGCAAGTTCTTCGCTATCTTCAGCACAATCCTGAAGAAATGGTCGAATCGGTCCGAAAACAAGCCGAGCGTGCGCTCAACGCCGGACGCATGACTCTGGAGCAGCTGCGCCTTTTCATGCGGCACTACGAAGAGAGCCTTCGCGGCTACACCTACTTGAAGGCTGAATAGCCGCTCTCAAGTTTTTTCAAACTTTTCCGTCGCTGAAGTGTCTTCACCCTGCCGGAGGGATGTATTGACGCCGCCCCCGACAAACGTCCATTGTTCGCGGTGGATGCGGCCACCCAGAGGATTCCGATGACCTTGATCAAGCAACTCCTTCTCAGCTCTCTTTTCGCCCTTGGGGTCTCGCTCGCGCCGATGGCAGCAGGCTGCAGCGGGGAAGCTGAGGATGAGCACGACCATGCGCATGCTGGCTATGTCTGTCCGATGCACCCTGAAGTGCATGAAGAGGAGCCTGGCGAATGCCCCGTGTGCGGCATGCCTCTCGAAGAAGAGTCCGAAGAAGAGCACGAAGCTCACTCGCACTAGTTGTCCCGCGGCGCTGTTCAGGCGGCGCTGTTCAGCAGGCGCTGTTCAGGCGGCGCCGTTCAGGCGGCGCCGTTCAGGCGGCGCTGTTCAGGCGGCGCTGTTCAGCAGGCGCTGTTCAGGCGGCGCGGTTCAGGCGGCGCCGTTCAGGCGGCGCTGTTCAGGCGGCGCGGTTGGCAGAGTTGCCGAGGACAAATTCCACCCCGGCCAAGCGCCCCTTCGCGTCAGAGATTGCCTTTAAGAGTCTCAAGCCGAAGCTTGGGCACCATCATGATGGCTTCGGCAAAAATGCGCCGGTTCATCTTGCTCTGTCCGGCGCGGCGATCGACAAAAACGATCGGCACTTCCTTGATGCGAAAGCCCTTTCGAAGCGCGCGATACGTCAGCTCAATCTGGAACGAGTAGCCTTCGGACTTCACGGCGTCCAGGTCGATGGCCTTCAGTACATCGGTACGAAACGCTTTGAAGCCACTCGTGAGGTCGCGAATACCAAGGCCAAGAATGATGCGGCTGTAGAGACTTCCGCCTTTGCTGAGAACGTGGCGACCGACGCCCCATCCTTCGACGCCGCCGCCACGAATGTTTCGGGAACCGATGACCACATCCGCGCCTTGCTCAAATGCGCGCACGAAGTCGGGCAAGTAGCGAGGGTTGTGGCTCAGGTCCGTGTCCATTTCGAAGATGACCTCGTAGCCGCCTTCGAGTCCTTTGCGGAAAGCGTCGAGGTATGCAGAGCCGAGACCCATCTTGCCGGGACGGTGAAGAACACGAACGCGTGGGTTCGCCCGAGCGATCTGATCGGCCAGGGCGCCCGTTCCGTCGGGTGAGTTGTCGTCGACAACAAGCACATCGGCGTTTGGCAGCGCCTCAAACACTCCATCCAAGAAGGGCGCGAGATTTTCTTTCTCGTTGTAGGTAGGTGTGACGATGAGGATACGCATGGGTCGACCGGACTGGGATGTGGCGGCGGGATAGCACCCGAACGCCGTTAGCGCTCATTCCATGTTGGGGTTGGGATCAGGAGCGGTGTCTGGGCCCATTTGTGATGGCCTCTCGTTTATCGGTGCCGGATTCATGCGGGCAGGTGCCATCTGCGTGGCTGGAGCCATCGCGGTTGGGCTCATCACGGCCGAGTTCACAACCGCCGCATTCATCACCGCCGGGCTCATAGGCGATGGGTTCATCCGACTCGCGCCGCGGTTGGATCGCCCCGTGGCCCGTTCCAGAACACGGCTCTCGGTAGTCTCACCGCACCCGTCGTCCGGCGCCGTGGGGCGGGAAAAATCGCCCAGCAGCTGGCCATCGTCGTCGGATCGGAACTGAACCTGAAGTCCGGCGTCGCCGTCGCCTTCGAAGAACTCGATGCGGACGTGATGCGACCCGGAATCGAGTTCGACGCGGGCGTTCTTCCACGTGTAGGCCTGGGAGCCCCAGTTATCGAGCACTTCTGTACCGTCGATGAAGACCCGGGCGCCATCGTCGCTGCCAGAGCCGACGCGAAGAACCTGATTGTCGCTCACCGTCAGACAAGAGTCGAAACGTGCAGAGAACCCGTCGATGGGGATGCCAACCATGGGAGAGCGGCGCCCCCAGTTGAACCGGATCTCGTCTTCATTGCGACGCTGTGGCTCGCCCATGAAATTTGCGCGGGCGTAGTAGCGAGCGATCCACGCGGCGTCAGCCTCTCGTGTCCGTTCTCGCGCCCAAAGAAGCCCGACGGCGACGCCAGCGCCGATGATCAAGAGCAAGCCAAGCGCTCGGCGGAGTCGACCTGCGACGACACCACGAGGGCTGCGAACGTCATCAGCGAGGGCACGCTCGACGTTGCGAACGACCTTCAAGAGAGCTTTCAGCCGTCGAGCGTCCGTGACGGAGACATCGTCGTCGAGGAGTGGGCGTTCCGCGCGGTAGGCGTCTTCAGCTTTCGACACGTCTCCACTGCGGATCCCCGCGTCTTCAAAGAGCCCGGCTCGACCCGGGCCTCGACCCGCTCCGAGATCGTCGGTGGGGGCGCTACGACCGAGCAGAGCGGCGGTCACAGCTGCGGAGGAAGCTTCATAAGCTTCGCGGGCCATGGAAAGACCCTCAGCGGCGTGTCCTCCGGCCCAGAGCGCTTCCGCTGCAGTGGCGCGCTGCTTCATAAGCTGCACGGCCCTCTGGTTCTCGCGCAAAACCTCCGGAGAGCGAGCCTTCGCCCGCTCCATTGCGGCCCGGAGGGTCAGGGCGTCTTTCCACGACATGGCGAGGGCTCTAGCACCTCGTGTCCCAAGACGCACCGAGAGCTGCAATTTCGACTGGTAATCGGTGTCGGCGGCTCATTGTGCTAGGTCCAAGGCGTGCGCATCACGCGGGAGACAAGCGTCGAACTGCTACAGCGTCTGGCGGTCCACCTGGTCGCCGGACTGGTGGCGGCGTTTGCCCTAGCGCTCGTCGAAAGCGTCTCGGCCCACGGGCAGGCGGGTTTCGGCATTCGCTCCCTTGGGCTTTTCTACCTATTCGGGCTGATGGCACCCGTTGGGCTCGGGTTTGGCCTCCTCAGCGCTGGGATCTCAACACTCCTCTCAGGGGTACGCTGGCTTGCACCACTAAAGCAGGGCGCTGAGGGTATCTTCTCATCGACGCCCTCGCCGGAACGTTTTGCCACGGTAATCGCCGTCGCGAGCGCCCTGGTCACTCTCGTTCTCGTTGTGCGCGGAACAGAGGGGGCCGCACGGGACAACCTGCACGCAGAGCGGATCATTCGTTGGGTGATCGCCCTTTCGTCCCTCGCAGCGCTCGGCGCTGGGGTCATCGTGGCCGCATTCGCACAGATACTCCTAACGCCGATCGCCCGGGCGCTCGGGCGAGGCGCAACCCCCAGGAACGCGCTCGCGCTTCTCACCGTCGTCGGACTCGTCCTGCTTCTGCTGCGGCGAGAGGCCATCGAAAGCGCGATTCAAGGCGTCGTCATTACGCCCTACCTCGCGCCGCCCGTTGCGGTCCTACTTTTCCTCGTGGCTTTTTGGGCCGCCGCACGCGTTGAAAGCCGCCTCGCCCTCGCATCGTCCCTCGCGATCTGTTCACTCCTGGCTCTCGTGTTGACCGCCGCCACCTATGGCCTCTCCCGCGACGCACGCCAGTTCGTCGAAGGCTCTACGGTGACGGGTCAGCGCCTCATTCGTTTCTATTCGCGACGCTTTGATTCAGACCACGACGGGCACGCCTCGTATTTCGGCGGCGGCGACTGTGATGACACCAATGCGCGGGTGCACCCAAACGCTCTCGACATAGAGGGGGACGGCATCGACTCCGATTGCTTCGGCGGAGACGGCGCACCGGACGTCGAGGGCATCCTCGGCGATGGCCACTATGATGATGTCCCCGAAGAAACGCGAAACGCCAGCGTTCTGCTCATCTTGGTCGACGCTCTTCGGCCCGACCACTTGGGCATCGGTGGCAACGAGAGAGCTACCTCGCCGCGCATCGACCTGTTCGGCCGCACCGCGGTGATCTTCGACACGGCCATCGCGCCTTCCTCGCGAAGTGTCCGCTCGATTCCATCGGCCTTTACTGGGCTCTATCCCGGTCAGATTTTGTATGGGCCCCAATACCTCTACCCCGCCGTAAAAAAAGAGAACGAGCTCATCGCCGAGGTCTTTCAGGACGCCGGCTACCGGACCGAAGCCTGCATGGGCACGGACTACTTCTCGCGCGTCGGCGACTTCTTTCAGGGATTCGACGCGGTCACCCAAGAAGGCGGAAACGACCGAAGCGTTCCAACGCGTTGTGCACTTGAGGCCCTGCCGCGGCTCCAGGCCTCGGACGACCCGTTCTTCTTGTGGACCCACGTGTTCAACGTGCACATTCCGTACTTGCCCGACGGACAAGCTTCGCGATTCGGACGCTACATCGATGGGCCCTACGACACCGAAATTCTGCTCGCAGACCAGGAAATCGCGCGAATCCTGAGCGAAGTCGACGATGACGTCATCGTCATCCTCATGAGCGATCATGGCGAGGCGTTTGAAGAGCACGGGAACCGAGGTCACAGCACAACGCTCTACGAGGAAGAGGTTCGCTCGACGTTGATGATTCGTGCGCCGGGCTTCACGCCTCGGCGCGTCGAAGCACCCGTCACTCTCGCCGATCTATCCCCCACGTTGCGCAACCTGACCGGCCTCCCGGGGCGCCCGATCATCGCCGGTCGGAGTCTCCTGCCATTGATGAGCGGCCGCACGCCGCAACACTGGAACGAGCGTCCCCTCATCATGGAGCTGCTGCCGGACGGCATGTTCCCCTACGATCAAAAAGCGATTCGCGTCGGAGACGATAAGCTCATCTGGTGGGTCCGGGATGGCACGACACGCTTCACCAATCTGCGAAGCGACCCGACCGAGGATCGCGACCGATGGGGCGATGACCCAGACCGTGCGAGCGAGCTATTCGACGGGCTTCGTGCGTGGGCCGCTCGTGCACGAACCAGTCACGACGAGGGCGTAGACCCTCATCTCCTCGACTCCCTGCCAACGCCAGAGACCGCTCTAGGTTATCGCTTCGATGAATTCGAAGTGCTCGGCTACGATCCTCCAGAGTGGCGCGTCGAGCGCGGCGAGACGATTCGCATGACCTTCTACTACCTCGTCGAGGATCCCATCGACGAAGACCTCATGTTCTTTGTCAGCTTGCGTGACGCGTCCGGCGGGGAGTTTCATGACTTTCACGCCCACCACTATCCAGTCAACGGCTCCCACCGCACGCCGCAGTGGAGAACGGGCCAGCTCATCAAGGACGAGGTCGAAATTGTGGTCCCAGAGAACGTCGGCACCGGTGACTGGACGCTCTCCTTCTCCGTCCGCGACAGCGCAAACTGGCAGCCACGAGAGTTCGAGAGCGACGGACACGAAGTCACCCACACGATCCTCGGTGAGATCAACGTTCGCTGATCCCTCGGTCTCAGTCGATGATGCTGGCTTGGCGGAGCAAGCTGGCGCTCGCCTCGTCGAAGGGCAACGTGAGCGCTTCGGCGTGGGCCCGATCGCTCATCTTCGCCCAAGTCTTCTTCAAGACAACGACCAGTTTTTCATCGGTGTGCTTCGCGTGAAAAGCCCCCCAGTAGAAGCGCAGGAACACGAGGCAAGCGACGTCCTCCAAACACTGTACCCCCTCGTCTGTACGCAGACCGCGCTTCTCCACGAGGACCGCAACGCGCTCACACATCACGTCGTCAAAACCCGCCTCACGTAAGACGTGTTGTGCTTTCGCGCTGTGCTTTCGTTTCGCTTCCGCGCGCCACTTGAGATAGCCCGTCCGGCCGTCGGGAAAGTCGCTTCGGGGCATGCGCCAACGCTCGAGGTGTTGAGCGCGACACGCTAGCCGAAGTGCATCGTCGGCCTCTGGCCGGAACAAATCGAGGGCTTGGCTCATGCGCTCAGCGTAGAGGAGCTCTTTGGGCCTGCTCCTTCCACTGTCATCCACTTCAACATTCGGGTCCACTGCATTGAGGGCATCGAGAGCGTCAAAAGCTCGTTGGATAGGCAGCACCTTAGGCGACGCCGGTTTTCGCAGACGCACGTAGATCGGCTTGGCCGGACGCAGCGTCATCCCGTAGTCGGCGCTGAGCGGCTGCCCAGATACGAGCTCGAGATGCCACTCACGCATGACCATCGCGAGGATGAGCTTCGCTTCGTTCAACGCGAAGGCGCCGCCGATACAAACCCGCGGGCCTGCGCCGAAGGGCAAGTAGGAGAAACGGGGACGCAACGCTTCGACCTCGGGAAGAAAGCGATCAGGGTCGAAGCCTTCAGGGTTGGGCCAGAGCTTCGGATCGCGATGCAACACATACGCACTCATCGCCACGGTCCCGCCGGCGGGGACGAGCGCGCCGCCAAGTTCATCGTCGAAGATAGCTTGGCGTTCGACGACCCACACGGGTGGGCGCAGGCGCATCGACTCTTTGATGACGCGAGTGGTCAGGTCCAAAGCGTCGAGGTCGATGCTCTCTCCGTCGCCGGCCGCGAGCGCCTCGCGGCGAACTTGCTCGGCGATTCTGGGATGCTGACCCAGGAACATGAAGGTCCATGCGAGGGCCGCGGCGGTGGTCTCGTGACCCGCCGACACCATCGTGATGACCTCATCGCGAAGCTGGGTGTCGCTCATCCGGCCCTCTTCGTCCGTCGCGTCCATGAAGAGTGCGAGCAGGTCGTGATGTTCGGTTTGGGTCTGACGCCGCTCCTCGATGACGCGCAAGATCACATCGTCGAGGACCTTCAAATCAGAGACGAGCTTTCGCATCCCCGGCGTCGGCATCCATTTCGGGAAAGGGATCAGGCGCTCGGTGTACTCCCCGACGTATTGAAGAGTGGAGCTCAAGGCGTGGCCGAATCGCTGTGCGTCTTTGTCGAGGTCCTTCGACAAGAGCGCAAAGCCGACGATGCGAAATGTCAGTCGCATCATGGCGCCGTGGATATCGACTTCTTCGCCGCCTCGCCAGGTGTCGAGCATCTCGCGGGTGCAAGTCGTCATGATGCGGGTAAAATCGGGCATCGCGCGCGGATGAAACGCCGGCTGAGCTAAACGCCGCTGCCGTTTCCACAACGTGCCTTCGCTCGTGACGAGACCTTCACCCAGCGCGAGCATGAGGCCACGATAAGAGCGGCTCTTTACGTAGTTCTTGTGGTTGGTCACCAGGACATGGCGAACATCCCGGGGGTCCGAGAGCACGTAGTACGGAAAGGGACCCAGTTTCATCTGGGCGCGGGGCCCCTGCTGGTGGGCGGCTCGAAGAAGCTGCCCACCCGAGTCTCGCCACAGTTCGCGAAGTTGGCTGAGGCCATTCCCCGGAACTCGAACAAAGGGACCTAGAGGCGGGTTTTGCGGCTCTTGCACCCGCAGAGCATTTCTGGGCTGGCAGGATCCCGCAAGTCCGTATCAAAAGAAACAAAAAACAAGTCACTTTATGCACTTTGCGACGAGGACGGAAGAAAACACCCCCAGCGGATTACCGGATCAATACAAGTGAGTTACACCAGTGATCTCGACCACTTCAGCGTGGAAGAAGTGGTCCGAACTCACCGTCGAGGAGGGCCGCGATCCACCCGTCAAAATCACTGCCGTCATGCACTAGCCACGGCGGTGCCTAAGGACTATGTTTCGCGCTGAATATGACCGACGAAAAATCCCCCTCCGACGACACGATCGAGCTCGCTGAGCGACTCCCCGTGCTTCCCATCCGGAACGCCGTACTTTTTCCCGGCGCTGTCCAACCCTTTGATGTGGGCCGCGAGAAGTCCGTGGCGCTCGTCGAAAACATCGAAAACCTCGACGAGCCCATTATCGCGATCTTCGCTCAGCGGGATCCCGGGACCGACGATCCGACACAAGCGGATCTCTATCCCGTGGGAGTTGCTGCGCGCGTGCTGAAAGCACTGAAGCACTCGAGCGGCAACTACAGTCTGATCCTCCAAGGCATCACACGCGTGCGTCTTGAGTCCGTGACGAGCGACTCGCCGTACCTTGAGGCACGTATCACGAAGCTCGATGAGGCGAAGACGGACGACGTCGAAGCTGAAGCGCTTGCCATGAGCCTTCGAGACATCGCGAAGCAAGTCATTCAGCTGATGCCTGAGCTGCCTCGCGAGGCGAGCTCCCTCATCGACTCGATTCAAGAGCCAGGACAACTCTCCGACCTCGTCGCCTCGAACCTCGACGCCCCCGTCGACGAGAAGGCCGAGCTCCTTGAGACCATCGAAGTCAAAGACCGCATTCGTAAGGTGCTTCGTCTTCTGACACGTCAGCTCGAGATCTTGAAGATGCGTGAGCGCATCAACTCCCAGATCAAAGAGGAGATGGGCAAGAACCAGCGTGAGTACGTTCTCCGCCAGCAGCTCAAGGCCATCAAGGAAGAGCTTGGCGAAGAGGACGGCGATGCCGGCGACCTCGACATCGTCGACGAACGAATCAACAAGGCGGACCTCCCGAAGGAAGCCGACAAGGTCGCACGCAAGCAGCTCAAGCGACTCCGCTCGATGCAGGTCGGCTCGGCGGAATACACCGTCGTTCGAACCTACATCGACTGGATTCTCGACATCCCATGGTCGATGGTCACCACCGACAACCTCGACATTGAGGCCGTGCGCCGCGTCCTCGACGAGGACCACTCCGGCCTCGACAAGGTGAAGAAGCGCATCGTTGAGTACCTCGCGGTTCGTAAGCTTAAGAAGGACAAGAAGGGGCCCATCCTCTGCCTCATCGGACCTCCAGGCGTGGGTAAGACTTCGCTCGGACGAAGCGTGGCGCGGGCCATTGGCCGCAAGTTCCACCGCATCAGCCTCGGCGGCGTGCACGACGAGGCGGCGATCCGCGGTCACCGTCGAACGTACGTTGGCGCCCTCCCCGGCCAGGTAATTCAGGGGATGAAGAAGGTCGCTACGGTGAACCCAATCTTCATGCTCGATGAGATCGACAAAATCGGACACGACTTCCGCGGCGACCCTGCGGCGGCGCTTCTGGAGGTCCTCGACCCGGAGCAGAACGATACGTTCAGCGACCACTACCTGGAAATCCCCTACGACCTGTCCAAGGTGATGTTCATCGCCACGGCCAACGTCGGCGACACGATTCCTGCCCCCCTTCGCGACCGTATGGAGATCATCTCCATCGCGGGTTACACGCGCCGCGAGAAGCTCGACATCGCCATGGTTCACCTCGTGCCAAAGCAGATCGAAGACCACGGGCTCAAGCCCGAACAATTGACCATTGCGCGCGAAGCGGTGGAGGGCCTCATCGAGGACTACACCCGCGAAGCCGGTGTTCGTAACCTGGAGCAGAAGATTGCCGCCGTGGTTCGCGGTGTCGCTGTGAAGGTCGCTGAAGGAAAAATGGGTCCCTATACCATCGACACTCCCGACGACCTTCGCGAGTACCTTGGAGCGGCCCGCTTCTCGAGCGAAGTCGCAGAGCGCACAAGCGAAACCGGCGTCGCGACGGGTCTGGCTTGGACCAGCGTCGGGGGCGAGATTCTCTTCATCGAGTGCACAAAGATGCACGGCAAAGGCAAGCTTCAGCTCACCGGCCAGCTTGGTGATGTGATGAAAGAGTCCGCGCAGGCAGCGATGAGCTACGTGCGAACGCGAGCCAAGGATTTCAACCTCAAGGAAGACTTCCTGGAGACCAGCGATATCCACATCCACATCCCGGCGGGCGGAATGCCCAAAGATGGACCGAGCGCGGGTGTCACCATGATGACCGCCATCGTGTCTCTTCTCACCGGCATCCACGTCCGCTCCGATACGGCGATGACGGGCGAGATCACGCTCCGCGGACGTGTCCTTCCCGTCGGCGGCGTGAAGGAAAAGATCCTCGCAGCCCACCGAGCGGGTATCAAGCGCATCATCCTTCCGGAACGCTGCATGGCGGACCTCGAAGATGTGCCCGACGAGGTCAAAACCGACCTTGAGTTCATCCCCGTCAAGAAGGTCGACGAAGTGTTGGCCAACGCTCTTGTCGACGCCGACAGCCTGACGCTCGACCTGAAGCCCCAGGATGAGCACAACAAGGCAGCCGCAACGGCGACCGCGACCTGAGCCCTTTTCTTAAACGAAGAAGACCCCGCCGGTTTCCGACGGGGTCTTTTTTGTTAAGACCGAGAACCGAGGCCGGTTCGCGGAACGAATCAGGCAGCCGCGCAAACGATCATCACGCTGTGCGAATGGCCGCGAGCGGAGGTCGACTCAATGGTGACAGGGCCGCTGCTGAGAGCCGCGAAATCCGCCGCCGTGACGGTGACGGAGTGGGCGTGACCGCTGCGGCCCTGAATGTCGTACGTCACATCGACGGCCGCATCGACGTCCGCCGCCGGAACCTCAAAAATGTGGCCATGGTTGCCACCGATCGTTGAACTTGTGCTCTCACAAGAGGAGCTTGGACCCGCGTCCGTCTCGACGGGGCCCGCGTCCGCTTCGGCCGGGCCGGCATCCGTGCCGCTTGGACCCGCGTCCGCTTCGGCCGGGCCGGCGTCCGTGCCGCTTGGACCCGCGTCCGTGCCGCTTGGACCCGCGTCCGTGCCGCTTGGACCCGCGTCCGTGCCGCTTGGTCCTGCGTCCATCACGGCGTCGTCGTCGCCGCAAGCGGAGAGAAGTGCGCTGCCAGCGCCAAGAAGAAGTGAAGTCTGAAGGAAGTTACGTCGCGTATTATTCATTGAGGCGGAAGTTAACAAGGACGCCAACTGTGAGCAATAGCTCCCCAAACATTGGGTGCTTATGCGTAAAAACGGAGCGCTTTTAGGCGCTCCGTTAGAAATAAACGCAGATTGGGGCTTACGCGCAGGTGATCATGACGCTGTGTGTGTGGCCAGCGCCATCGGATGATTCAACGCTGACGCCCGTTCCGCCGGCGAGTGTGGCGAAGTCCGCCGCGCTCACGGTGAGGGTGTGAGCGTGACCGCTCGTGCCCTGGATGTCGTACGTCACGTCGGCACCCGCGGCGACGTCAGCAGCGGGGACCGCGACTGTGTGACCATGGTTCGATGAGATGACGCCATCGGTGGCCGTGCAGCTCGAGGGTCCACTGTCCGTTGCGGGGCCACTGTCGATGGCGGGGCCGCTGTCGTTGCCTCCCACAGGACCGGCGTCGGTCATGATGTCATCATCTCCGCATGCGGAGAGGAGTGCGGTGCCTGCACCCAGAAGAAGTGAAGTGTGAAGAAACTTACGTCGAGTTTTGTTCATGGCAGTGAAGTTAACAAGGAAGCCCAAACGGGGCAACAAAGCCTCTCTTAACTGTCTCTTAAACAGATGAGGTGCCGCTCGCTGAGCGAACGTCCATGCTGGCTACCTCAGCTGATGAAGTGCCTCGACGTTCCCTCGGAGCTCGTCGAGGAGAGGATGCTGCCAATCCGCTGAGAGAGAAGTGACGACGGAGGCGTAGTACCAAAGTGTCTCTTCCTTGGGCGCCGTGAAGCGGTCCCAGATGGCTTCACCGACCGCGCGATGATCGCGCAGAATCGACAGTGCGTTGTGCAGCTTGTCCGCCGCGCTGATGAGCTTCACCTCTGCGGGTGCCTCTTGGAGGTGGGCGAGGTACTCCACTTTTCGCTCTTTCCATGGTGGCTTCGGCAGAACCGTGGTGTCGCTCAGCGCTTCGACAAGTCGCCGGACCCTAGGCCCAAACTTCGACTCGAGCTCTTCTCCTGTGCCCGACTCGATGTCTTCGAGGTAGTCGTGCAACACCGCCGCGATCATCTGGTCTTCATCGCCGAAATGCTCCCCGACGGTGACCAAGACCTGAAGCAGGTGCGTCAGATATGGGACCCCGCTTCCTTTGCGAATCACGGGGCGGAACGCATCGGTGGCGAGGGCGATCGCTTCGTCCAGACGTGGCGAATATTGGGGAGATTCAGACATATGCCTGAGCCTAACAGTTCCTCGGCGTCCTGTTCTATACTCAGCGGATGGTGAAACAAGGGAACGTACTCGAGTCCGTCGTGGGCAGCGTCGCCGCATTCGTGACCTCGCGGTGCCGTATCCAGCCTGTCTTTCTGGTCGCGGTCTGCACCCTCGTTGCATGCGGCGAGGGTTTCGAGATCGCCGATGCAGATGCTGCGACAAGTGATGCCCCAACAATCGACGGCTCACCGGAAGACATCGCAACAAGCGATGCCGCATTCGAGGATGGCTCTTCCCAAGACGTCCAGACCCGCGACACCGCCACGCCGCGCGATCGCTGCGAACCTCCAAACCCGTGCAGCGGCGAGTGCGAGATGCCGTGGCTTCTTGCGACCGCTCAGGACCTGGGCGGTGAGGGCCGCTGTGGCGGTCGTGTGTTTCGTTACTCACTCTCGGAGGCGGGAGCCTGCGCCTGCCCTGGCTATCAAACCGTCGACGACAATCTTCCTACCACCGCCTCGTATATCCCCGGGGGCACGGTCATCGTCGGAACAGCGAGCAGTGCGTTCACCTTCGGGGGATCACGGATGGAGCGCTATCTGGACGGTAACGGCGCCGTGGACACCTTCATCGTCGAAGGGCGCTCGCCTGGCTCTGACCCCGTTGGAATACTCACCGCCGGAAGGATTGGAGGTGGCGCGGCGAAAAGCTTATTTGTTTTTGGCGCCGACGGAAGCTACGAGGCCCTCGGTTTCGACAGCGCCATGACCCTGTCGAGTGACACCTCCACGCAGAACCCAGCGAACCCGAGAGGCTATCGGTCCGCGGACCTTGGGCGCCCGTCCGTCAACCGGCTCTTCTGGGAAGGCGGCGTCGAGGACCTGATGCACTTCGACTCGGGAGCGAGCGGCGGGCTCGAGGCTTTCTACGCGAACGGTTTCCACCGCACGGTGATCAGTTTCCCGGAAGGCGTGCGTCACATCGCGAACGAAACGCTGACGATCAACAACGCCCCCGCGACGCAAAGCTGCAGGGGTTCAGAATACGAAGGCTGCAGCTACCTCGGCGCTGCGCCTGACCCGCTTTCCGAGCACCACGTCTACGTGGCTTGCCAGCAACCCATCGAGGAACGACAGGCCTCCCGCATCGCTCGACTCGACGTTCGCGACGACTCGTGCGTGGACGTGCTTCCCCTCGAGCACTGGCGGCGAATTCGCATCACCCATTTGACCATTGGTCTTGAAAACTACTGGGCGCCCTGACTTTCGTTCGCCGCTCCACAGGCAGGTTTCACGCTCCCTTGAACTCTCCGGCGCAGTGAGCGCCGATGGCTTTTGCAGCACGATTCCGGGCGTAGTATTCTGCCGTCTCCCAACCAGCGGCTCGCCTGTGTCATACTTCGCGCCATGAAAAGTGTAGGCGTATTAGGCGCAGGATCGTGGGGGACCGCCCTCGCAAAGCTCATCGCCGACCAAGGCATTGAAACGCGGCTCTGGTCCCGTCGACAAGAGCAAGCGGACGCGATCAACCGAGATCACCGCAACCCAAGGTATCTGAAAGAAGCGGTGTTGCCGGAGTGCCTCCGGGCCACGTCGGACATGAACGAAGTCCTCGATGGCGCCGACTTTGTCATCGTCGCCGTTCCTACTTCAGCCAACCGCCCCGTACTGAGGGACGCAGTCCCAATGATCGCGGAGGGCGTACCCGTCTTGAGCGCCACGAAGGGCATTGAGCAGGGGTCACTGAAGCTGGTCTCGGGGATCTTTGAAGAGATCTTCCCGGAGTCACGCCATCGGTCTTTGACCTACCTTGGCGGCCCCAGCTTTGCGCGGGAAGTAACCGAAGGTGTGCCGACCGTCGTCGCTGTCGCCGGTCACGACGAGTCGACCCGCGTGAGTGTTCAAGGGTGGCTCAACACCGAGCGCTTCCGGGTGTACACGACGGACGACGTCATCGGCGTGGAAGTGGGTGGCGCGCTCAAGAACGTGATGGCCATCGCGGCTGGCATCGCGGACGGAATGAAGTTTGGTCACAACACGCGAGCGGCCATCATCACGCGTGGCCTCGCGGAGCTCACTCGAATGGCCGTCAAACTCGGCGGCAACCCATTGACGCTGGCGGGCCTCGGCGGAATGGGCGACCTCGTCTTGACCTGCACGGGCGATCTCTCGCGCAATCGACAGGTCGGCATTGGTCTTGGCCAAGGGAAGAAGCTTCCACAAATTCTCGAAGAGCTTGGCATGGTCGCCGAAGGCGTCATGACGGCGAAGAGCGCCTACGAGCTTTCAAAGCGAGAGGGCGTTGAGATGCCGATCGCCGAACAGGTTTATCAGATTCTCCATGAGGACA
Source organism: Polyangiales bacterium (assembly GCA_047619315.1). Classification (GTDB taxonomy): domain Bacteria; phylum Myxococcota_A; class Polyangia; order Polyangiales; family Houyiibacteriaceae; genus JBCCRV01. The sequence continues at coordinate 15,031 of JBLHKB010000073.1, forward strand.
AGCCGCCGGAGGTTGCGATGGTCGAGCTGATGACACGTCCACTCAAAGAAGAGCGCTTCTAGACCGCTCGACCTATCCGTCATGGATGGGTCGGGTGAGACTTCAGAAGTGGAGTAACAGAGGAACGTGATTCCAGATGCTTCGTGCAGGGCCACAGTCCAACAGCGCGTTCGACGACGCTACGGCCGGTGGAGTAGACTCCCCGACATGATTCGCTACGGCCTTTGTTTCCTCATCCTGCTCACCGCCTGCGGCGATGACGACGGCGATGGCACTTGCACGCGCGACACGGACTGCGCAGACGGGCGCGTGTGCATCGACGGCACCTGCGGAGCGGCGAGTGTCGATGGCGGGCTTGACGCCGGCCCCGAACCACAGGCGGACGCTCCCATGGGGGTCGACGTGGGTGCCGCCTGCGCCGAGGACTGCGGCGATGGCGACTGCATAGAAGGGGAATGTTGCGCCGCGGCTTCGAGCTGCGGTACCGTGTGTTGCGCGGCCGCCGACGTCTGCTCTTTCAATGTTTGCGTGACGCCCGGCGAGACATGTGCAGGCCAAGAAGACTGCAACGGTGACGAGTACTGCGAGCCTCGCCTCGGGGAGTCCGTCGACATGTGTGGAGCCGCGCCGACGACGAGCGGCCGGTGCTTGCCTTCGCCACCATCGTGTCCGGATGGAACGACGCCGGATCCATCGTCGCCAGAATGCGTAAGCGAGTGCCGCTTCAACCCACCGAGCGGCGACTTGGAGGTCCAACTCGCCTACGCGTGGGGCGAATTCGACGGCGACCGCGCAGCCCCCAATGTGTTCGACGTGCGCAACTCGCCCATCGTGATCAACCTCGACGACGACGACTGCGACGGGCGAATCACGGCGCGCGATGTGCCGGAAATCGTTGTCATCACCAGCCCCGACGACGCTGCCCGCCCGCTCAATGACCTCGCCGTTGGCGACCTCGTAGTGCTCTCCGTGGAAGACGGCGTGCTGAGCGAAAAGTGGCGCGTCCCCGGCATCGCCGATCCTTGGACCTACCCCGCCGCCGGAGACTTTCACTCCGCGGAAGGAAACGAGATCGTCGTCTGCTCCCAAGGCCGGCTCTCCATGAGCGCCTATGGAGTCGGCGATGACGGCCTCGTGCTGCTCTGGGACCAGCCCCTGGAGCGCCGCGGGCGCAACTGCGTGATGCCTTCGCTCTTCGACTTCGACCAAGACGGCGATATCGAGATTCTCACCCTCGACGGCCTCATCGACGGCGAAACAGGAGAGATGGAGTACCCAATGCCAGCCGTGGGTCGGCCCAACGGATACGGCATCGCCGCCGACGTGGACAACGACGCGGCGCACGACCTCGAGCTCGTCTTCGCCGACGCGGTCTTCGATCTCGTCGACGGATCGCTCGCTCGCATCGCCGATGGTCCCGTCGGAGCCGACCACGTCCTCGTCGCTCAACTCGACGGCACGGGCGGACCGGAGATCGTTTCCGTCACGGCCAACAACCACACCATGGATGTCTGGACCTTGGAGGACGGCGAGGTGCGCTACCTGCGCGAAGACCTCGACATCAACGGGAACCTCGACCCCTCACGATGCGCGGAGTCCTCTGCGGGCTTCACCAGCGGCGGAGGTCCGCCCACCGCCGCCAACGTCAACGACGACGGTATCCCCGACATCGCCATCGCGGGCGGCGTTGGCTACGCCGTCATCGATGGCGCCTCCCTCATCAACCCCGCGCTCACATCACCGGACGACATCTTCTTGTGGGCAACGCCCACTGTGGACTGCAGCTCGGCGCAGACCGGGAGCAGCGTCTTCGACTTCAACGGCGATGGCCTTGCCGAGGTTCTGTACGCCGACGAACAGGTCTTCCGAATCTACGGCGGCGCGGATGGAACCGTTCTCTTCGAGACCTGCAATACAAACGGGACGATTCTCGAGCAGCCTATCGTGGCGGACGTCGACAACGACGGCCAAGCGGACATCGTCGTCGTGAGCAACGCCCGCTACCGAAACTGCCTGGCGCCAGACAACACCAACGCGACGTCTGGCGTCCGTATCTTCAGCTCCCAGGGCGGCGACTGGGTTCGAACTCGCCGGGTGTGGAACCAGCACGCCTACCACATCACAAATGTCGGCGAAGATGGCAGCATTCCCCAGCGGGAAGAGGCGAACTGGAACGTCCCCGCGCTCAACAACTTTCGCCTGAACCGTCAGCCCGGCAACGAAGACGCGGCGCCGGATGTGGTCATCAGCCTCTTGCCAATTTGCGGAACGCGCTCGATTTCGGTGACGGTTCGTAACCTCGGCGAGTCAGTTCTCCCGGCGGGCGTCAACGTGGACCTCTACTCAGGGCCCGGAACCGAGCCCGCGGCCGAGCGCCTCATCGAATCACAGCTGACGACTCAGACGCTTTATCCGGCTCAGAGCCAAGCCCTCGTGTTCGATGTACCGGACGCGATGCGCGCCGCCATCGACGACCCGGCGACCGGCGCTTTCGCCATCGCGACGCCACCCGCCGGGACACCTCAATGTCGTGCAGAGAACAACCTGCAGAGCCTCGACCGCTTCTGCAGCGTCCAATAGCCAGTTGATCAAAGACGCCTGTGGATGGCGCCGATGTGGCACTCGCGGCATGCTCCGCGTGTGAACCCTTGGCGCCGCCGCCTGCTCTACTTTGTCTTGATGCCCGCGATTCTCGCGGCGGCTAGCATCCTTGCGTACACGACATGGTCAACCGCTGGGCGCTTTCGCCGCCTCGGTGAGCAAACGATTGCCGAAAACACACTGCTTTTGGTCCGCGAGAAGGTGCAGACCATCGAGCGCTACATCATCGACCAGGACAACGCGGCTTTTCGGCTGGTGAACGTTCAAGACCCGCTCGCGCTGGACATCGACTGGCGGCGGACCGCGGCGGAGACGACACCCTCCATTCGCGCGATCCTAATTTTGGACGACACCGGATCGATTCTCCACACAAGTTTCCGTGGCGACGCGCAAACTCGCCGGGACTTCATCAAGGTCT
>JBLHKB010000074.1:0-17885 GCA_047619315.1 Polyangiales bacterium
ATCCCTTTTCCGAGCAACGCTCCGAGCAAGGGTGGCCGCAACGCGCGGGTCATCATTCAAGAGTTCAGCGACTTCCAGTGCCCCTTCTGCTCCCGCGTGAACCCAACGGTCTCCCGCATCATGGACGAGTACGGCAACCGCGTGCGCATCGTTTGGCGCAACTTCCCTCTTCCATTCCATGACAACGCTCACCTCGCAGCCGAGGCCGCCGTCGAGGTTCATCGGCAGCGCGGCGACGAAGGCTTCTGGGCCTTCCACGACAGGCTCTTCGCGAACCAGCGCGCACTTGCCCGCCCACAGCTTGAAGAATACGCCGCGCAGCTTGGCGGCGTGAACATGGCGCAGTTCCGCGCAGCTCTCGACAACCGCACCCACCGTGCCGCCGTCGACGCTGATATGGAAGCTGTCACCAGGGCCGGCGCCCGGATAGGTACACCAAGCTTCTTTATCAACGGTCGGCTCCTCCAAGGCGCGCAGCCCTTCGAGGTGTTCCGCGTCGCCATCGAGCGTGCCCTCGCGGAGTGACCCTGAGCACCCTTGGTCGAAGCGCACGGACACAGATCGATCTAAAGACCCGACTCAATCAACGAGCGTGATCTCGGGCGCGCTCAAGGGCGCGCTCAAGCCGCTCCTCGAGCCTTGCCTTTTCCGCGGAGGTCAACGCGTGCTGGCAGTCCAGCTCCACCACTCGGTCAGCGCGCATGCGATAGAGATCGATCAGGATATCGTCGATTTTCGTTTCACCGATGGAGAGCACACCTTCGAGGCGAACGGAACATCGATCGAGATCGTGCGCATCCGAGTCGGATGAGACGATGATCGTCTCGTCGATGCCAGGCGGCACCCCGAGCTCGAGGTCGAGGACATCGAGATCGATGTGAGAAACTACCGCGTTGACGTGCAGTCCTCCTTCTTCGCCGTCGAGGGCGAGGAGGTAGCCGGTGACCTGCACACGCTGTCCGTCGAGAGCCAGAATAGCCGAAGGGAGAATGTCGCCTTCGACATAGCCGAAACCGCTCAGCTCTTCCCAGGTGACCTCCGGGAGGTCGGACTCACAGGGGGCGCAGCACGCGAGCACGCATAGAAGGATGGGGCAGCGCATGAGTGCTCACTATATACATGCGTTGTCGACGCGGGAGCAATCACGGAGCGAGACGGTTGTTGAGGCTCCGCTTCGAATCCAAATCAACGGACACCTGGTGCACTCAAGCGTTCTCTGCGCTGGCGCGCGACGCATGAGCACTCCCTGGGCTCTGTCCGTGATGCGCAGATGGGTGCACTCACCTTTGTGCAGCGAGCCGACAGCGCGCTCCGGCTCAACGTGCACTTCCACACGCTGGCGCTCGATGTCGTGCGCATACAGGACGAAGAAGTCGAGCTGAAATTTCGCGAGCTCGACGAGCCCAGCACAGAAGATGTCGTGCAGGTCGCGGCGTGGACCCACGCGAGCCGACTCCGCGTGCTCAAGCGGCATGGGCGATGCCGTTGATTCCTTCGCAAGTGACCAGCCAGGTTCATCTCCACGTAGGTGAAGGCGTCTACCCTTCGAACAACCCTTCGATGCGCCCTTCAACTTCGCCCAAGCGCTCTTCATGTCCGAGTGCGCTCATCGCGCTCACGAGTACCTGCGCGGGATGCGCTTCCTCCGTGGCGATGTGCTGTCCGGGGACGAGTCCGCCGGCGCGCCCTGCGATGAGGCAGGCCATGCGTTCGGTGGAGTGGCTGCGCTCTCCGACTTCGTCGGCGGCGTCCCATCCGTATCCACCTTCGTGTGTCATCACCATGGAGGTGTGGTCGAGGAGGGTGCTGCCTCCGCCTTCCGGCGTGGTGTCCAATGCGTGGACCAGCGAAGCGAAGTGCTTGTAGTGCCAGGCGAGGCTCTCCGCCATGCCTTCGGTGCCGTGGCCGGAGTGTCCGAGCTCGTGCAGGTCGGACTCACGTCCGAGGAGTTCGTTCATGTTCATCCACGAGTGGAAGTGAGTGAACTGAATCGCGATGGAGCGGGTGATGTCGCACGTGAAGGCCATCTGGATGAGGCGCATGAAGACTTCGGCGCGGAGGTCTTCGTTGGAGTAGCCGGTGCTGACCATGTAGGGGTAGGAGTCGTCGGCGGCTTGGGGACGGCTGCCGCCGAGGCTTGGGTCTGGGCCTGGGTCGTCGATGAGTCGGCATGCGCCGATAGGTTCGGAGCCGAGCTCGTTGAGGCGTCGCTCGAGATCGCTGAGCTCGTCGAAGTGCTGCGTGAGGCGTCGCTGGTCGCGAAGTCCGAGGCGCTGTCTCAAGGCGCGCGCTTGTTCGGAGACGACGTCGATGACGGCGGTGCGCTTCCGTCGTTCGGCTTCTTGGGCTGCACGAATGGCGGGGTCTTCGCTCGTCGCGGCGAAGCCCGTGGTGAGCTCTTCCCAGGCGCGACGCGGGCTCGTCTGTGGCGTGATTCCTTCGCCGCGCTCACCCATCCCGCCGCCGTCGCGGTAGCTGATGGTGGATCGGCCGGAGAGCCCGCCGCCGCCAAGGTAGGTGGACGGCTGGATGCAGTACTGGAGCGACTCGAAGGCCGAGCCGGCTCCGATGGTCGCGATGATCGCCTGGTCGCTGGTGGCGCCGAAGGCGCGCGTGGACTCGCCGATGGGCGTTTTGACGCCGGCGAGGAGCGGGCTCACCATGGTCTCGTGGTGGTTGTCGGGGCGGCCGCCTGCGGGGACGACGCCGGAGTTTTCGCCGGCCCATGGGATCTTCAGGTTCGTCACCACGGAGATCTGCGAGCTGACGTCGTCATAGCGGGTGCCCGTTTGAAGGGTGCCACCGGCGAAGGGAGCGAGCGCGGTCTTGAGGTCGTAGCCAGCGCCCCTCGTGGATGGAACGTAGGTCTCGTCGATGTCGACGCCGCCGGCGCCGAGGGATGAACCCGCCACGCACACGAGAAAGCGCTTCGGGATGCCTTCGTCTTGAGCACGGGAGCCGCTTCGCGCCATCACCTCAAGGAAAGGCAGTGACAGGGCGACGCCACCGGCGCCTCGGAGCATCGCGCGACGGGAGATTTGTTTTTTACGGGCCATGATCACTCTCCTCCGTCGTTGATATCTTCGCGAACCAGGGCGAAGCGCTCGTTGGCGACGATGTCGATCAAGAGCTCTTGGAAGGTCCAGTCGGTGCGGACACGGTCTTCGGATAAGTAGGCGAGGTAAGGCTCGTCGCTCGGGAGCTCTTCCCGGCCCATGGCGAAGCGCATCACCTGGCGCACGACGCAGCGTTCGAGGCGGCCGCCGTCGATGAGGAGCTCGCCGAGCTCTCGCGGACCGTTGAACGCGCGGTTGTCGATTTCACCTTCGCCATCGATTTGGCACTCGGGCTTGCCCTCGTCGTGCTCGCGGTAGCGACCCTCGAGGTCGTAGTTTTCGAGGCCCCAGCCGACGGGGTCCATGAGCGTGTGGCAGCCGCCGCAAGCGCCCATCTGGTGCACCTCGAGGAACTCACTCTTGCAGTTCGTTTCCGGGATGTCGTCGACGTTGACGGTGGGCGGCGGTGGCGGAATCACCTGGCAGAGGAGCCGCTCGCGGACGTGAATGCCGCGGCGCGTGGTGCTCGTATCACCGCCGGTGCTGAAGGCGCCGAGGACCGCGCCGTGGGCGAGGATGCCAGCGCGGCCCGCGTCTTCGTACTCGACGAACGCGGGCTCATCACCCGAGAGAGTCATGCCGTAGTGCTCCGCGAGGCGCGCGTCGATGAAGGTGTCCGTGGCGCGGAAGATGTCCATGTAGGGAGCGTCTTCGGCAAAGACGACGCGCTCGATGAGGCCGCGAGTTTCGAGGCGCATGCTCGTGGTCAGCTCCGGGGAATGGGGCAGCTGCCGGTAGCCGAGCCAGAGCGCGTGGAAGCGGTCGACCTGGTCGAGGGCCTGGGGGTCTTGGAGCATGTCGAAGGCCGTCTCGCGTCTGCCTTCCACGGTATCGAGAACGCCGGTCTCAGCGAGGTCGAGGAGCTCGTCGGTGGGACCCGTGCCCCACAAGAACAAAGCCATGCGGGTGGCGATGGCGTAGGCGTCCAGTTGTCGAACGCCTTCGTGGTCTGCGAGGGGCACGCCGATCTCGATGCGGTAGAGAAAGTCCGGGGCTTGGAGGAACGCGCGAAGGGCCAGGTCGATGGCGACGTTGAAGTCATCGTCGGTGTCGGCTTCTGCCATGAGCGGCATCATGCGCGCGACCTCTTCGTCCGTGAGGGGCCGGCGAAAAGCGCGGCGACCGAAGGTGCGTACGAACTCTTCGAAGCACGCTGTGTCGCTTGCGCCGCTGGGCGAACAAGGCAGCACCATGGCGAGTCGTTCGGCGTCGGCGACGAGCTGCGACGCGGCTTCGCGCGCGAGCCCTTCGTAGGCCTGCACCAGAACACGCTCGGTGGGCTGGTGCGTGTAGCGGTTGTCGAAGGCCCAGTGGAGAAAGAGACCCTCACGCTCTTGGTCGTCTTCCGGGAGCATCGTCGACGCGTAGGGAAAAGTCGTGTGGAGCAGTGAGCCCATCACGCGGTCGAGCTCCCCGCGGCTGAGTCGACGGACGTTGCTTGGGAGTACATCTTCGGCGGGGTCTTCAATGGCGCCGGGTCCGAGGTTCTCGGGCTCCGGCGAACCGTTCGCGTTTCCGATTTCGCCCTGGCACGCGACGAGGAGCAGCGCCGCCAGAGCCGCGGACCAAAGAGCACCGATCGGGTGCTCGGGATGTCGTGAGCAGCGGGAATGTCGCGGTGGGCGCCTCGTCATGCTCCCAGGATGCCAAAGATCTACAAATATTACCCAAACGCCAATGGCGCGGATTGGATTTGTGCAAAACCAAGCTGTTTTGGCCTAACGGAACACCAAGTCGTAGGAGGGAATCGCCGTCTGATCGTCGATGTTGCCGATTGTCCTCTAGTTGACGAGGCGAAAGCGCACATTGAGGGGTGGGTCGAAGACCTGAGGCACCGGCACCGGGGCGCTGGCGCGGAACGCTTGGGTGATAAAAAAGCTGCCTTCAATAAGCTCGTTTGAGCTCTCTGCGACATACGCGTACCCATCCGTCACATCGAAGTCGCCGGCAGCTGCGCCCATCAAACGCAGGGAGAAGTCGTTCCCCGTCCCAGGCAAGATTCGGTAGACGCCGCGCGGCCAGCTCACTAGGCGCACCTCCGTCGTCTCGGGCTCCCCCAGATCGAGACGAAACCTAACCGTCGCCGGGTAGTCCATTCCGCTGAAGGAGGCGCTGCCCCCTGCGCTCATTTCGAACACGTATCGCCCAGCGAGCGTTCCAATCTGGCCGCTCACTTCGCTTGCGAACATTTGGCCCGCGCTGTCCTCTGAATACAAACGCAGGCCTTCCTGCGCATCGATGAGGCGGACGGGGCCGATGCAGCGTTCCACGTCGCGCTCGTGGACAAGACCCAAGTCCTGGAGGAAACGCAGCTTTGAATAGACGGCGGAGTAGCGGGAGGGGACGCCGGCTCCCACGTATGTCGCCATGGCTTGGCAGGCGTAGTCTTCTCGCTCGTTTCGACCCATCGGGATGCCGGCGGCTTCATATTGCGCTCCAAGAGTCGCCCATGACACCAGCTCTGCGATGTCGTCAGCGAGGCTCGTCGTTCCGTAGCGTGACATGGCTCCGGCACGCGCGGCCTGCTCTGCGTCATAGAGGTCCTGAACACCCCGCGCCGCTTCGACGCTTGGCGGATACACCTCTGCCCATCCGACACTCACGAAGCCGTCATGGAGGCGCTGCCATTCCCGCTGTAGGCCTTGGCGAAGACGTGTGCGCTCCATTGTGATCGCAGCCAAGCCGCGGCTGCTGCGGAGCCATTGTCCATCGTCCCCGCCAGAGAAGTCGCTTACCTCATTGAAGAGAGACTCCGAGACGTGAGCCGCCTCGTGGAGGATCGTCCGCATGAGACGAAGCCTCCATTCCGCGTTGTTTGCCAAGAACTCTTCGGAGTACACGTTGGCGAGACCTGCCATGCGGGCGGTGTTGATGAGAATGAGATCCCCCGCCACCGAAGTGTGGACCTGGCCGCCTAGACCTGGCCGGTCTGGGAGATTCACGAAAGCGATGCGACCCACGGAGTTGCACACCGCGTAGGTGGCGTAGCCGAATGCTGCGTCAACGACGGCTTGTTGCGTGGGCCCCGGGGCTTCGATCTGCATCACGTCGCCATCGCCGAATTGAAGCTCTCCCTGGTCGAACAGAAGAATGTGTGGGCAGCTCGCCGATGCGCGAATCAACGCGTCTGAACGCGAACCGATCTCTTCGTCGCCGAACACGATGGCCGCGGGGATGGCCGCTTCACTGAACACGACGCCGGCCGAATCGATGACGGCGAGTGTCTCCACGTCGGCGAGGGCGCGGACATACGCCGTCGTCCGTACGGGACCCTCAAGAGGAACCTCGACTCGGCCGCCACCGTCGAGGGAACCCTCAAAGGACATGACGTCGGCGAAGGCGAGGAGCTGTCCGTCGACGTTCGCACCGGATGCGTCACGCCCGACGACGGCCACGTCGCCGCCGAAGGGACCAAAGGGAACGCCGTCCTCGGGGACGTCGACGCGGTCGATCTCCATGATCCGATACGTGCCATCGGTTTCGCGAACGACAGCGACGCGCCAAATACTCTCGGATGTTGCGCCCCGTTCGGCGCCACATCCCTCGACAGCGCTACATGCTTCGTCAAACGTTTCGAAGACGACGGGTGCGGGATCGGAGGAGCCACAGGCAACGCTGAGAAGGATGCCAAGGGTAGGGCCACACAGTGTTCGCATGGTGTCAGGGTGAACCTGGATTGCCTCCGCACCAATAGACTCGTGACGCTAAGTGAACATTGGTTGTTTGCCTGCCCCGTTCAGGGGGGGCGGCGTTTGTGACTGGTGTGTTCTGACGTTCGCTCTCGGCGGAAAGCGCGACCGGCGTGCGCCTACCGATCACCTACCACCTCGCCGAGCTCCGACCCGCTCAAGACCATACTGTTCGCCTCCACGTGGGGCGCGACTTCGGCGGAGCAGGCGGCGGGGCAGCGCGCTCTGCGTGGGGTTGCCGCGACTGGAGATGAGCCGCGGCTGTAGACGCTCAATAGAGAGCGCCGGCTATCGTCGCATCATCGAAGCGCGGAGACGTGACTCGGGGCCCTCGAAGAACTGCACGCGGTCGCCTGAACGCCGCACCCCAAGGCGCGCGAAGAAGCTGTCGAGGTTAGGGGCGCTTGGGCGAAGCGCCATCCGTCGATAGGCTTGGCTCACGACCTGGGTGCCGGACACCTGATCCGCGACACGCAGGAGTCTCTGCATCGACCAGCGACGGCGCGCGACGCCCCCGCGCGCAACGATCCCAGCGACGAGGGAGCGGACCGTGTGCCGACCCTGCGTGGCGCGTCGCAGCTCGACGTCGACGACCATCCAGAAGAGCGCGCCGCCCCAATAGACGCGGCCCCAGGTCGGCGTTCGATCTAGGCCGCGGTCACCTGCGCGTGGCATTCCGTTCTCCATGGAGTCGGTCCAACGATTCCAGACATCGTCTTCGGTGATGATGCCGTTCTGCGCGCGCACCATCGTCTCGAGGTAGGTGCTGAGTCCTTCGCGCATCCAGCGGTGCCGCCGGTCGAGGCTAGGCAACGCGGTGTGAAGCAGCTCATGCAAGAGCACATGATCGCGGCGAAGTGCGTCTTCGCTCGTGTTGCGGCCGACGTGAATGACGACGCGGCGACCGGTGAAATGCTGTCCGAAAACAACGCGTCGTCCCGAGCGCAGGCGGACCTCCACGCGAAGCGCGTCGACGGGGAAGTGGCCGCAATAGTCACCCGCCATTCGGACCATCGAGCCAACCCAACGACGAATCGTCGCCTCGTCGAGGGAACCGCGCCGACCTTCGATGTGGACGTCGAGGGTGACTTGTGGCGTCTGAGCTTGGCTCGAACTTTCGGGGGCTGCGCGCTCGGCCTGCGCCACGTTCGTCGTGAGGGCGAAGGGGAGGGTCGCGAGTACCAGGATGAAGAGTCGCACTCCCTAAACTATGGGCACCAAAAGTGTGAACGAAAAGGGCGGGCGCAAAACCCCCTAGGAATATGGACGGAGTTCCCGCGCGGGAACTCCGTTTGGCGGGCTGAAATTCCACATAAAGAGTCCATGTTGACTCTCTCGCGAACATTAATGGTCATTTATGGCATGTGTTTGCTTTGGCTTCGTAATCTAGCTTTCGCGGTCCCTAAAAGACATGCTCCAGCGGCAACGTCCTCGGCCGCGCTCGCCAGAATACTGGTTTCGCGATGAACTCATCGACGGCGAGAGTTCGGCTAGAGCCCCGACGTGGCCGGGTCACAGTCCGGCTCCGCTGGGTTGCAGTACGCGTTGGGCATCAACGTACCGGTCCACTTCGCCCGCAGGATGGCGTTGTTATTGTTGTTGCTGGCGTCGTTGTCCCAGAAGCTGAGACCAAACCTCTCGCGGTGGAACCAGGGACCAACGTGCCCACCCCAGTAGCCCTCAGCCAGGAGCGTGTTGCAGAACCCGCGCGACCACCGGATCGACCAGGGGATGTTGGACTTGGGTCCGCTGAAGACGCCCTCGGCGCCTTGCTGAGTGCTGCAGCCGGGATGACCCTCGGGAAGATAGGGCGCTTGGTCCTCCAGGTCCGGAATGAAGCTCGCCCCGCAATGTGCGTTTGAGGAGCCCTGGCAAGGCCCGGCGGCAGACCCCTCGGTCCCCGGGTAGTCGTCATCCCATTGGGTCGTGAACTTGCGCTCGTCGCCCCAGAGCGCACGGGCGAACATGCAGTGATCGTTGTGCACCTGACGATCTTCGCTCGTGTAGCCGACCAACGCCCGGACATGGTTGATGGCGATCCTGTGCCACTCGTCGACCTCGGCCTTGGTGGGGTTTTCGTTGTCCGCGAAAGGTGCGCGCTCGTAGAAGACCTCTCGGATACCTCGGACGCGATCCACGCTGGGACAGAGCGCCGCCGCAAAATCCTCTGGGCTCATCTGCGACGGATTGTAGACGGTCCCATCCCACTCGGACGAAGCCCAGTCTTCGGGGCTCATCCAACCCACCCCATCCGGGTCTTCGGACGTGTTGGTGCCGCCCTCGAATGGCTTGGTGGCGAAGGTGTCCCAGTTCGCTTGGTTGGGCGTGTACTGCGCAAGCTCTCCGCTCGTGTCTCCAGTGTCACCGCTCCCAATGGCGTCAGCGCTGCCAGCATCACCGCTTCCTCCAGCGTCACCGCTCCCGTTTTCGTCTGCGCAGGAGACCGCGCTCAGGCTCAGAACGCTCACAAAAACTAGACCCATTATGTTTAGTTTCATCAAACCGAGAGTGCCACACGCTCGCGCTCCAGCGCAACGCACGGGCTCTCGACTTCACGAATCACGCAAGAGCAACCAACTGACCTTTCCAGGAAGCACGTAGAGTCATGACTCCGTCCCCATGACTCTAGGAAGTGCGTAGAGTCGAACTCCGTCCCTATGATGTTAGGTCACGCCGAAGGATTCGGAAGACAAGCGCCCCTACCAACACGACGCTCACCACGCCCTTGATGAGCACGCTCCCCCAAGGGCTCAGCATCAAGTGCGCGACGACGAAGACCGCCGCGGCATAGACTAGGCGATGCAGCACCTTCCAGTGGCGGATCCGCAGCGCGCGGATGACGCGCGGAAATGAGGTGAGCAAGAGCAGCGCGAGGATCAGAAACGCCAGCGCGCCAGCACTGAGGTAGGGCCAGGTCAGGACCGCTCGCCACGCGCCGTCGAGGGGCCCAAGGAGCGACAGGACTACGTGGACGCTTGCGGCGACGGCGGTGCAGACGCCGATGGCGCGGCGCCACGCGGAGAGGTCGCTGAGCCTGGACACGCGGCTCATCGGCGTGACACACAGGCCGAAGGCGAGGCCCACGACGGCGACCCAGCCGCTGATGCGCGCCATGGTGAAGCTCCTCGCAAACGCCCACTCGGTGGACGCGTAGGCGAAGCCGATGGAGACGAAGGCGATGAGCGCGGTGGCGACGAGCGCGCGCCGCAAGCGCATCGTTTGCGTCGTGCCGGGACTCATCAGAGCCCCTCCAAGAAGTAGACGAGGTCCGCGAGCTCGACGTCGCTCAGGGCGGCGGTGTTGCCGTGGCGGTTGCTTGGGTTGTGGTCCCGGAAGATCGAGGTGAGGTTCTCGGCGCGACCGTCGCTGAGATAAGGCGAGTGGGTGCCGACGGAAAGAAGTGAGGGCGTGTCGAGGACTTCGTCGCCACCGCCGTGCTCCGGAAAGAGCGCGCCGGCGGGGAGCTGCGCGAGGTTGGTGAAGGCGGGAAAGAAGTGACAGGTGGTGCACTCGGCATGGGCGAAGACATCGAGGCCTCGGCGCTCGCGGGCGTCGTCGCGTTCGATGCCTTCGTAGCGCACGGGCCGTCGTGGGAGCGCGCGGATATACGCTTCGATGTCCATTCCACGTCGTGAGTCGCGCCGCAGGTAGCCGCGAAAGAGCGTGGTGGCGAGGTGTTGCAGGTCGCGAATGCGCGGGTAGCTCGCGTCGCGAAGAAAAGGCGCAGTGTCGGCGATTCCCCCGACTCCGAGCGTGGGTGCGAGACGCTGTCCGCCGATGTTTCGCATCACGAAGTCGGTGTCGCCGTGGAGGTGGCACGACTGACAGCTGACTCCCGCGCGGGTGCTTTCGTAGAACGCGCGCTGACCGCGCCGACGTGGTGAATCTTCGCTTCCCTCTCCGTCCGCGCCTTGGCGGCCCACGGCGACGACGCGCCACTCGTCGTTGCGTCGAGTGGCGATGAGTCCAGCAGAGGGAGAGGTGATGACCAGGTGGCCGAGCAAGCGCGTGATGCCTTCCGGCGCTGGGATGTCCTCCGTGAAGCGCATGTCGGGGAGCGCGCCTTGCTGCAAGACCCAGGTCTCGTCGCTTCCCGCAAAGGCGACGTCGAGCGAGTCGCCCTCGACGTGCAGTCCTATGGGGGAGAGTCCGCGGTCTACATCGCCGGCGTTGCTTTGACGGGGGCTTCGTCGCGCGGTGATCTGCTGCTCGACAACACGCATGAGCTCGGTGTCGATGGTGAGGAGCTGGTCTTGGACGAAGTGGTTGCCCAAGTGGGGCTCGCCGCTCGGCACGTAGTCCGTGGCGCTGAGGACAACGTGCGTGTCGTCGAGGCGCGCCATCGTGACGGCGGGTCGGCCGAGGGGCAACGAAGCGTCGCGCGTCCACTCGCCGGCGTCACTTCGGCGGTAGCGAAGGAGTTCCGCTGCGCGACGTCGCGCGAGAATAAGCGTGTCGGCGTTGGTGAAAGTGAGCCAGTCGACGTCGGAGACATCGAGGCTGGCCTCGACGGCAAAGCTCGTCGCGTTTCGAAGCGAGACGGAGTCCGCGTGAGCCAACGCGAGGCGCTCGTGGCCGAACGCGAGGCGTCGAACGGGGGGCGACTCGATGCGCCGAAGGACGCGGCGGTCTGCGCCTACGATCCAAAGCGTCGGACCGAAAGTGTGGCCGACGGCGATGCGTCCGTCGTCGAGGAAGACGCAGTCGGAGGGGCCGTCTCCCATGTCCACGGCGGCCACGCGACCTTCTGAATCGACAACAAAGAGCTCGTCGCTCTCGAGGCTTGGGCTCGCCGCGAGGGTCCGGTTCGGCGAGGTGCAGAGGGTCCGCGGATGAGCCAGCGGCGCGACGTAGTGAAGCGTGCGGGTAAAGGTTTCACCCGCTCCGGTCGCTCCGCCAAGAATAATCTTCGCGTCGACGGGGCCGTCCGCTTCGGCGACCTGCCCGTGCTCGCGCGGGTCGTAGAGGACGCGATAGAGGCCGTGACCGAGCGCGGCGGCGTTGAGCGTCGCGCCGCGCGGTCCAAGGCGCACACGTACGTTGTTCTCGACGGCGTCATCGTCCGCGTCCGCGTCGAGTGCGACGTAGAACGTCTGTGGATGGTCGCCAAAGACCACCGAGGGTGCGATGGCGGGCAAGTGTTGGAGTCGCGCGCGATCTTCCAAGTGTGCCGCGGCGCCACCCCAGGTCTCGGGATCGATGAGATGCTCAGCGCCCAAGCCCGCGCCAACGACACAGACTCCGCCGAGGAGCGTGAGCGTCGCACGAGAGAAGCGAAGTGCGGAGACGCGGAAGAGCAGCCACGCCCCAAGGTAGCCAAAGAGCGCCCACGCTGGAGCGCTTGCGCCTTGGAACGCCGCGCCGAGCCCCGTCAGTGCCGCGAACACCAGCGCGGAAGCTTGCACCGACGCTTCGTGCTTTGCGGCGCTCACGGAGAGCTATTCCCGTGCGCCGCGAATACGTTCTTGGAGCGCGACAGAGGCGGCGTCGGTGTCGGGAATACTGCACTCGCCGTCTTGGTGAAGCACCGTCTCCCACTTCCAGTAGCCTGGGATGCGACCTGGAACAGCAGGGTCGCGCTGCCAGTACCACATCTTCGCTTCGCGCATGTCTGCGAGGAATGGATCGCTCGCGACGGAGTAGTCATCCATCCATAAGTAGAAGCGCGCTGACGTCTCTTCCGGCGCAACGCGCTCGGCTTCGACGAGCGCGGAGGCGTGACTCCCGACGAAAGCATGAAGGGCCGCGTGAGAGCGTTCCATGCATGCAACGGCGGCATCGCTCGCCGAAGCGCTCATGACTTCACCGTCAAACATCACGCCTTGCTCTGGGTAGAAGCCCCAAAGAATGTCGGCGGGATAGTTCGGTGGCGCGTCGCCGAGGAAGGGCCAGTACTCGGCGCCCGAGAGGCCCGCGCTCCCTAAGGCGCCGGCGACGACGGTGAAAGGGCCGACGCGGTCGCTGGGAGTAGCTGTCCGCGCTGTCAGCGCTAGGTAGTCATATCCCTGCAGGCGTGAGTGCTCCGTGTCGACGATGGCGAGGGTGTGACCTTCTCGGTCGTATGCGATGTGGTCTGCGACGAGAGGCTCTTCGGGGCCCGAGGAGAGTCGTGAGGCGGTGCCGTCCGGGTGGACCCGCCAGACTTCACGCTCTCCGTTGAGGACGATGTAGTAGCCCTCGTCGTCACGCACGAACTCGCGCACGGAACCGAGCCCCGTGGCCCACTCGCTCACCTCACCGTTCGAGAGAGACACGGACCACAGCGATTCGCCGCGCGCGATCACGAGCTGTCCACCGACGCGTTGCATGTGGCTCGCGCCGCTCAGGACCGCGCTTGTTTCGACCCGTCGAAGTCCGCTGGGGGTCGCGATGTGAAGCACGCCTTGGCTCGTGACGACGAAGGCGCTCTCAGCGTACCCGCTCGCGAAGGCGGCGATGGAGCCAGCTCCCTCGGGCAGCTCCACGTGAAAGAGTCGTCCGCCTTCGACCTTGTAGACGTCGAGGTCTTTCCTTCGAACCACGAGCACCTTATCGTCTCCGCTCGTCATCCTGGCGTCGGGGTGAATGGCGAGCGGATACGCGCCGGTCTCAAGTCCGTCGTGGCTTCGAACAACCAGCGGCGGCGCGGGCTCTTGGCCGGCAGCGAAGAAGAGAAGGTCTCCGCCGGGCAACATCTCAAGACCGCGAACGCCCATGGGCGTTTCCTTCTGCCATCGAATCGCGGAGGACTCCGTGGTCTGTGCCGCGGCCGCAGGAGGTGCGACGGGCGCAGCGCTTCCGCAGGCGAGAGCGAGTGCGCAGGCGAGAAACAGACCAAAGAAGCGAAGCATGTCTGCGAGAGTGCGACCGCAGCGCGCACGATGCAAGAGACGCTTTCTGTGTGGTTGAGGCGCGTCTCCATCGACGAAACGGACTGGGAGTTGCTGCGCTGACGGTTGAGTTCAACCTGCTAGGGTCCCCAGCGTGAAGGCGCACTTTTCGATGTTTGGGGTTCCCATCCGGGTCCAGCCCTTCTTCTTCCTCGTCATCGTCATGCTCGGGCTGCCACAAGGAGACTTCACGCCAGATGCGTTGTTGCGCACCGCGATCTGGGCCGGAGTCGTCTTCGTGTCGATTCTCTGGCACGAGCTTGGCCACGCCTGGATGATGCGCCGTCACGGCTACGCCCCGTGGATCGAACTCTACGGAATGGGCGGCCGTACTGGCTGGGGCAGAGGGCCAGGTTACCCATCGCCGAAGGTGCGCGTTCTTGTCAGCCTCGCCGGCCCCTTCGCTGGGTTTCTCCTCGGCGGCGCGGTCTGGCTCGTGGCCTTTGGACTCACGGCTCTTGAGCTCGGTGCAACCAATGACCTCCTCGAGCAGGTGCTGACAGGGCTGCTCTGGGTGAACATCGGCTGGGGTTTGGTGAACCTCATCCCGATGCTGCCTTGGGATGGAGGCGCAGCGATGCATGGCGTGTTCGACGCCACCCTGAAGGGCCGGATGAAGGGCAAGGGGCAGAAAGTCGCCGGCATAATGACCCTCGTTGTCGCGGCGATTTGTGGCGCAGCGTTGTGGGTCTACCAGCCCACGGGCGACGCCTTCTGGTTGTGGTTCTTGCTGATGATCTCGGTGGAGCGGGGCGTGCGCGCACTCAAGCCGCCACCCGCCGCGGCCGCGGCACCACCGGCTGCGCCCGCAGATGTGTTCGCCGTGGTGCGGAAGACCCTCGGGGACAACGACCCGGCCACCTTGGTCACCACGATCCTCTCTCTGAACACGCAGGAGGCCTGGCTCGGCCACGCTTCCGTCGTGCGAAAGTATGCGGACACTCTCGAGTCCGGCCGCGCCGAAGCGCTGGAAGTCTCCGCTTGGGCGTTCCTGATGGCGGGTGATCCCACCTCGGCGTCCGAGGCGGCGCTTGCGATGCTCCCTGCGCACGACCCGTCGGTTCCCTTGGCGGTGCTCATCGCCATCGAAGAAGAGCGCTTTGAGGATGTGATCGCGCTCCAGAACGGCGCTCAAGCCCACCTCCTGCCGCCCATCGCGACGGCCTATGCGCTCTGGGCCGCAGGAAATCATGACGACGCGTGGGCGCTCATGACGGACCGCGACTTTGGACACAGCATCAACGCCGCGCTTTTTCATCGCGGACGTTTCGAGGACTCAGCGGCCCTCGCCGAGCGTCTCTTTGAAGCGTTCGCCCATGTCAGCGACGCGTTCAACGCGGCCTGTTCCTACTCACGTCTCGAACGCCAAGCTGAAGGACTGCGTTGGCTCGAGCGCGCCATCGACGGGGGCATGGAAAGCCGCGCGCAACTCGATGACGACAGCGACCTCGATTTCCTACGTCGCTCACCGGACTTTCCGCGCATTCGCAACAAAGCCTCCACCCCCTGAGCGGTCCTACGCCACTCCCGGTTCACGCGTGATAGCGTCGCAGCGTGCGTACCTACGAACCCGACTCTCAAGCCATCATGGTCACAACCGCGTCTCTGGAGATGGCGACGCTGCGGTGGGGGGAGACGGGCCCCCTCGTGCTCTTGGTCCACGGGTTTCCAGACACGGCGCGCACCTGGGATGCGCTCGGTCCAAGAGTCGCCGCCGAGGGCTTTCGCGTCATCGCTCCGTATACACGCGGCTACGCCCCGAGCGCTGTGCCCGCGGACGGCAAGTACGACTCGGACTCCCTGGGGCGCGACTTGATCGAGCTCCTCGATGCGCTCGGCGAAGACAAGGCCATGCTCGTTGGACACGACTGGGGCGCGAGCGCGTGTTTGGGCGCAGCGGCGCTCTACCCCGAACGCATCGAACGACTCGCGACGTTGGCGATTCCGCACCCAGCCGTCATGAAGCCAAGCCTTGGGCTGCTGTGGGACGCCCGACACTTCATCGCCTACAAGTTGCCGGGCGCTGAGAAACGATTCGCCAAGAACGACTTCGCGGCTCTTGAAGCCATCTACGAGCGCTGGTCGCCTGCCTTCGATTGGCCTGACTCCGAGTTCGAGTCGGCGAAGAACAGCTTCTCTTCGCCGGGCTGTCTCGACGCCGCGTTTGGTTACTATCGAGCGCTCACGACCAAGCTTCCCCCAGGGATGCGTAAAAAAATCGAAGTCCCCAGCCTCGTGTTGGGCGGGAAGTCCGACCCCATCGCCTCCGAGGCGAACTTTGAAGACAGTCGTCGACGTTTCACCGGCGACGTCCAAATCAAGATGGTCCCCGGCGGCCATTTCCTGCACCGCGAGTACCCCGACGATCTCTTCAACGCGCTGATGCCTTTTCTGAAAGCTAGCCCTCAGCACGCCTAGGCGCGGGTAGAAACCAGCAGCCTCGTCGTAGAAGGAAGCGCATGACCAAACTCCTAGAGCGAGCCCGCCGTGGCGGACTTGGACGGCTGGCTCTCGGGGCGATCGTCATGGGGCTCGTCATCGAGGTCGCTATCGTCTGGACCGTCGCTCACTCGGCGCCGGAGAACTTCTGGTTCATCTTCGTGCCCGTGGGCGGCTTCTTTGCGCTCCTGGGCGGAGGCCTCTTCGTGAATGGCTGGAGGATCTGGCGGAGGCCTCTTCGTCACCCTCGCTTTGCAGGGATGCGCGACACCGACGCGGAGATGAACCGAGTGCTCGCGGGTCTTGAACGAGACTTGCCGAGCCCGAATCAGTTCTCGCTGCTGGGCGCTACGAGCGTGCAGCTCACCGACGAGTGCTTGGTCACGCGAAAAATCATCGTGAACCTCCGCCATCTCTTGTGGGTCTTCCCTCAGGAGACGAGTCGCTCCGTGAATCATCTCCCGCTCGGTACCACGCGAGACCTCGCGCTCTACACCAACCCAGCGGGTGGACACTACGACGAACCTCTCGTGCTGATCCTCGACGACGCGGAGGCGCTGATGAACGCCATTGTTCGACGCGCACCTTGGGCGTTCGTTGGGGAGCAGCCGCGTTGGGGAAATCTCTGGACGGAAGTCCGTGAAGAGCTCGCTCAGCGCGTGCGCGAACGTCGCGACAAGCCGCCGGCGTAGCGCGCTCCTAGAGTTCGGCGAGCGTCGCGAGGACTTCGTCGACGTGCACCGCGGGATCGACGTTTTCAAACACGCGTCGAATCACGCCACTTCCATCGATGATAAATGTCGTGCGCGCCGCGTAGCCCATCGTGACGGCGACCCCGTAGGAAGCGGCGATGGCCCCGTCTTCATCGGCGAGAAGAGAGAAGGGCAGCTGATGTTCTTCGGCAAAGGCGGCGTGCGATTCCACGTTGTCCGTGCTCACGCCGAGAACGCGAGCGCCGGTGGCCTGGAGTCGGTCCCAGGCGTCGCGGAACGCGCACGCTTCAACGGTGCAACCTGGGGTCGCGTCGCGCGGGTAGAAGTAGAGCACGATGGGCTGGCCACGCAGAGAAGTGAGACTGACTTCGTCGCCGCTCTGGTCCTGCGCAGAAAAGTCCGCAGCACGTTGGTTGGCCGGTGCAGGAGCGGCGTTCGCGCCACAGGCAGCAAGGGAGAGCGCGAAGACGAGGTGAAGCCTATTCATGCCGTAGGGCTTAGGGTTTGGTTCCTATGATGTCCAGGTATTGCACCCGTAAATGAAGTCGCTCCAATCACGACAAATTCGGTGTTTCACGCTACCTTGTTTGGATGAGATACGCTCTCCTGCTCTGGGTCGTTGCTGGGTGCGCCGTCGACCATGCAGGGCTTGGATCCTCCGAACCGCCCGTGTCACCGAGGGACGCAGCGCTGCTCGACGGGACACGGAGCGACGCGACACCAAGCGACGCGACACCAAGCGACGCGACACCAAGCGACGCGACATCGAGCGACGCGACACTCCGCGACGCGGGCCCGAGCGACGCGTCCGCTGACTGCGATGGAGCCACCAGTGCTGGCTGCGAGGAGTGTCCCCCTGGGTTCGACCGGGATGGAGCCGGGGAGTGCACGGACGTGGACGACTGCGACCCCAACCCGTGTATGAATGAAGGTTCCTGCGCAGACGGCATCGAGGCGTTCACATGCACTTGCCCGCCGAGTTTCACTGGCGCGACGTGCGAGACAAGAGCTTTCGACTGCGATCCGAACCCCTGCATGAACGGCGGAACGTGCGCAGAA
>JBLHKB010000075.1:0-17838 GCA_047619315.1 Polyangiales bacterium
CGCCTCGGGCGGTGCTGTTGATGCTCTCGCCAACCCACGCGCTGATGTGGTCATGGCTCGCGATGAGTTGCTCCACGGTTGCGTTCACCAGAGCAGCATACGTAAGCGCACTCGACCAGCCAAGGTCGCGGCGTTTGTCGGAGGCTGGCAAAAGGGTTGAGCCCAGTCCCAGATGAAACCAACGCGACTACGTGAGCTGAGTATCCCGCGTCTCCACCCGGCGATCGACGTAGGTCCTAAGACGAACTATCCCGAGCGAAACCGTGAACGAGTCGGTCAGGTCCCGCGCGTATGGCCAAAAAGCCGAATGTGCAGTCGGTCTGAAAAGCGCCATCCGCGACCCACGGTTTCGGGCACAAGCCACTGGCTCACCTCGTCGATGCGCTGGACGGTGGTGCCTTCGGGCATGACCAGCACGCGTGCCGGATCGGCTTCGAGGGAATCGACGGCGATGGCGATCTCGTCGAGGTCGCTCGCATCGCTGACAACGAACTTGAGCTGGTACTCGCTGCGTCCCATGAGGTTGCGAATCCAGCGAGGGCGCCACCGTCGCTCTTCGTGGAGCAGGGAAAAGCGCGGGTCTGTAGGCGTCGACGAACGGAGCTTCGGCGAGATACTAAAGAGGTCCGCCGACGGGTTGAAGGTGTCCGGGTGAAAGCTTGCGGCGGTCTCGATGGTGAGGTGATGCCCACTTTCACGGAGCAGGTCACCGAGGCGAAGGGCGCCCTCCGAGAGCAGCGGTTCGCCGCCCGTTAGGACAACGTGTTTGATCGCCTTGCCGCTTACGCGCCGGGCGACTTCGGCGACACTCACGCGTTTGCCCTTTGGCTCCCACGACGTCTCTCGCGTGTCGCACCACTTGCAACGGAGATTGCATCCGCTGGTTCGGACAAAGGTGCTGGGCGTTCCGGTGAGAATGCCTTCGCCTTGAATCGACGTGAAGATCTCCGAAAGCCAAATTGAATCAGGTGCGCTCACGGCTTACTGACCGCTCGATGGCTCTGGGCACACGGTCGCCACATCTCGGCGGGATACCCAGCCCTCGGCGGGATGTGTCACTTCGACCCAGTCCGTCCGCACAGAGTCGAATCGCAGGACAGTGTTGTGTGGAATCGAGTCTACGATCATCGCGTTCGTCTGTGGTCGATACAGCACATTGGCCTCTGCGCCGGGCAACGCGACGCGAAGTTCACAGCCCTCCTCGAGCTCGAACGCCACGGATTGAACGTTGTTGACCGGCGGCGGTATGATGTCGGGTCCACGCGCCATGACCACGTAGCCGGCGGCGAGAGAGACACAGATCGCAACGAAAACGCCAAGCCAGACTTGGCGAAGGGATTCTTTTTTGATTTGCTCGTGGTCGACGCTCATTTCAACCCGGGCCGTGTTCCAGTTCGCGGAAACGAAGGGCGTCCGCCACGTTCTTCACCTTGGCTGAGCGCTCTTCCCCGAAGGCGCCGGCCTCTTCAAAGGCATCGACGAAGAGTTTCGAGCATAGGATCTCGTCGCGCACGGCGACCCCTTGAAGACGTGCTGTGTTGTTCATGCCTGACGAAAACCCTGTGAAGTCTTCATTGGGCCCAAAAGTGCCCACGCAGAGCGGCGCGTAGCTCACGCCGGTGGCGACGCCGATGGGGATCTCCATGGCCTTGAACTCTGGGAAGAGTTTTCCGTCGTTGAACTCAGCCGTCAGCGTTCGAATGCGAGAAGCCGCCGCCGCCGCGCCCCAGCACGCTTCCTTCGGTGTCATCTCATTGAAAGGAGGACCCCAAAGACCGATGACGCAGTCGCCAACCATCTTGTCAAAGCAGCCACCAGTTTCCCAAATCACGTCGACGACGCGTCGGCTCCATTCGTTTACCAGGTCGCCGATGCGTTGTGGATCGCGCAGCACTTGCTCAGAGATGCGTGTGAAGCCGGAGATGTCCGTGAATAGGATCGCGACGTCTTCGACGCGCGGTGTGAGGTAGCGGTTGTAGTCCGCTTCGTTCAGGAGCCGACGAACGATCACCGGGGGAAAGGTGAGGCGCAGTCGGTGCCATTCGCGATTAAAGTCGACAACACGCTGACGTAAGTAGTCTGCGAAGCGTTCGAGGATGTCGCGGTCGTAGGTGTTGAAGTCGCCGTTCGTGCAAGTCACACAAAGGCGTCCGACGACCTGAGCATTTTGAATGCCGCTAATAAGGACCTCTTCACGACTTCGTTCAAACCCGAAGCGTTCGATGAGGGCGCGGCTCTCTCCCTTGATCAGCTTCGTCGCGTGATCGCGGATGAACTCATCGACATTCATGTCGGGGCGACTTGAGCTGTGCGTGACGACGCCGTCCTGAATCACTTGATAGTGAAGGCTGACGCCGGCTCGGTCGTTGGCGTGACGAAGAGCCAAAAGCAGGTCGTCGAAGGGAATAGCCTTCTTGAGCACCGCGATGGCCTGCGTGATGCCATCTTCCAGCACCGGCGATTGAAGCGCGGCGCTGAGCTCGCGCATGACCTGCGCCTTGCGCCGCGATTGGGCGATGGCGGCGAGGTAGTTGTCGAGAACTTCACACCAAACATCGAGGAGGTCACCGGCGAGGGCTGCTCGTCGAGGGGCGAGGGGCTCTTCAAAGATCAAGGCGGCCGCGCCGAAGTTCTCACCCGCTACGTCGAGGGGTTGAGCCACGATGAAGAGACCGTCTTCACTCCGCTGCACGCGGTCACCCTCTTTGGTGCGCGCCAACACATCGGCGAAATCGAACTCGAGGTCTTTCCCGTAGTGAAAGTCGCGCTCGACGAGGTCTTCGTCGTAGGTGTGGATCCACGTCCATCGTGCACCGGTGTGTGTCGCGAGAAGAGGCAGCATGCGGGAAAGCGTCGCCTCTAGGGCCATGCGGTCGCGGCTCGCGATCTCGAGGGCTTCGTCGGCGGCGACGCCCAGTCGCTGACAGGCCTCAAGGCGCTCAAGACGAGCCAGGGTGTCTTCGTTGGCATGGTTCACGGGTGTAGCCTATCCACCTTCTTGCTCGAGGCGGACAAAATGCTCGCGGAGCGCGGGGTTTCCTCGAAGCGCATCACAGAATTGTCGACCGATCTGCATCAAGTGTCGTTCTTCGTCGGTGGCCTGGCCGCTGGCGTCGACGAGGAGCTTCTCCACCGTCGCCACATTCGCGTCGTGTTCGGTTTCGGTGCGTTCCAGCTGTGACCGGAGAGCTAGCACCTGAAACTCGAGGTCTTTGACATCTTGCGCCCGACTGGCGATCCAAGCCCGTGCCTTCTCAGCGCCGGTGAAGGACAGAGACCACTTGGCAATGGAGTCGGCGAGATCACGCAACGCCTTGGCCATTCGGTCGTCGGGAGCCTCGAGAAGATGATAGCCGCTCACCGCACCATGAGCCTCGCGGTAGCCTGCCACGGCTTGCTCATCGGCGTCTAAGTAGGGCGCCACTTCTTGGCCCGCTTGGCGCGCGTTTTCACGGGCGAGGGACAAGTCTTCCGCGAGACTCTGCACTGCATGTCCAAGGCGCGCGCGGTTCTCGCGAGCATGACCTTCGAGCTCTTCGATTCGTCGCTGCTCTCGAAGTGCCTTGCTGCGAAGCGTCGTCATGCGTTGAAGGGCACCACGAACTTCATCGAGGAGCAGGGCTGCTTCGGCGGGCGGGTCGTTTGGATACGCTGTACGCAGCATCTCATTGAAAATTATCGCTCGACGCGCCCAGCGCTCGGCGGTGGTTGGTGGCAGCGTCGGCGCCGTGATCGCCACAGGTTTGAGCGAAAGCGGGGGGACGGTCACGCCGCTTGTGGGCACGAGCGCTTGGAGCTCTTTGATGACCGCATGGGCATCAACGGGTCGCTCTTCAGGCTTCTTCTCGAGGAGCTTGAGAATGAGCTCTTCCATGCGTCGTGGACAGGACGCGACGATCTCAGATGGCTTGGGCGGCGGCGTCTGGAGGTGATGGATAAAGTAGCCCGTGAGCTCTTTCGACTCGAAGGGCAGACGGCCCGTGATCATCTCGAAGAGGATGATGCCAAGCGCGTAGAGATCGGCTCCAGGGCCCGCCTCGATGGACGTGATGCTCTCCGGCGCCATGTATTGGGGCGTCCCGAAGATCTGTCCTTGGCTGGTCAGTCGAGAGTCGTGCATCGAGCGCGCGAGGCCAAAGTCGAGGAGCTTCACCAGGACGCGGTCGGCCCCAGCATCGCAAACAAAGATGTTCTCAGGTTTCAGGTCGCGGTGAATGACATCGAAGTCGTGGGCACGGGCAAGTCCCTGGGCGATCTGGAGACCAAGAGCGGCGACTTTTGCGGGCTCGATGGGACCCTGGTCCATGAAGTCGGCCAGCGATGCACCCTTGAGCAACTCCATGACGAGGAAGACAGAGTTCTCGGGGCCCTCGCCGTAGTCGTAGATCTCGATGATGTGGGGGTGAGCCAGCGCGGCTGCGTTCTTCGCCTCGCGCCGAAAGCGCTCTCGTAGGCTCTCGTCGCGCGCGAGGCTGCCGCTCATGATCTTTACGGCGACGGGCCGATCCACCAGCGTGTGCCGCGCTCGATACACCGTGGCCATGCCTCCCGTGCCGATCACCTCCTCCACGAGGTAGCGACCTGCGAGGGTGGCCCCTAGAAACGGGTCATCCGCGGTCTCAAGGACGGTCGAGTCGACAAAACAGCGGGTCTCGTCATCCGGGTATTTCAACCCGCATTGGCCGCAAACTTTCATGGCGGAGAGCATAGCTTGCTTTTTGTAACCGGCGCCGTTCTCGACTCTATTCCTTGTTTCTGGCGACGAGGACGAATCCGAGAGGCGAAAATCGAATTAGGGAATCGGATTCTTTCCGATCTCCAGCTGTCACTGCTACCCTCACGCCCGCGATGGCAGACCGCATCGACCGCTACGAAATTGTCCGAAAATTGGCCACCGGCGGCATGGCCGATGTGTTTCTCGCACTGCAGTGGGGAGACGGTGGATTCGTGCGCGAGGTGGTCATCAAGCGCCTTCATCCGCACCTCGCTGGCGAAACGAACCTGCTTGAGGACTTTCGCAACGAAGCAGACCTTTTAGCGCGCCTCGCCGGGTCCGGAATCCCGCACGTCTACGAGTTCCGTTGTTCGTCCGACAGCGAGTGGTATCTCGCGATGAAGCATGTTCGTGGCCCGACCATCACCGAACTTGTTCAGGGGTCCTCTACGGCTACGGGTCTACCTCTCAACGTGGCTCTCAGCATTGGCGTGGCGCTCTGTCGCATTCTTGACGAGGTGCATGACTGCACAGACCCCTCGAGCGGCAGCGAGCTTGGCGTGGTGCACGGCGACCTAACTCCGAGCAACGTGGTCACAGATTCACGCGGTCGCGTGCATCTCCTCGACTTTGGCCTCGCTGGCAGCGACAGCCACCGCATGTCTCGCATGGGCGGTAACCATGGCATCCGCGGCACCGTCGGCTACTTCGCGCCAGAAGCCGCTCAGTCTCGTGAGCTTCCAGACCGTCGCGCAGATGTGTTTTCGATCGGCGCCCTGCTCTACGAGCTCGTCACGCGCAAAGAGGCCTTCACGCGGGTCGCCATCGAGTACATCAATGTCATTCTTACCGGGCCTTCGGCGCGACCTTGTGAAGTGGACAGCAGCGTGCCGGCGGCGCTCGATGCTCTGCTCATGCGATGTCTCTCGCCAGAACCCGGCGACCGACCTGGCCGCGCGGGCGATGTAGCGGCGGCCATTGAAGCCTTGGCGGCAGAAGAAGAGCTCGCGATCGGTCCCAGCGTCTTGGCTGACTACGTTGAGACCTACTTTCCAGAACAAGAAGACCCACCCACGCGGATCGGCGCCCCCGAACGTGGGTTTGTTGTGCCCCTTCCCGACCCTGCCGAAGTTGCTTCAGGAACAATCCTATCCGCCGATGAGCGCGATGAGCTCCTCGCGGACCTCGCACTCTTTGCTCCGGACGGGGCGTCGTTTCTTGATTCTGTGCCTCCCGTGGTTTTTGAGGAGCGCCTCGTCTCGCAGCTCCCTCCGCCTCTTCCGCCGCCTCCGCCTCTTCCGCCGCCGCCGCCGCTTCCACCAGTTCCACCAGTTCCATCGACCGGACCGAGCGACCGGTCCCCGCGCGCAGAGAAGCTGACTCCGCCGAGCGACCGGTCCCCGCGCGCAGAAAAGCTGACTCCACCGAGCGACCGGTCCCCGCGCGCAGAAAAGGTGACACCACCGCGTGTCGAGAAGGCGACTCCACCGAGCGACCGGTCCCCGCGCGTCGAGAAGGTAACCCCGCCGAGCGACAGAGCCGCGCGCACAGAAAAAGCGACGCCGGTGGCGTTTCCTGCAGTTCAAGATATCGCCTCGAGCACTCCAGACAGACCGTTCAAGGCGAAATCATACCCGGCTATCCCTGCGACCAGGCCGCTCTCCGGTCCCACCCGCAAACCCGACCGGCGTCGCCATCCGTCGGTGCATCCCGACAGCGATAGGCCTCTCGCGGCCAAGAAGACTTCCGACGACAGCGAAGGTTTTTATATCTACGTTGCCGAAGAAGACTAAGACTCCGATGGCAGAGTCCTCTCTGGTGGCGTCGCACTAGTGGCGCGGACTCGAAAAGTTCGTCCTCCCATGTCGAACTACATCACGCCTGAAGGCGAGGCTCGCTACCGCGAGGAGCTCGAACGTCTTTGGGGCGTAGAGCGAATCCAGCTCACGCAAGCTGTGGCGGTTGCAGCCGCGGAAGGTGATCGCTCTGAGAACGCAGAGTACATCTACGGAAAGAAGCGACTCCGGGCGATGCACTCGCGGATTCGTTTCTTGATGAAGCGTCTCGAGGCCTGCGAGGTGGTTTTCCCGAACCCCTCACGAGACGCGACTCGCATCTACTTTGGCGCATGGGTGGTCGTTGAAGACGAAGAAGGCGAAGAGCGGCGACTTCGAATTGTCGGGCCCGACGAAACCGACCTGCACGAAGACAATATCTCGATGGATTCGCCCGTAGGGCGCGCGCTCCTTGGCAAGTCACTCGATGATGAGGTTCTTATCCGCCGCCCCAAGGGCAACACGACGGTTTTTGTCACGAGTATCGCTTATGACCCAACAATCGCAGAGGCAGGTAGTGATGAGTGACGAGAGCCGTGTCGAGCCAGAGAACGACGTGCATGGAATCGAAGTTCCGCCAGAGAAGCTCAGCGAGGACGCACTCATCGGCGTCATCGACGAGTTCATCACGCGAGAGGGCACGGACTATGGGCACGAAGAAACGTCCGTAGATGGCAAGCGCGCGCAAGTTCGCGCGCAGCTACAGAAGGGCGACGCGCTGCTGCTCTTCGATCCCAAGACCGAAACGATCAACATCATCCTCAAACGCGATCGCTGATAGAGTTCCTCCATGCGAGTTCTTGTCACGGGCGGCGCTGGTTTTATCGGCTCCCATGTAGTGGATGCGCTCCTCGCGCGCGGTGACGAGGTTCTGGTCGTGGACGATCTCTCGTCCGGGAACTACTCGAATATCGAGGGCCATCTAGCCAACTCGGCGTTTCGTTTTGTCGAAGGAGACATCGCGAAGCTGCACGGGCACGACGACGGCATCGAAGGGGTTGTCCACCTCGCGGCCCAGGTATCTGTGGCGCGCAGCGTTGAAGCTCCATTTGAAGACATGCACACCAACGCTCGTGGGTTGGTCCAAGTGCTGCTCTTCGCAGCGGCCCAAGAGCCTCCCGCAAAAGTCGTCTACGCCAGCTCCGCGGCTGTTTATGGCGATGTACAAGACATACCAACGCCGGAGTCCACTCGCTGTCTTCCACTTTCGCCCTACGGCATTCACAAACTCGCCGGCGAAGACTGGCTGCGCTTCTTTGAGCAAGAACATGGAGTCTTCGGGAGTCCGCTGCGCTTCTTCAACGTCTACGGCCCTCGCCAAGACCCTTCGAGCCCGTACTCCGGCGTCATTAGTGTTTTCGCGAAACGCGCGCTTCATGGCGCGCCGATCACCATCAACGGAGATGGAGGCCACACCCGCGACTTCGTCTTCGTCGGAGACGTGGTCCGCGGCATTGTCGCAGCTCTCGATCTTCGGGAAAGTACGCCACCCCTCAATATCGGGACTGGAAACGCAGTGAGTATTCAGTACCTCGCCGAGACCCTTGTGGAATTGAGCGGTGGCCGCAGTCGGATCTTGAACGGCCCTGCGCGTGCTGGCGATATCGTCCACTCATGTGCACGCGTCGATGCCCTCGCCAAGGTCCTCGGTATTCGCGCTGAGACGCCTCTTCGGGACGGACTCAAAGCGCTTTTGTCCGACTCGTAAGCCGTCTTCACCTCAGACTCTGGCTGAATCGAAGAGGTTTGAAGCTCAGAACTCGGTAGGCTTGGCGTCTTCGGGAACGCTGACGGAGCCTTCAGCGGCAAGCCACTCATGGGCGGAGCGGCGAATCCCAAATAGGAAGGCGGCGAAAGCCACGAGCACACCCACGTAGCTGTACACCACGAGTGCCACTTTGCCGCCTGGTACGTTGCCGACCAAGAGCAAGCAGAGAACCATCACGGTCCAGCCGAGCACGTAAGCCGTCGACTGGCGGAGCGATGGGTTGTACCGGGCTTCGCCCGCGAAGAGGTAGTCGCTGATACGCATCGCCTTGACCGATGCGCTGAGGCTGAAGGCCGCTACGAGGATGCCGATGAGCGCGGTGGTTCCGTCGCCGCCCAGTGGTTGAACCTGCATCGCGAGAGCCACCAAGATGACCGGCGCGAGCGTCGCGGGCAGGTTGAGCCAGCCAAACAAAGACGAGACAAAGGCCGCCAAGCGCAGCGAGCCAGGGAGGCGTCGAGCAGGGCCCACCGGCTTCGCGGACTGGATCTCCTCAGCGTCGTCTTCGTCGGTGATGCGCTTTTCGGTTCGGCGCATGACCACGAAATCGAGGACGAGCAGGCCGAAGGCGACAAGAATGGCCAGACCGAGGGCAACGAGAGACATCGGCGAGACCCTAGCCCGATTCTTCCTCGAGCGCCCCGTTCTACGTTGCCCTTCCCCCGCCGATCATAGACCCGTTCGCTCCGGCGGCATAGATCGGACCAAGAACCCAGGGGTTTTTGGGAGTCGGGCTTAACGAAGAACGCCCCAGCAGAGCCGGGGCGTCTTCAGTTCATCGCTTCACTTAGCGCGTGAAGTTCACGATCTCCGCGCCGACGTTGATGAAGAACCACCAGCCGTCGTCCGTGCCGTCACCGTCGAGGTCGTCCGCGTCACTCACGGGCGATGACGCTGTGTCACACCCGTCGTTTGGGAGGCCGCTCTGGAGGAGCTCAAAGAGTGTCGGCATGCCTGCGCTTGCCGACGTGAGGTCGACGGTTGTCGCTCGGGCGGTGGCGAAGGTGAGGAAGCCCGCGATGGTGCCGTCTTCCAGCGTGTTTGTCCCGTAGGAACCGGCCACCGTGACGTTTGTCAGCGTGACGGCGGTGCCTGCCAAGTTGAACGAGACGGTGTCCGCGGGCGCTGAGAAGCAAGGACCGTTTGGCACATTGAGCCGACCGTAGCGAGGGTTGAGGGTGCCAGCTTGTGGACGGTAGCAAACGTTGGGCGCGGCCTGGTTTACGCTCGTGGAGCTCTCGACGGGGCCCTCGGCGTTGCAGTTGTCCCTCGGTGCGCCAGCGGTGCAGCCAGCCTGAAGGTACACGTCGATAGGCGTCATGGACATCATCGGGTCCAGTGGACTAAAGGCGATGACCGCGTTGAGGTTGTACTCATCGACGTTCCGTTGAAGCTGTGGGTTGATGATCGTGCGTGCGCCCGTGCAGAACGCTCCACCAACGTTGGCGTAGATCTCGGGTCCTACGAGAGATATCGCGTTGACGCGGAACGCGGTCGTCGGTGCGGTGGGCTCGCACATATTGTCGCAAGCGTCGTCGTTGATGTTGTTGCCGTCATCGCAGCCTTCTCCGGACTCCCGAACGCCGTTGGGGCACACGGGCATGCAGTCGTTATCGGAGTTGGCGTTGGCGCCGCTTGGACAACACATGTCGTCGTTGCGAGCACCGGTGATGGGAGTGGCAGTGCATTCGGCGTTGCAAGTGCCAGCGGCCTGGAGCGCATCCAAAGTGCAGGCAACTTCGTCGTCGCAGGTCGTGGGGCAAGCGCCATCGGAGCCAGCGTCGATGGTCGTATCGCAGGTCTCGCCTTCCTCTACGGTGCCGTTGCCACAGGTCTCTGAGCAGTCGTTGTCGTCCGCGAATACCGCGCCGGCGGGACAGCACATGTCGTCGTCGTTGGGTTCCGTAACGGGCGCGAAGAGGCACGAGGCCGCGCAGGTTCCCTCGTTCGTGACGTCGTCGCTTGTGCAGGCGATGCCGTCATCGCAGGTGGTTGCGCACGCGCCCACTTCGCCTGCTGGGATGGCCGTGTCGCAGACTTCGCCGATGTCGACCATGCCGTTACCGCAGGGGTTCTCGCGGCAGTCATTGTCATCGTCGGGCGTGCCGCCTTCAGGGCAGCACATGTCGTCGTCCACGAACTCGGTGATCATCGACTCCTCACACGTGGCCGAGCATGCCGTGCCGGCGAGGGTGGCGCTGATGCACAGGTCTTCGTTGGGACACTCTGTCGGACATGCGCCTTCTTCGCCTTCGGCGATGTCGGTGTCGCACTGCTCTGCGCCGCTCACGACCCCGTCGCCGCACACGGATGCTGGTCCAGCATCAGGCAGCGGTCCGGTGTCGGGCAGCGGCGGCCCGGTGTCGACCGTGGCTGTGTCCGTCGTGGGACCCGAATCTACGAGTCCAGGGCCGTCGTCTCCACATGCGACAAGCGCAAGCAGTCCAATAAAATAAGCTCTTTTCATGCATCCTCCCAAGTCGGCGGTGCCGACAATCACGCGTCTGAGCGCGCGGAATGAGCATATCAGTCGAAACGAGTCCTCGCTTGCCTAGGATTCAGGACTGTGATCTGACTCATCCGTTCGGGCGCAGGCTCTAACTGCGCGTTTGGTTCGGGTCGGGCACACGTCCGGTTCGGGTCAGTGGTCTGACTGCGCGTTCGGGGCGGGCACACGTGTGCCGAAGGCGGCCTGCACAACGCTTCGCTGATGATCCCATGAATCACGAAGGTCATCATAGAGTCATAGTCATGACCCCGTCCCCAGTTCTCTGAGTACCCGAGCGCAAAGCTGCGAACGGGAACCTAGGACTTGGAGTTGGTGGAGGCCTGGAGCTTCGTGATCAGTACATCGAGGGCTACGCGGTTGTCGCCGCCCTCGGGGATGATGAGGTCCGCCCAGCGCTTGCTTGGCTCGACGAACTGCAGGTGCATTGGGCGTACGGTCTTGTAGTACTGCTCGCGAATCGATTCGAAGGACCGGCCTCGGTGCTCGATGTCACGGCGGATGCGTCGAAACGCGCGAATGTCCGAGTCGGTGTCGACGAAGATCTTGATGTCCATCAGTTCGCGAAGCTCAGGTTCCGCCAGGACGAGAATACCCTCCACGATGAGAACCGGTTTCGCCACGGTTGGCCGTGTTTCGGGGAGTCGACAGTGCGTCGTGAAGTCGTAAATGGGGACTTCGACGTCCTCGCTTTTACGAAGCTTCCGAACGTGCTCGACCATGAGCGAGGTCTCAAGGGACCCTGGGTGGTCGAAGTTGAGCAGGCAGCGCTCTTCGTATGTAAGGTCGGAACGGTTCCGATAATACGAGTCGTGCTCCAGCCGATTCACCTCGGCGGGGACCGCGGCCTCAATCTTCGTCGCGATCGTGGTCTTCCCCGAGCCAGTACCGCCTGCGATGCCAATAACCAGGGTCATGGCGCCTGTATGGCGGATCGCGGAAGGCTCGCAAGCGTGTACTTTGTTCGTCGTGCGCTTTCTCGTGAGGCGGCGTCTTGACAGCGAGTCGACCACGTTCTATTTCCGCCTTGTTCGTGCGGAAGTGGCGGAATTGGTAGACGCGCATGATTCAGGTTCATGTATCCGCAAGGATGTGGAGGTTCGATTCCTCTCTTCCGCACCAAAGAAAAAGCCCAGCCTATTTAGGCTGGGCTTTTTTGTTGGGCTCATTCCTTCGGCTTGGGCTCCGGGAGTAGCGCTCCGGCCGTGGCTCTAGCAGCTCATACCGTCCGCGCTGGAGCGGACGATGCAGGTGAACCAGCACTGCAACGCACGGCCTTCGACGATGCGGTCGCCCATCGTAAAGCGCTCGATGCCAGCGTTCTGGGCGATCCGATCGCCGCCGTTGTTCGTCGCCTGAACAGGCCGGTGGTCATAGTCGACGTGTTCGCGATAGGCGAAGGCCGCGAGCTCATCGCGAAAGTACACCTGGGATGTCAGCAGCTCACCTTCGGGGATGCGAATGGTGAAGTGAATGTGAGGCGTCCGTCCTGGGTACCAACCTGGGAACACGGCGTCGAAGTCGACGCGGCCTTGGGCGTCGCTGGTTTGTGTGCCGCGCATAAAGGTCAGCGCCGGCGCGCCAACTTCGAAAGGGTGGCAAATGTCTCGCGCGACGCCGCTGTAGTTGCCTTCGGAGTCGGTCTGCCAGATTTCGACGTCGGCGCCGCTCAAGGGCGTGCACGCATCGCTCTCCAGCAGTTGAAAAGCCACGCGCATCGGCCAGCCGATTCGTCCGTCTGTGATGTCGCGCCGGTTGAGCTGCACGTCGGCGTAGCAAGGTCCGAGAGTTTGCTCGCAGGTCAGCTCACAGGCTGGGCTCGGCATGTCGATGAAGGGGTCCGGATACGTTCCATCAAAACCGGCTGTGCCACCGCTCGCGAGTTCCGTCCCCGCGTCGAGCTCCGCGGCAGAGTCCATGGCTGAATCCATGGGGACATCGGTTCCCGCGTCCGTGGCTCCTACATCCGAGCCTCCGTCAAAGTCGCCGCTGTCCATATAGCCGCTATCCCGATCCGGTCCGGGGAAGCTAGCAGCGGGCTCCGAGCATCCAATAAGAGCCGCGCCTGCGACGAGACCCGCATCTCTCAGCAAGAGGCGGCGTGAGAGTCTTTCGCGTTCTTCTTGGCTCATGAACCCACCATGGCACGCAGTTCAAGCACCGTCCTATGCCCTGAAACCATGGCGGCGATGTTCTCCGCCGATGGGTTTTCTTGAACTCGGCTGTCCAAGACCCTACTAATACTGTGTGCCGGGCTACCTCACGCTAAACCCATCGAGTCTAAATGGGTGAATCCGTGGGATCGAAAGAGCCCATAGCGTCCGACGAGTCGCTTTCCGACGCGGATGATTCGCTGTCGGATGCGGATGATTCGCTGTCGGATGCGGATGATTCGCTGTCGGATGCGGATGATTCGTTCTCCGACATGGGCCCGCTCTCCGTCCCGAGAAGGGTCTACGACTTCATCAAGCGTGTGGTCGTCGCGTACATTCGAGACGATGTGCCTCTCTATTCGGCGGCCATCGCGTTCTATGCGCTTCTGTCGCTCGCGCCGATCCTCGTGCTGGCGATCGCCATGGCAGATGCCGTCGCCGCGGGAGAGGTCGTCCGCCACGACATGTCCGAGTGGATCAGCCAGCGGGTCAGCGCCGACGTAGCCGCGCTCCTCGACGAATGGACACACGTTCAACACAGCGGCGATTCAACCATCTCCGTCTACGTCTCCGTGATCGTTCTTGTCGTGAGCGCGTCGCGCCTTTTTCAACACGTGCAAACGGCTCTGGATCGGATTTGGCACATCAAGTCCGAGAGCGAAGGAAACGTTCTTTCAGCGCTTTGGGCCCGCATTTGGGGACTGGGCATCATCGGCATCATCGGCATCAGCCTGATCCTCGGCGTTGCCGTCAAAGTCGTTATTCGCGCGATGGCGATCTACATCAACGCGGACGGGGTGCCGTTCTTGTGGGTGCTCCTGGACTGGAGCATCTACTTCGTTCTGGTCGGCGGCCTAGTCTACGTGACCTACCGCCGTTTGCCGAACGTCCTCGTTCACTGGCAACACGCGCTCATCGGCGCAGCGATCACCGCGGTGCTGCTCATCATTGGAGGCGAGATCATCGCCTACTATGTGGCGATCGGAGGCGTCACGACGAGCTTTGGCGCCGCCGGCTCGGTGATGGCTCTGGTGCTCTGGGTCTACTATGCCTCGCAGGTCTTTTTGATCGGCGCCGTGATCACATGGCTCTTCGCCGAAAAGGGCGCACGTGTTCGTAAGCGTCCACGGATTCGGCTTCGCCGCGGGCGACGAAAGCCCAGCCACAAGGACGGCGGCGCGCATCCGAAAAAACAGGTTTCACAAGGAGAGAGCATATGACTTCCAAGCCCGTGATTTCAAAACCCAAAAAGATCGACGGCGAACATGGCCGCACGACACCGGAAGAGCCGCTGACTCCGCCCGAGCGAAAGGCGCCAAGCCACGCTGAGCGAGCGCGAACTCTGATGGGCCAGTGCACCACGGGAACGCTCTCGACGCTCTCTTCTGAGGGCTATCCTCATGGCTCGTACGTGACGTTTGCCCTCGACGGAGACAGCCCAGTGTTTCTGGTGTCGAAGCTCGCGGCTCACACGAACAACCTTGAAGGTGACTCTCGGGCGTCGCTCCTGGTGCACGAAACCGGTGCGAGCGATCCTCTCGCCAATGGTCGCGTGACACTCCTAGGTCGCTGCATTCGCCTTGAAGAAGACGCCTCCGCGCGGGCGGCGTTTCTCGAGCAACACCCCGGCGCTGCCTACTACGTCGACTTTCGCGACTTTGGTTTCTTTGGACTTCAGCCCGAATCGATTCGCTATATCGGTGGGTATGGGCGCATGTCCTGGGTCGAAGGCGAGGAGTGGTCCGCCGCCACCGCGGACCCTCTTGCCGCCGCCGCCGCCGGCATCATCGAGCATATGAACGACGACCACGCGGACGCCCTCGTCGACTATGCGAAGGCCTTCACGCGGGAAGACAGCCCAGGTGCGGTCACGCTCCAAGGCGTCGATCGTTATGGCTTCGATATGAGCGTCGTCACGGAACGGGGACCCCGTCCCGCGCGTGTCGTCTTCGATGTAGAGGTCCTGACGCCTGGTGATTGCCGGAAAGCGTTTGTGGATCTCGTCAAACGGGCTCGCGCGCAGCTCAAGCATTGAGGGCGGGCCGCGCGAGAAAAAGTTGAAAAACCCGCGCGTCTCCGCAGAAGAGGCTTAGGCTAACGCCATGATATTTCGACAGCTCTTCGACCGTGAAACTTCCACGTTTACCTACTTGCTCGCGGATGAGACCACACGAGAGGCGCTCCTCATCGACCCGGTTCGTGAGCAGATCGAACGCGATCTGCAGATCCTCTCGGAGCTGGAACTCAAGCTGGTTCACACCTTGGAGACGCATGTCCACGCGGACCACATCGCCGGCTCCGGCATGCTGCGCCAGCGCGTCGGCAGCCAGTCGATCATGAGCGAGGACGCGGGCGCCGATTGCGCGGACATCATGGCCCGCGACGGTCAGGTGTTTGAGATCGGCGCGATCCACATCGAGGCTCGCAAGACGCCGGGCCACACAGATGGATGCATTTCATTCGTAGTGGATGTCCCGGGCGAGACAAAGCGCGTCTTCACCGGTGACACACTGCTTATTCGCGGCTGCGGTCGCACGGACTTTCAGGCAGGGGACTCAGGGCAGCTCTTCGAGTCTGTGCACACGAAGCTCTTCTCGTTGCCGGGCGAGACGCACGTCTTTCCAGGCCACGACTACCGCGGCCACTCGATGTCCACCATCGCCGAAGAGAAGCAGTACAACCCCCGTCTTGGTGGTGTGCGGACCAAGGAGGAGTTTCAGACGATCATGGCGGAGCTCAACTTGGCGCAGCCAAAGCGCATCAACGAGGCGGTGCCGGCGAACCTGAGCTGCGGAATGCCTCTTCAGTCGGCAAGCATCCCGGAAGCGGGCTGGGCACCTGTGGAGCGGCGCGAAGATGGTGTGCCTGAGGTGACGGCCGCGTGGACGTTGGAAACGATGGGTGAATATCGCCTCATCGATGTCCGAGAGACCGAGGAGCTGAGCGGAGAGCTCGGCCACTTGGAAGGCATCGAGCATGTCCCCCTCGCGACACTTGGTGAGGCGTCGGTGGGGTGGCGCAAAGACGAGCCGCTGATCATCATCTGCCGAAGCGGCAACCGCTCGGGCACAGGCGCAGCTGAGCTTGAAGAGGCTGGGTTCTCACGCGTTGCGTCGCTCCGCGGCGGCATGAAGGAATGGCGCAAGAGCAGCAGTCCTGACTCGTGTGGGTGATCCCGTCCCCTGTGCACGTAGCTCCTCGCAAACGCTCCCACGAAGGTAGCTCTCCGTCGCGCATCGCGCACTCGAAGATGCCCGGGCAGATCTCCGGTGCGGGGAGCCAAGCAAAGGAAGGCCCGGACTACATCCCGGGTGGGCGCTCGTTGTCGTCGTAGTTGTTGTAGTCGATGTTTGCGCCGTTGTCCGCGCCGCTGTCCGAGTCTGATTCCGGCGAGTCGCCGCTCGCGCTGTCTCGTTCACGGGCTTCAACGCGAAGTTCCGCTGGAAGGTAGTCGCCGGCCGGGAAGTCCACGTAGAGGAACTGAAAGCCATTTTCGCCCGTACCCGTCGTGACGGTGGGAGTCGCGCCCTGACGCATGGCAAATACGAAGACGAGGTCGTTGCTTCCGCGACGTCCACGGCGTTCGATTCGAGCGCGGCGTACGGGCGTGTTGAAGAAGCGCGTCTCAAGCCAGCGACGGTTGTTGCGCAGGTGCGTTCGCGCGTTCTTGAGCACGACCTCCACGCGTCCTTCGGACTGATGAACTTCAGTGATGATGTTCCCCGTGGTTTGGATGAAGAACCGGCCGCCGCCGCGTGGCTCGAAGCCGGGCCAGGTCACGACGGTGCCGCGGGCGTTTCGTGCCGCCGTAGCGCGAGGTGGCCTGTTGTTGGCGCCTGGACGAACGCCGGCATACTCACCGACATCACGGGCCTCTTGCACCACTGCGGTCCCTTGAGCCTCAGCGCGGGGCCAAAGGAGGAGCACGCACGCAAGGGCGGCACTCAGGGCACCCAAAACTGAAAGCCGACGGAAGTTCATGCCCTCAGGGTAGAGAGCCCCCGTGAATCCGTCACCTTTCTGCCTGGTTCAGCGATGTGTCTTCAAAAACCCCCGGAAAAACAGGCGGAGTTCCCGCGCGGGAACTTTTGTTTTTGGCACTCCAGTGGTATTGGAAAGCCAACTTCGGCAAATTTTGACGTTAAGTACGACAAAATACGCGAACGTCGCAATCCTGGGAAATGAGCCCCAGGGTGGGATCATCGCGGACGCCGGCATCACCAGGTTCAGGGAGTGATTCTTGTGGGGTCTTCGATGTCAGAAGCCGTGCAGCCTTCCGGCGCGCTGATGGGGTTGCACAGCGACGGTGAGCCGCCGGGGAGCTCGACGAAGTAGGTCAGGCCTGGGATGGGCGCGGGAAGATCGGTGCTGATCATCTGTGCGCCGGACGCCAACGCGTTGTCGAGGCTCTCCCTCAGTACGGCCTCGTCGCCTTCGACGACTTGGCTGTTGTCCGCGGCACGTGTGCGCACGATATAGCCCGCTTCAACGGCCTCACGGACGCCATCATTCGGGTTGTTCATGATGCGAATCGCCGTCCAGGGATCGTCCTCATTGCCGTCGGCAAACACGGCGCGGTTATCGAGGTTCGCGTAGCGAATACAATCGTTGCGACCACAGTTGAGAAAGAACGCTGTGCGGCCTCTCGTCTCTCCAAGGGTGGGCCAGCCTGTCGTGGTGACGGCCGTCTGAAGCGTCTCGGCGTCACCTTGGACGAAGGCCGGCGTGATGAGCAGGTCCTCGCCAAAGACCTGACGAATCTCGCGGTCGAGGGCGTCGTACTGGGCCACGCCTGGCTCTCCATCGGGGATCCTGGTCTTCGGTTCGAGCTGAACGAAGATCGGATGGTGCCCTGGGTGTGC
>JBLHKB010000076.1:0-17747 GCA_047619315.1 Polyangiales bacterium
ATGCGGCGCCATTGATGCGGCGCCATTGATGCGGCGCCATTGATGCGGCGCCATTGATGCGGCGCCATTGATGCGGCGCCATTGATGCGGCGCCATTGATGCGGCGCCATTGATGCGGCGCCATTGATGCGGCGCCATTGACCTCGAAGCAGGCGTAGATGCTAGCGTGGCCTCATGACGAGCTCGCGCTACGCGTTCCTTTGGGTGCTCCCCTTCGTTCTTGCCTGCGGCGACAACAGCACCCCTGCCGATGGCAGCGTGGCCTCCGACGTCCCGGATCAAGGGGACGCTTCGGATTCAGACGCCGGTAGCGACGTGGGAGGCGAAGATGCCGGCCCAGACATCCTGGACCTCGACATGCGCGCGGAAGACTTCGTCTGCATCCGCGACGGGGAAAAAGTTCGGAAGTTCTACGTGACGAATCCCTTGGGATTCCTCGACGAAGCCCTCGCCGTTGCGAACTCGAGCGAAGGCGGCACGTACCCCGTCGGCACGGTGCTCCAGCTCGTGCCCCTCGAAGCCATGGTCAAGCGCCATGCGGGCTGGAACCCGGACACAAACGACTGGGAGTTCTTCAGCCTCGATGTTCGTGCCGGTGAGACCACGATTCTCGCGCGCGGCGCCACGGACGTCATCAACGCGTTCGGTGGCAGCTGCTTTGGTTGCCACAGTCTGGCTGCGCCGGAGTGGGATCTGGTCTGCGAGGACACACATGGCTGCGATCCTCTACCCCTCTCGACGGAGGTTATCGAGAGTTTTCAGAACGCCGATTCGCGCTGCGAATAGTCGGCAAGAGTGACGAGTGTCACCTCAAGTCCTTCGAGCGTCCACGCCGAGGTGCCGCCGCTTCTGTCGCTGCGCGGCCCAGCTGTACGCATAGCTTCGACATCGGCTGGCAAAAGTGATGCACTCGATCGGCCAGCGGACGTCGAGCGAAACATCGTTGGCGTACGCCGCTGCCCAGCGATTTGGCCAGCGGCTCCGAAGCGCGCGGCCCCAGTTTTTCGGCGCACGTTGCACTACATAGATGGACTCTTGGAGTGCGCTCTCGTCGCCCCAGGCGCGTAAGACCTGACGCTTGTAGCGGTCCGTGATCGGAGACGGATCTGCGCAAAAGAGCGCGTTCGCAAGCTCGCACGAGCGGCCCACGTATTCTCGTTCCTGACGAGAGAGCGGGTATTCCACGTCAGACATCCGTACGCCGAGGGACCCGAGGCGATGCAGATCGTAGACCCAGATCGGCCTCGAATGACCATGCTTCGTCGAGTGAAGGGCGAGCAGCGCAAGCTGCGTCGCAGGACGCAAGACCCGAATCGGTCGCCCACCGCAGAGGACGAGTTCGGTGTGTCGCCGTAGCTCGTCGTGCGGCAATCGTCCCCCCTTGAGGCACCCATGCAAGTCCACCGCGAGCGCTCCAGCATCGGGACGCTCGCGAAGGAGCTGTCGTGCTCTTGGCAACGCCGCTGCCGAGACAAAGACGTCGACG
The DNA here is from genome assembly GCA_047619315.1 of Polyangiales bacterium. Lineage (GTDB taxonomy): Bacteria > Myxococcota_A > Polyangia > Polyangiales > Houyiibacteriaceae > JBCCRV01. The sequence goes on from JBLHKB010000076.1 coordinate 1,487, forward strand.
TCGGTATAAGGGCGAAGCCCAGGCGCGTCGTAGTGGCGGGCGATGGACCAGCCTTTGACGACGATGGGTTCGAGCCCATCGTGCTCCAGCGTCGCGAAGACCTCGCACATCTGCCGCCGGAGATGTTCATTCATCGCCGCCTGAATCAGGCGTGCGCGACGAAGCGCTAGCACTAACGGGCTGTGGCAAGCAGCGCCGAGCTGTCGGGCGCCGAGCTGTCGGGCGCAGAGCCCCGCCACGCCCCCACGGACAAGATACGCTTCAAGATCGCGTGGCTGCTCCACGCACGATCCACGCACCATGGCGGCGATGGCAACGCCACGGCGAAGCGCTCTAGCTTCGCGGGCTAGAATACGCATGCGCGAACGGGTCCAAGGTCGACGCAGGTAAGCGATGAGCAGCACGGGATGGTCGAGCAGTCGTCGAGTTCACCGCTGCAGCTCTGGGCGGCGGCGGCGTTGGGTATCGCAATCGTCGCCACGAAGGCCGTGCCTGTCAGGGCGTTGCGGACGAAATTGCGGCGTCCACCCAGGGACTCGAGGAGACCGGCATCGAGCAGGGCGAGCAAAGCGCCGCGAGCTTCAAACTTTGATTCGCAGAGCTCCATGAGCTTTTTCGCGCTCTGCGTGGCCTCGCACGCGTGGAAGAGGCGCGCTGCACTCGCGCTAAGAGCATGGGCTTGCTGCGTCGCGGGATCGTACGCGATCACCTCCTCGTCGATCTCTTGGATCACCCAGCGCTCATGGGTACGCCGAACCCACAGACGCGACATCTCGCGCGAATCAGGCATGACATCGCCCCGTCATTCGAAGCAGGTGCGAGGCGCAAGTGCTGGCCGGTCCGCGTAGGCCCGTCACGAACACGGCGTGCTCTGCGCAGCGAGTGAGAGACGCCATGGCGCCGCCGGGGTCCGCTCTGGCCAACGGCGTGTGTGAGAGAAGCGCTGCCACCCCCGTCGCCTGCGATACGCGTCGTGGGGAGAAAACAGCACCTGGACGGTGCTCTGTGAAGATGATCAAGGTGGATAGCCGAATGCGGCTGTCTGGCTTTCCCCCGGCGAGGCGTCGTGTGCCACGGAATCTCGTTCGAAGTCGAATCGGTCGAGGAAGAGCAAATACACCTCCGGATGGCAGGACGTAGACGCTGTCATCAGAGATGCAGGTAGCCCCCAGGCGCACCATCGCCGCTGTCAGCGTGGACTTCCCTGCGCGTGAGCGCGCAGGGATCAACAGGGTTCTTCCCTGCCACTCGATGGCGGCTGCGTGGAGGCGAACGGTCCCCGGTAGGTCCTCTACCGGTGTGGATAGGCAAGAGGCTCTAGAAGAGCGAACCAGGCCGACGACGGCTGGGGGGGGTGACTGCAGCTCGGATTTGACGTCATGTGCATCAGAACAGAGCAATAAGCACGAAATGCCGAATACACTCGAATTGATCGTTCGAATGATCTCTTTGATCAAAGGGTTGACGCCAGCCCGCCAAAACTCCTCCACAATCGCCTCTGGCGGGGTCGGTCCACGCCGTGCTGCCGCGAAGCGTCCATGTCAGACTGCGTTCATGCGGACTTGGCGTGGCGTAAAAGCTCTCTTGCATGACGCTGTCGATGCCACCCTGGAGCTCGTTCGCGAGGGTCACGAGTCGAGTTCACGCGCTGTACGTAGCGTCACGGACGAGATCGAGCCCCTCGCGGCCCCCGTTCAGGCCATCGATGGCCTTCGTCGCTTCTCGACGAGCGGAGTTCTTGGGACGATCAAGCTGGCAAATCGCTCCATCCAGTCCCTCAGCGACTTCGGCCTCTCGAGGGTGTTCCCGTCGCCGGGGCGTTCTTCATCGACGGTTGCTGCTTCGCCCACAGCGGTGCCGCTGAGATCATCCATCATGGGCACGAAAAGTTGGCTCGGCGATGCGACCCTCGGGCTACTCAACGCCGCGGTGGGCGATCACCTCTATCGTACTGGCAGTGAGCTAGATCTCTCCATGGTCGTGCGCCTCGGCGACGAATATGTTCCTGCGGAGCGGGGCGCACTCGAAGAGGCCCTTCGCGCCGTCGAAGTGACGGACAAAGTCGCCGTCTTCGTTCACGGCCTTGGCACGACCGAGTGGTCCTGGTGCCTGGAAGCCGAAGCCTACTATGGCGACGACTCGGCAACGTTTGCGTCCATGCTCGCGCGGGACCTCGGGTTCACGCCGATGTTCATCCGCTACAACACCGGACGTCACGTATCCGAGAACGGCCGGGGCTTCGCCGCGCTCCTCGATGAATTGGCGCTCGCGTACCCAATGCCAATCCAGGATCTGAGCGTCTTCGGCCACAGCATGGGCGGTCTCGTGGCGAGCAGCGCGTGCCTCCACGCGGAAGAACACGACATGGCGTGGACGAAGCTTCTACGCCGCGTCTTCTATTTCGGCTCACCCCACCAAGGAGCGCCCCTCGCACGGGTGGGCCATGCGCTCACGGAAACGTTGGGCCAGGTGGACCTGCCAGCGACGCAGATTATCGCGCGAATCCTTGAGCGCCGAAGCGCCGGAGTTCACGATCTCTACAACGGCGCCATCGTGGATGAAGAGTGGCTCACGCATCACCCCCTCGCGCGGGACACGCTACCTCTTGCCCATGCGGCCCACTATTTCGTGTCCGCGAGCGTGACAGAAGACCCTGCGCATCCCCTTGGGCAGATCATCGGTGACTTGCTCGTCCGCGTTTCAAGTGCGTCGGGCCCGAAGATGAGCGAACACGCGTTTCCCATCGACACCCGCCACTATGGTGGAGTCATGCACCATCACCTACAGAATCACCCAGCGGTCTACGAGCAGGTTCGCGCCGCCTGCGAAACGTGAGCGCTGCTACTCGTTGATTTCCATGCGTCGCTGAAGCGTCGGCCGAAGCTCCTCGAAGAGGCGTGACAAAAGTCCGCTTCCCAAGTTGAGGCTCATCGGAAGGTCATGGTTCCGAAAGCGTCGTGAGCTAAGCCAGAGCTGTCGTGCCAAGTCGCTCCCGCCAATCGGTACCGGCGGACGTGCAAAGACGCGCAGTCGGCTCAGGTTGACGTTGCCCGCCTCCAGCTGAAGGCGAAACCCATACATATGACTCAGCGCGTCGTCGATGGCGCTTCCACGCATCCCGCCGTGGACGTAGAGCCAGATCTGGGACTCACCCGGCGCCTCTTCGGGGATCAGCCTCTCGAGGAGGTCTACCGCGTGTCGTCGCTCCGACATCCGATTGACGTCCACGCGTTCGATGCCGACGTCACCATCCTCGAGGCGCCGTCGATAGAGCGCGTTCACGGCGGTTGCGACGGCTTCGTCACTGAGCGTGCCCCGCGGCGGACGAAACCCCTTTGCTTCGTCGACGCGCTCGTGAAGAGTCGGATTCTCGACGGTGACCAAGATGATGTTCTCGCGCCGCAGGCGCTCTCCAAAGTAGCGGCGGTCGCTCAGGCTGATCGCCTCAGCTCCCGCCGCAGCGACGGCAACTGGCCCCTCGGCGGCGGCGTCGCACATCGCACGTGATTGCTCTGCCAACATCGCCACGCTTCGGCGCGCGTTCGTCACCAGCAAGCGCTGCGGCGCCAGCACCGACCGCGGTTTCGTCGCCTCCTCGTGCAGCCGCTCGCTCGGTGGAAAGCTGCCGAAGAGAAGGGCCGGCGTATCCAGCTCCGCCCAGGCGGCGTCGTCGTCGAGTTCCGGCGCGTTCGCCGGATGAAGCTCACGCCCCTCCATCACCTCGTGCACCGCGACGCTGATCCAGCTCGCTGGCATCATGATGCTCACAGGGTTGTGATCGATGGGGTGGTCTTGCTGCGAAAAAAGTGCGTCTCGCAGCACGAGCACGCCCCGTACGCCGGCGGCCCCCTCGCGCCAGCGCTCGGCGATTTCAACGCCCGTGTCTTCGTAGAGTTCTTGTTCAGTGCGCCCACCGCGAAGGTCCACGTTGTTGGCCTCGTACACCAGGTTGCGAAAGCGCAGCCCTGTCGCCGGGTTGAGCCGAGGCACGAGATGATCCAAAAGGTCCGGCGCTCGTCGAAGGACGGAATCATCAATGAGCGGGTACCCAGGTAAGCGAGGCGCGGCTTCTTGGGGCTCCTCAACCAGCGGCGCAGGGGCTTGTCTGCGTTCGTCGTCGCTCGAGTCGCTGCACGCAGTGAGGGCGCACATTAGGTAGCAGAGGGTCAGCGCACGCGGCATCGTCACCCACGCCTAGCGCAAGTCGCCTCGGCGCGCGAAGAAAGAGGCAAGGTGTTGGCGAGTCTTCGAGCGCATGAAGGGCCAAACACGAACGAAGGCGTAGGCGCCAAGGGAAAGTACGAAGATCCCAAACGCCGCTTCAACACTCGTGAGGGCGTCGCGTAGAGGCGCGCCAAATCGTCCGTAGCAGAACGGCAAATGAACGATGTAGACCGTGAGAGAGCCACGCCCCAGGAGCACGAGGTGGGTGCGCAGGCGCGCTGGTAAGAATGGCGCAGCTCCAGCGCCAACCACGAGAATTAGGGCGCCGCGCCCCGCAAGGTCGAGCACATTGCCGATAATCGCCACATGTTGACGGTTGAGCACGCCGCCCATCGCGTGCAGCGTGTTCATCAGCCAGTAGCCGCCAAACGTCGCGAACAAGGCCAACCCGCCAAGCGTGACGAGCCGTGAAGCGTTGGCTCCGGCTGTCTGCGCGAAAGGTGTGCGGCTGCCGCCACGCATGAACGACGTGCAGAGTGCTCCTGTGGCGAACCACGCAAAGAGGGGCACAAGGGGCATGCGCGTGACCGGCGCCGCATCCACGAAGAGCCCAAGGAGCGCGGCCATTCCCAAAGGAACATCGAACGCTGGCAAAAGCGGCGAGGCGATAGTCACGAGGATACCAAGGGCCACGCATCGTCGGACGAGGGTCTCGGCGTAGTGCGAACGATGAGGAATCAACGCCCCGGCGAGGGTGATGCTCAGACCGATCACATGAAGCACGTCCGCTCGCAGCACCGTCGCGACGAATGCGGTGGCGCTCGTTCCATCCAGAACGGCGAAGGCGAGGGACACCGCGTAACCCATCGCGACGAGGCCAACGCCGCGTCGTCGAAGTGCACGTCCGATCTTCTGTCCGCTTTCGCCGCGCTCTTCGCCGACGGCGACGCGCCACGCCACGCTTGTGCCGGCCAAGAGTAAAAAGGCCGGAAGCGGAAACGTTCCCAGGAAACGCGACGCCCGAAACAGGCCTCCCTGATGCTCTGGGCTCACCCATGCGTCGGTCGCGTGACCCTGCAGCATCACAAGGGCCGCCAGTGCCCTCGCAACGTCGATGCCTGCCACCCGACTTGAGCCCGTCCCCACAGAGCGAAACGTACCTGCTTCCTAAAAAAGCGCCGCTTGTTTCGGTGTACGAAGTTTGCGCAATTCTTTCGCATTTAAGCCTAGCGCGAATGCGCTAAGGAGTCCTGGCGCCGTGACAAGTCGGCGCCGATGGAGTTTTGATGAGCGATCCCCAATGGCGTACTTCGCCGGACCACGAGAACACCGGTTGGCCGAAGGGCGTCCCCTTCATCGTCGGCAACGAGATGTGCGAGCGCTTCAGCTTCTACGGCATGAAAGCCATTCTCGTGGTGCATCTGGTAGCGCTCTACCAGCTCACGGGCGCTGCAGAGTCCGTCGCTCAAGATCAGGCGACGGTGAACTATCACATCTTCGCGGGCGCCGTGTACGCGTTCCCCATGATCGGCGCGATTCTCGCCGACCGCTTCTGGGGCAAGTACAAAACGATCCTCTGGCTGTCCCTCATGTACTGCGTAGGCCACGCGATCCTCGCGGTCGCTGACTTGAGCGCAGACCCTGCGACACGCATCAACTTCGTCTATGCCGGACTCGCCTGTATCGCCATCGGCGCCGGCGGCATCAAGCCCTGCGTCTCGGCGAACGTCGGCGACCAGTTCGGTCGCGGCAACTGGTCCAAAGTTCCGACCATCTATCAGATCTTTTACTTCAGCATTAACTTCGGTTCGTTCTTCGCCACGCTCCTGATTCCATGGATTCGCGGCGACGGCACAGAGTTCTGGCGCGTCTCCCTGGCCTTCGGAATTCCCGGTGTGCTCATGGCCATCGCCACGTTCTTCTTCTGGATGGGCCGCCACAAGTTTGTCCACGTTCCACCGAAGCCCGGCGGCAAACTCGGCAAGCTCGATACCCTCTCCGGCGGCATCATGTTCCTCGCCATCGGCCACTTCTTCGTCACTCCAGCGGAGTGGGGCTGGGTCATCCGTCTTGGCCTCAGCGTGGCGTTCCTCGCCGGCGGACTCGCGGTCTTCGCCTATCGCCAGCGAATCGAAGAAGACGATGGCTTCCTCGCCATCCTCCTCTACAACGTCCGCGCGAAACTTGGCGGGACCGTCCCGAAGGGAGCGTACCGAACGCCGGACGCCCCCGAGAAGCCCGACGACCCGGAGAGCCCGCTCGTGAAGAGCCCGTTCTGGTCGAAGTTCTGGGCGCCGGCCATCGAGCGCTTTGGACTGGCCGCCGCCGAAGGGCCCCACGCCGTCTTCAAGGTGTGCACGATCTTCATTTTCATCCCAGCGTTCTGGGCCATCTTCGACCAGCACGGTTCGACATGGATCCTCCAGGCTCAAGCCATGGACACCACGATGTTCGGCGTCGATGTTCTTCCTTCACAGGTCGCCGCAGCCAACCCACTGATGGTCATGGCTCTCATCCCCATCATGAACATCGTCTACCGGATTTCGAAGAAGCTCGGCTTCGAGTGGACGCCACTTCGACGCATGGTCATCGGTCTGATGATGGCGGGGGGGTCCTTCGCCATCGCCGCCATCGTCCAACAAAAGATCGATGCCGGAGAGCCCAACACCGTCAGCATTTGGTGGCAGGTTCTCGCCTACTTGATCCTCACAACGAGCGAGGTCCTCGTGTCCATTACGGCCCTCGAGTTCGCCTACACCCAGGCGCCGAAGCGCATGAAGTCCATCGTCATGGGCCTCTTCATGCTCACCATCACCTTGGGCAATCTCTTCGTCATGGTCCTCACCGGCGCGAAGGACTACATCGCATCGCAACTCGAAGGTGGCTTCGGCCAAGTTGAGTTCTTCTGGTTCTTCTGCTGGACCGCCGTCATCGTCGGCGCACTCATGGCCGTTCGCGCCAAGTTCTACGTCCAACGCGACTTCACTCAAGACTGATTTTCCATGGCTACCACCCACAGCGACGACGAACTCTTCGGACATCCGAAGGGGCTCTACATCCTCTTCTTCACGGAACTGTGGGAGCGCTTTAGCTACTACGGCATGCGGGCGCTGCTTGTGCTCTACCTCGTCGCCGAAACCCAAGACGGTCCCCAGGGCGGCCTCGGCTGGACCCAGGGCGAAGCTCTCGCGCTCTACGGCTGGTACACGATGCTCGTCTACGTGGCGTCGATCCCCGGCGGTCTCATCGCCGACAAGATCACAGGGCAGAAGAAGGCCGTCCTCATTGGTGGCCTGGTGCTTTGCGCGGGGCATCTCGTGCTCGCGCTCCCCGGAATCGAGATGTTCTACTCCGGGCTCGGCCTCATCATCATCGGCGTCGGCCTTCTCAAACCCAACATCTCGACGATGGTCGGCGGCCTTTACCCCGTTGGTGATGAACGCCGCGACAAGGGCTTCAATATCTTCTACATGGGCATCAACATTGGTGCGGTTCTGAGCGGCGTCATCGTCGGCACCATCGGTCAAAGCTACGGTTGGCACTACGGCTTCGGCCTCGCGGGCATCGGTATGCTCTTCGGCCAAGCTGTGTACATGTGGGGGCAGCGCTACCTCAAGAACGTTGGCAACCTCACCACGGGAGAAGATGCTTCCGCAGCGGAGGCAGCCGCCGCTGCTCGTCCCCTCACGAAGGTGGAAAGGCAGCGCATGTTTGTGCTCTTTACCTCGTTCATCATCGTCATCTGCTTCTGGGGCGCCTTCGAGCAGGCCGGCGGTTTGCTCAACCTCTACGCCGCCGAGAAGACGGACCTCATGTTGGGTTCCTTCGAGGTCCAGGCGACTTGGTTCCAGTCCCTCAACCCGGCGTACATCATTCTCCTCGCCGTCCCCGTCGCGAACTTCTGGATCATGTGGAAGAAGCGCGGCCACGAGTCTTCATCGCTCTTCAAGATGGCCGTCGGCACCATGATCATGGGCTGGGGTTTCCTCTTCATGGTCGCCGCAGCCATGGAAAACGAAGCGGGTCAGCAGGCCTGGCTCGGATGGCTCGTTCTTGCGTACCTCTTCCACACCATCGGCGAACTCTGTGCGTCGCCGGTGGCCCTCAGCTTCATTACGAAGCTGGCCCCCATCAAGTATGCGTCGCTGATGATGGGCGCCTACTTCGCCGCCACGGGCCTCGGCAATAAGGTCGCCGGCCTCATCGGTGAAGCCGCCGTGGGTGACGCGGGCGAGATGCCTGTCTTCATCGGCGTGGCTGTATTCTGCACCGCCATCGGCGTCGTCGTCGTGGCGGCCCTGGGACCTCTCAAGAAGCTCACACATGGGGCCGAGGACCTCGACGGCATGGAAGCCGAACCGGAGCCCGAGGCTTTCTAGCCCGCCCGTCGCAACGGCCGAGCTCTCGAACTCGGCCTACTTGAAGACGTCGGCGACAACCTGTCCCTTGGAGCGCTCGTTCTTGAGCGCCTCCTTGGCGCGCCGTCGAATACCAAAGTCGAAGGCGAGGGCGAGGACGCCGCCAATGGCTAGAATCCCGCAGCGAAATTCGCCCAGGAAGCCCGTCGCCACCGCGCTAAGAATCGCCAGGCCGTAGATGACGGCGTAGGTCATCGAGAGCGGGTATGTGTTCTGGGTCTCGCACTCTTCGCACGCGAATTTGAAGAAGCCGAGGAATGACTGCTTCATCACTCGTTCCTGCCCAAGCCTGCACTGTGTGCAGACCACGTGTTTTGGTTGCTTTGCCATCGGTGAGTCCTGACTTCTTTACGGAAAGAGACCATACATCTGTTGACGTCCCCTAGCGCGAGTATGGCTCGTTCCGGATCCCCAGGGACCGTCTCTCCAAGATGCCGACGCCATTTCCGTGGTCGCCCCGGCTCGACTGATATCTTAAAACACGGAGAGACTTCTCAGGTGAGGCATCATTCTCGGAGCCATGTCAAGCGCAACTATCCGGCCGATTCGGGCGGGAGTTCTTCATTGATAAGCCGATGGCGCGAAAGGAACCCGTATCAGCTCAACCGACCTCGATTCTGTCCGTTCATCATCAGGGTGAGACGCATTCTTCTAGTCGATGATGATCCACTTATGACGAAGATCACCTGTCGAACCTTGACCCGAGCTGGATTCGAGGTGGAGGTCAGCAATCGTGCGTTTGGCGTGCTCAACCTCGTCGCGTCCTACCGTCCGGACGTTCTAGTGATCGACATGAACATGCCGGGCCTTCGAGGGATCGAAATTCTCGAACTTCTCCGCGCCGATACGCAGTTGGGTGGCACGGCTGTGGTGTTCTACAGCGGCGTTGAAGAGCACGAACTGCGTCAGCTTGCAGCACGCGGTGGCGCGGACGGCTTCGTGCACAAATCTGCGAACCCGTCGGAGCTCGTCGAACTTCTCCGGCGTACCTGCGCACAACTAGCGTGCTCCAGTCCTCCCCAGTCGTATTAAGTATTTTCCTACTAGGTCGTACTTCTTCGGTGTGAAGTACAGTCACAGTGTCTGTGTACTTGCCGTCCTGATCTGGTCGGCCCCCGCTGTGGCACAGCAAATATACGTTTACGGCCCCGCCGGCGCCGAGCAAGATCGACGCGTCATGGCTGTGCTCACGGACCATGACGGTCACTGCGTATCCAGCGACGCACCGATCGAATGGACTTCGAGCACCGCAGAGGTCCTCGTGGAAGAACGAGCTGGTCCCTGCGTTCGGTGGCTGCGCTTGCGGCCTCATCAGGTTGGCGATCGTCTCGTCCTTGAGGCTGTTCATCGCGAAACCCGGGCTGTGATCACGGTACCCTTCGACGACCATGGTCAGTTGACGGTTCGTGCGACCCGCCGAGGTCGACGGTTGGACGTTGTCGTGGGTGGCTCCAACGGCGGGGAAGAGCACCATGGATGGTGAGATCGCACTCGAGAGCAGGGGGGAGGGGCGGATGCGTGCCCGCGTGCCAAGGGATGGCGTCCTCGGAATCGTCGTACGAAGTGGGGCCATGGTGGGCGTCGCGGGGGTGGCCCCTCGCACGTCACCCGGCGAGCCACAGGTCCTGGTTCTCGCTGCGGACATGGCCATCGAAGCCGGCGGTCCTCCGCGCGAGGCTGCATTCATGGTGGTCGTAGATGCCCAGGGAAGACTGAGCCGCACTCTCCCGCTTAACATTGAATCGACCCGCGGCGAACTGCGAAGCCTTCGTTGGCTCGAGGATGGCGCTGCTGCCGTCGGCCTCGCTGCGCCGGTCTCGGTGAATTCTGTCGATCTTGCCGTAGGCATCGGCGAGCGGATCCTGGCCACTGCAATGCTCGAAGTGAGCGCCCATTGGCCCGTTGAAGCAAGGCTCGAAGTGCCTGACTCCGTCGCCGGAGGCGAGTCGTTCGATGTTGGCGCAAACGGCTACAGCGCGGACGGGACGCCCGTTGACGTAACTCGTCTGCGCGTTCGCTGCGGCACCGGCGCGTATCACACTGCTCCGTTTACCTGCCCAGGCGCGGAGGGTCCAAGCGTACAGCGAGTGGGGGTCGGAGCGGTCGTCGACGGACGAATCGCGCCCCTCGGAAGCCGCGACGTCGTGATTCGCGCGCCCGTATCTGCTGCCCCGCCGCCTGATGTGCCCGAGATCGTTGTCTTGGCCGAACTTGCCCCGCCGCCTGATGTGCCCGAGACCGTTGTCTTGGCGGAACTCGCTCTTCGGGGAAGCTTCGACCTGTGGCGCCGCGCTGGATTTGGTGCATCGCTGCGACTTTGGTTCAAGACCGCGTCTTGGCTGCGCTTGGGCGTAGGCGCGACGTACACCTTCGTCAGGATTCACGCGTCGGATCAAAACTCATCGATCGGCGAACTGCGCGGAATCCGCCACAACTTAGGCGTCTTCGGATTGATGGAAATGGCGTTCGGCCGGAGCGTGGGAGCTGCGCTCCGGGTGGCACTGGGCGGCGGGTACGGGCGTGCGCGGGCGCACATTGCTGACCGAGAAGCGTCCGGTCAGTCGGCGTATGTTCTCGCGCGGGTTGCTCTCGGTCCGCGACTTCGCTTAGAGATGTTTGAGTTCGGTGTCGACCTCGGAGCGTCCTTCGGAGCCGATCTTGGGCACCGCGCTTGGAACCGTCCATGGCTAACAGGGTTTGTGGAGGCGATCGGTGCGGTACAGTTCTAAAGAGTCTTCGTGTCGATTCGTCGTCGTCTTCGCTCTCGCGTTCTCGGGGTGCGATTGCACGTCCGACGAGGCAGTCGTGCTCTCCGAAGAATCGGGGACGAGCGATCTGGCCGTCGCACCTCCTAGCGTACCCTCCGTGGCCTCCATCACAGCGATCGTTGGAGACGTACGCGTTCAGGTCGCGTCGACGGCGCACTGGAGTCCAGGGGCACTGGGTCAGGGTCTCTTCGCTGCTGAGTCCGTTCAAACGATGGCGCTCGCCCGTGCGACGATTTTCTTTGCTTCGAGTCAGGTATCGGCGGACATGGAACCGCGCACTACGCTGCTCATTCCGTCCCAGACGCCCCACGTTGGCCGTTTGCGTCATCTTTCGGGGCAGCTCCGTGCACGCGTCAACCCTGACGGCGGGGTGGACCGTCTCGAAGTCGCACTGCCGTCTGGCGAACTCGCGCTTCATCGCTTGGACATCGGCGAAGCGGGGTATGTCGAGGCGAGAATCGAGATCCGCGACGACATCGCCGAGGTCGCAATGCTTACCGGGCGAGGGCGCATTGTTGCTGGCGTGGGTCCAGAGCGCTCGATCGGCGAAGCCCAGTTTGTACGGATCAATATGGACGGCGAGATCGTAGACGAAGGGGCGGACTTGCCCGCCCCGGCAGAACTGCTGCAGCCAGTTGAGGCTGCGCAGATACTCACTCGTGGGAGTGTGCAAATGCGATGGGCACCAGTCGCCGCCGTGGAGGAGTACGAGGTCACGGTTCGCGGACCGAGTGAGACGATCGAGCGTCAGGTGGAAGAGACTCAAGTACGTGTTGCGTTATCCAGCGGCGACTACACCTGGTCGGTCCGCGCACTGACTTCTGCGGGCCATGGCCATGAGAGCCCCCGGGGGCATTTTAGTGTTGTCCTCGACCGTACGTCGCCACGGGTCAGACTTCGTTCGCCAACGGCGGGTCAGCTCGTCCAAGAAACGGCGTTAGTGTCCGGGCGAACCGAACCCGGCGCTATTGTCACCATCAATGGGAACAACGTGCCAGTGGGTGTAGATGGTTCGTTTCGTTTGTCTACATCGGTTCGTCGTGGCCTGACGAACATTGTGGTCGTCGCGCGTGATTCGGCGGGGAACTCAGGGACCACGACCCGCAGCGTCTTGAGGCAACGATGAGAAAGGCGCGGAGAGTGAATCTTTTTGTCCGGGTCTTGTCCGTTGTTCTGCTTGCCGGGCTCGTCACCCTTGCGGTGAGTACCGTCGCGGTCTTGTCCGTCGTCCAAGGTGACAAAGAAGCGGGCCTCGTCGACCGTGCGATAATTGTGACGGAACACCGTCGTGACGCCATTCGCCAACGACTTGAGCTGGCCAGAGCGCAGCTGAGGGCCGCGGCCTTCGCCGTTGATGGAGGGCGGTTACTCGAAGTGTCCGCCATCGTCGAAGGCACGGCGCTTGCGGTTCTCGTCTGGCGCGGGAACGTGGAAGTGTTTGAAGCGGCAAGCAGCGAAGAAGCCATCGAGACGCTGCGCTCGGCCGGGAGCGGGGCCGACGGAGCGCTTGTTCTCTCTGGAACAAGCGCGATTCTCCACGCCCGAGCAGGCGGCGTTCGCATTGCCGGGGTCGTCCCGCTTCATGACCTCATGGTGTTCTCGTACGGATGGAGCGCGGAGCTCGTCGTTGACGACAGTCACGCCGGCGTCATTCAGGCTCAGCGAGGTGACGTCTCTATTCAGATCGTCGCCCCCATCGAGCCTGGTCTACGGCTGGAGACGACGGCTCCCCTCGAGCCTGCACGCGCCGCCGCGTTCGCCACCTCAAGGCGCGTCATTGTGGCCTCGGCACTTGTGATTGTGCCTCTTCTCCTTATGGCGTGGGGGCTCTCGCGCGGCGTAACATCACCGATTCGTTCTCTCGTGCGCGTCGTCCGTGAGAGCACCACATTGCCGATCACCGCCCCGAAGTTGCCGAATGACGAGGTCGGTGACTTGGGAGCAGCCATCGAGGAGCTGAGCAGTCGGCTCCATCACGATGCGATGGCGCTCTCGCGCTCTCTCTCGCTCAGCCGCATGCCCGACGACGACCCAGAGGCGCATCTCGCTGGCTTAGCCGCGGAGTTACGCTTGCTTGTGGTGCCTTGGGAGGTCCTTCCGGCCCCAGAACACCTCAGCCACCTCGAAAACGCGGGCACGGGCGTTACGGCACTTCGTAGTCGCGTCGACGAAGCCCGGAGAACGAATGACGGGTCCGAGGCTATCCTGCTCCCCAATGGCAATCACGTCATCGCCCTCCTCGAAGGCGAACGAGACTTCGGCTTGGTCGTTGCCCTCGGCGAGGTCTCAGGCGCCGACATTCGTGTGGCAGAGCTTCTCACTCGCACTGTGCTGAGCAACCTTCGCGCCGCGAATCTTGAACGGCGAGCGAGAGTTGGTGAGAAGCTCGCGATGCTCGGTCGCCTGTCCGCGTCCGTTGCGCATGAAATGAACACGCCCCTCGCGTTCGTGAACGCAAACCTGCTCGCCCTTGACGACGAGCCCCTCAGCGAAGACGTGCGGGAGATGATTGCGGATGCCCAACAGGGCGTGCAGCGCATCATTCGAATCGTCCGTGACCTCTCCGCCGTCTCTGCCGGGGGCAAGGAGGCAAGCCGTGAACTAGTTTGCGTGAAATCACTCATCGAGAACATGGCGCAGATGGCGCGTACACGTCGGCCAGATGGTACGATCGACGTATGCGTGGAAGACGGTATTCAGATAGTCGTGGACCGCGGACGCGTTGAGCAAGTCGTCCTCAATCTCGTGAATAACGCCCTCGATGCCACAGGGGCAGGGGGGAGCGTCCGAGTCGTTGCGCGACGCGAGGATAGCCAGGTTGTTGTCGACGTTTGTGACGATGGACCAGGGATCTCGCTGGGAGCAAAAGAAAGGCTCTTCGAAGCGTTCTACACTTCCAAGGGCAACGAAGGAACTGGACTCGGGCTCTACATCTCGCGTTCCCTCGCCGAAGCGCACGGCGGAACCCTGGAGCTCGCATCCAGCTCCTCGGAGGGGACAGTTTTCCGGCTCTCGCTCCCAGCTGAGCTGGAGTCCTTGACCGTTTCCCCAGCGTCGTCGTCGGTCGCACCATCACGCCCGCGTCTCCTGATCATCGATGACGATGCGGCCGTCGTTCGCTCTATGCAGCGATGGCTCCGAAAGCGCGCGGACGTCGAAGGCACAACCAACGCGGAAGAGGGGCTCCGGTGGATTGGCGACCGGCAGTTCGATCTCGTGCTCTGCGATATGAGCATGCCGTATTTGAGTGGCCGAGACCTGGTGGAGGCTGTTCGTCAAGACCACCCGCACCTCCTCGACAAACTGGTTATCGTTTCAGGCTCCACAGTGGACACGCTCGAGGGCGTTCGTGTTGTGCGAAAACCACTGGACCCAACGGTTCTCGACTCGTTGTTGGGGGCCATCACGAACAAGGGAGCCGTATGAACACGCGCACCATACTCAGCATCCTCGTCATCACCGGATGTGTGCAAGAAATGCCGGTTCTCGAGCCGGGCCGCGTGTTCGTGGCCGATGTGGTAACGACGGAATACAGAGTAAGCAACATTCCCTTCGTCGACTACTTGGAGGCGAGGGGTTCGGACCTGCACATCCGCGACGGCGTCGAAGTGTGGGTTGGTCCTCAACGGGCCGAGCTCGTCGACGTCGACCTCGACGGCATCTTGGTACGGCTTGCGACACCTCTTCCCGTCGGCGTCTACGATCTTCGCGTTCACGCGGAGCTCGACCACATGCGTGTTGGCGCTCTACAGGTCGTCGAAACGACATCCCAAGATGGAGGTGCGGACGGGCCGGACGATGCCCCCGGGCTCGACGTGCCGCAGGACTGCAACGACGTCATCGACCCCCGGGCCTGCGGCAGCGACGTCGGCGAGTGCCGGCTTGGCATGCAGAGGTGCATCGCGGGCGCCTGGGAAATGTGCAGCGGTGGGATGAACGCTGTCGCTGAGGTCTGCGACGGTCTCGACAACGGACGGGATGATCGATGAGTCGGTGATCCGCGCCTGCGGCTCGGTGGTGGGCACTTGCCGCGCCGGTATGCAGGTGTGCGTTGGGGGAGCCTGGAGCACGTGTAGTGGCGAGACCCTACCGACCATCGAGAAGTGCAACAATTTGGACGACGACTGCGACGGAGCCATCGACGATAGCATCGAGCGGTCCTGTGGCTCGAACATCGGGATCTGCCGGCCCGGCACGCAGACATGCACCGCGGGCGAGTTCGCGGCATGCACGGGGGGCGTCTCCTCGGGGACCGAAGTCTGCGAAGGGATGCGCGACGAGGACTGCAGCGGGGCCGTCGATGAGGGTTGTCTCTGCTTAGTCGACGATCCGCCTCGCGAATGTGGCAGCTCGATAGGTGCGTGCTCGCTAGGCTCACAGACCTGCGACGCCAGCGGCACGTGGGGTCCGTGCTCCGGCGGCGTCGGTCCAACACCCGAGGTCTGCAACAGCGTCGACGACGACTGCGACGGCGTGATAGACGGCAGTTGTAGTGGGCCGCCACGCATCGACATCGGCTCGACAGACGATCCCACGGCGGCCGGCAACTACGTCGTCCTCGCGAAGGCCGGCATCACCAACGCTACCGGGTCCTTGCTCAGCGGCGGCAACGTAGGCCTCAGCCCGGCGGCCTCCAGCCTCATCACCGGCTTCTCCCTGGTCCCCGACGTGTCCACTGAGTTCTCCACCTCCATTGCCGTCGAATCGCCGAGCAGGGTCTTCGCCGCCAACTACGGCGTCCCCACTCCGAATAACCTCACGCTGGCGGTGCTCGACATGGAGGCCGCATACACCGATGGCGCAAGCAGACCGGCTCCCGACTTTACCAATTTGGGCGCTGGCGAGCTCGGTGGACGGACGCTTGTCCCTGGCCTCTACAAGTGGACGACTGCCGTCGGCATCACGAACGAC
>JBLHKB010000077.1:0-17687 GCA_047619315.1 Polyangiales bacterium
GTGTCGAGAGCACGTGCGACGGCCCCTGGTCGGTCCGGCGGAAGCAAGCCCAGCAGCTGGTTGGTCAAGAGCTCCGGGAAGAGCACGAAGTCGCAGCGGTAGTCGCTCGCCGTGTCGATGAAGAACTCGGCCTGCTTGGAGAAGTCCTCAAAGGACTCCACGCGCCGCATCTGATACTGAACCGCCGCCACGCGTGCCTTGGACGGGCGCGGTTCAACGTCCGGTGGAACGTACGCGGGGTTCAACCACTGCATCAGCGCCGCATGCCCGCGCGACTCTTTGTCGCTTGGAATATAGTCATCGAGGACCATGCGCAGGACGAACCCGTTGGCGAGCTGTGCCGTCAGCACTGGATCGGAGAGATCCTTGCGCACCACCTTGCCGACGTATTCACGCGCGCTCATCGCGTCCGCGTGCTGACCGTAGTTCGGCAGCCGACCCGCGATGACGAGCTGACGCAGGTTCAGTTCCCGAATGATATTCTGACGCGCCTCATAGATTCGTCGTGCAAAACGCATCCCTCGAGCGTCCGGCCGCACCACAATGTCGACGCCGTAGAGGACGTCCCCTTCGTCGTCATGGTTCGTGAGAAAACCACCTGGCACCACCGCCTCGAAGTCGTGGGGCTCTTCGAAACTCTTGCCTTCAACGATGAGGCTGCTCGACGAGGCGACGAGGACGCCATCGAGCTCAATGCCGATCTGACCGGCGGGGAAGGTCGCGATATGGTCCCGCAGGTTTCCCGGGTTCCAAGGCGGAATGTCTGGAAAGCACTCCCGCTGGATCTCGATGACGACGTCGATGTCGTCGAAGGTCAATGGGCGCACGACGAGGCGCGCCCCGGAGAGGTCATCCGCTTCGCTTTCAGCGCTATCTGCGGAGGATTCGGTGGTCTTTGGGTCGGTCACAGAGACGTAGCTGAGGCCACCCAATGACCAAAGTCAATCTGCAGAATCGCTACCGGCCCAACTTTACCTGACGGATCAAATCCTTCTCTGAGCGAGCCGCGGCCCGAGCCGTTTCGATGGAGATCACCCCGCCCTTCACCATCTTGAGCAACATGGAGTCAAAGCTGTGGGTTCCGAGCTCGTGGAACGCGGAGTCGAGAGCCGCCGGCAGACCTCGGAAGCGTGTCGCGTCCCGGATACAGTCGACGATGGTCGCACCCCGACGCATCACCTCGGTGACGAGCACCCGTTCCCGGCCGCCGCGTGAGGGCAGGAGCTTCTGGCAAACGACCGCCGTGAGGGCCTCCGCCAAGCGCCCACGCATATGGCTCTCCATCTCCGGCGGGTAGAATCCAAGCATGCGCGAGACCGCGCCCATGCAGTCCGTGGAGTGGAGCGTCGAGACCACAAGGTGCCCCGCTTCGGCGGCGTTCAAGGCGACATCAAACTCTTCATGGGTACGAATCTCGCCCACAAAGATGACATCGGGGTCTTCGCGAAGAGCGCCGCGCAGCCCCTCCCGCGCATTTGGCACATCGACGTTGATCTCACGCTGCGAGAAGATGCTCTTGCCTTCGGAGAAGACGAATTCGATGGGGTCCTCGATGGTCACCACGTGCCGGCAGCTTTGGTGGTTCATGTACTCGAGCATCGCCGCGATGGTCGTCGACTTCCCGTTGCCCGTTGCGCCCGTGACGAGGACCAATCCCCGTGTTTCCTGCGAGATCGGCTTGATCACCGGCGGCAGACGAAGCGTCGCGAAGTCCGGAACGGGCAGGGGAATGTGACGAATCACCATCGCCTGGGTTCCCTGTTGTTTGTAGGCGTGAACACGAAAACGTCCCACATCAGGAACGGTGACGCCGAACTCCAGCTGGAGCTGTGACACGCGACTTTGTCCAACATTCGCCCACGCGGAGAAGTTTCGATACACGGCGTCGAGCATGTCGGCTTTGAGATCGGGGTGCTCCAAAGGGCAAAGCTCGCCGTCGATTCTCACGTGCGGTGGGGACCCCGCTCGAAGATGGATGTCGCTGGCGCCCGCCGCGACGGCGCCGCGCAAGATGCGTATCGCTGTGTCGATGGCTTCCGTCGAGCTCGTCGCAAAGCCTAGTATTCCAGCCGTCTCCATCACAGCTGCGCGACCATCGCAGGGGCCGCGTGGAGCGGCGCGTCGACGGGCAGCCGTGCATCCGAGAGGATCACCTGTCGTCCCCGACGTTGCGCGAGGTCGATGACGATGGGGGCCGCAAGGTTGATGGAGCACTCCCCGTCCGTGGGGGCGGTGACGACGCCGGCGAGGACCGCGCTCGCCGCCGGGACGCCCGCCATGAGGCAGGCCTGGACGATGGGGAAGTCGGGGCGGATGACCACGACGTCCGCGACGAGCAGCCGGATGGACGGTCGGTCTGCTGCGATGAAAAGCCTCAGCGGGATCCGCGCGCCTTCGACGGCTTCGGCGAGCTCGCAAACGACCCAGCGCTTCAGGTCGGGCATTCCGTAGAGCCCCGACTCCAGCGTCACGATGGGGAGGTCCGTGGGCGGACGCCAGGTCTCAGGCCCCTGCGCTTCCGTGGAGGCCTCCAGGTTTTGACCGAGCACGCGGTCGAGGAGCTCCCCACGGACGACGCTCGTTTCGCGCGGGGCTCGAATACCAAGTCGAGTCCGTCCCCCACTGACAGCGAGGACCTCGATCTCGATTCCATCCCCGATGACGATTCGTTCTCCGGGTCTGCGGGTTAAGGTCAACATGGGCTCTCCTCCGACAAACGGACATCTCTTCGTGGCCTGAACCCATCACCACCGATGGAGCCCGCGTGATTCACTGCGACACAAGTCCCTGCGGAGGAATCTGCGAGGCGATTCGAACCGCTGCGTCGTATGCGTCTCGAGTGCGCTGCAGGTCCAGGTAGGCTTCGGTTTCATCGATCCCGACGAGTGAGGTCTGAGCGCTGATGGCTTCGTCACGCATCCGCTCGGCGATGGTCTCCGCCGCGTCGAGGCCCGCTTGCGCGCCGCCTACGTCCGCACGTGCGTAGACCATCGTCTCGTGCGCCCGGTCGAGACGGTCGATGGTGGCGGCGATTCCAGGTCCGTCGTCGGCGTTGAGAGCCGCCTCCAGGTCCGCGAGGACGTCAAAAACGTCGTCCGCTCCGCCGGCATCGAAGGCGGTCTGTCCGGTGACTCCTCCGGCGATCCGAACGCCGTTACCAACGTCGTACGTGGGCACGTTGGCGTCGCCCTGATAGACCCCCGCGGCATCAAACGCTGGCGCGTCCGAGCGATAGCCCGCAAAGACGTAGCCTTCTGCGTCTTGGGTGTTCGCGAGCCCGATGATCGAATCACGAATCGATGAGATCTCGATGGCGATCGCGCGACGGTCGCTCGGGTCCATGATGCCATTGGCGCCTTGAAGAGCGAGCTCCTGAGCGCGCCGTAAACGATCCGACGCATCGCCAAGAACAGAGTCCTGGACGTTGACTCTCGTGCGCCCAGAATCGATCGCTTTCAGGTTGGCGCGGAGGTGCTGCTCTTGTGCGCGGTGCTTCGTCGCCAAACTCGCCGCGAGCGGATCGTCGCTCGGCTTCTGCACTCGCTTGCCCGTCGACGCTTTGCTTTGTGCGGCCGCAAGGTCGCTGCGCCGCGCTGCTAGCGAGCTTCGGTTTTGGTCATAGAACGATCGGTCGCTAATACGCATGACTACCGTTTCATGTTGATGAGGCTCTCGAGCATCTCATCTGCCGTTTGAATTACCTTTAGTGTCGCCTGATAGCCGCGCTGAAGTTCCATCAGCGTCACCATCTCGTCGTCCGTGGAGACGCCGCTGATGCCCTCGCGAAGTGCGCTCACCTGAGAGAGCGCCGCCGCCGCCGTGTCCGCGCCATCCAACGCTGCGCGAACGCCCGCGCCTGCGTCGGCGACGATTCGAGAGTAGCCGCCCACGGCCGTCTCGGTTCCTCCACGCGCGAAGCTGTTGCTCGCCAAGTCCACGAGGGCCAACGCGCCACGATTGTCGCCGTCTACGCCGAGTGGGTCCGTCGCTGCGGCGATGCGGTCTGGCTGCCCTGCGACATCGGCGGACACCGCGATGCGCGCTGCGGCGCCGGCGACGACTCCCGCGTCGAAGAGGTCGCGTCCGCCCACACCATCCAGGCCAACGCCGGTTTGATGCACCGTGTTGTAGGCGCCGGCAAAGTCGAAGGCCAGCTCGTCGAGGGCCACCTGTGCGTCGTTCAGTGCGCCGTCTCGCGCGTCGATCATTCCGCCGACGCTTCCAGCGGTGAAGAGCGAGCTGACGTCTCGGTCGACGCCTGCTTCCCGCCGCTGGATGACGACATTCCCTGTGCCAGGGTCGATGGGTGCGCTCAGGGCGTGGGCGCGGTGGTCTTCGTCGACGAGGCTCACGCTCCCCGCGAGCAGCACGTTCATGGAACCGTGCTCCCCTTCGATGACGGTGATGGGCGCGCGTTTCGCGAGGGAACGGAGCTCCTGGTCGCGAAGGTCGCGAAGGTCCGACGCTTCTTGTCCGCCGATCTCCGAGCGTGTGATCTGAGCGCCGAGGTCCGCGATGCGCGATGCGGATGCGTTGATGGCGTCGACTTCCCCAGCGATTCGGTCGTTGATCTCTCCGCGTGCGCCGCGCAGCTCTGCCGCCGCGCCGTTAAACGCGTTTGAAAGCGCCTCCGCCCTCGTGAGAATCGACGCACGCGTTCCGCCTTCGCTGGGGTGCGTGCTGAGCTCAACAAGACCGGCTTCAAACGCGCCGATTCGCTCACCCAGGTCGCCTGGGCCGTCCGCGAATACGTGGTCGAGGACGCCGAGCGCAGAGGCCTTCGCCTCGCCGTAGCCCGCGCCCGAGCCCGCGCCGAGAAGCCGCTTGTTGATGAAGGGGTCCACGACGCGCCGAGCGCCGCGTGCGCGAACGCCGCCCTGCGGAGGAGCGACGTTTTCGAGCCGCGCGAGGCGCCTTGAGTAGCCGGCGGTCGTCGCGTTTTCGGCGTTCTGCGCAGTCACACCGGTGGCGTAGGAGTGCGCCGTCATCCCGGTGCGGCCCGTGTTCAGAATGCCGTAGATGCTCATGTCCCGCCGTTCCCAACAGTCACGCGCAGTCGTCCGGAGTTTCCGTAGGTCTGCGGCGCCTTTTCAATGCCCAGGCTACCCTCGTAGCAACTGAGCAGAGTACGGATCCGGCGGAGGTTCTCACGGGCGTAGCGGACAAGCTCCATCCGCTCGTGGTCCGGCACCTTCGCCAACCCCTCCATCGCGTCACGCTTCATCGACTGGAGCGTCAGCAGCCCCATCGCATCCGCGCGCCGAGCCGCTTCGCGCTCCGTCTTGAGAAGCTCCCACAGCGCTTTCGCCTCTTCGGACATCCCGCTTCTCACGATTCTTCCGCGAGCATGCGCGCAGCGATGGTGTCGGCGTTGATGGTGAACGTGCCATTGGCGATGGTCGCCTTCAGCCGCTCGACCCGTTTTGCGTCGATGACCTCGGGCGCCTTGGAGTCCGCGAGTTGAGTCGCGACAAGGGAGACTTCAGCACCATCCTTGGGCCGCTCGCTCCGGGAAGGGGCGGCGTTCTGCGTTGAAGTTGTACGTAGAGGGTTGATGGGTGACGTTCCTTGAACTCGCATGGGCTTTGAGCCTCCAAGGATCTCATCGGACGCATCCAGTCCCCTCTTTAGGGGGAAAGCACGTCTCACCGATGATCCGACCGCTTTAAGGGCGTTTTTACGCAGCTTTTGTGAAATTTTACTCCGCCTAAATCGCCGCGCGAAGCCCAGATGAGGCTTCGTGGGACGATGCTGTGGAAGCGCGCGGCGTCGATGGCTTCGCGAAGAAGCCCGAATTCCTAGGGGAGCGTCAGCACATCACCCTGACGCGCAAGCTCGATCTTCGAGTCGATCTTCTCGAATCCATCGGGGTAGTGAACGAGACGCATCTTCGCGCGGAGCTGCGCGGGCAACCTCGCGAGCTGGCGATAGAGCGTGTGCGACGGTCCCAGGTTCGTCTCGTGAATGATGAGGTCCGCGCTCGAGAGCCACTCAATAAGCTCCGGGTCAAAGGCCGTGTCCGCCGAGTAGCCAAGGACCACCCCACCGGCTTCGATGCGCAGCGCGCTGGTCGTGACGTGGTGCTTTGTGCGCCGACTCGTGATGGAAACCGGACCCACTTTCAGTGGCGCATCCCATGGCAAGCAGGTGAAGTCGAAGTAGTCCTCGAAGTGCATCGCTTTCATGGCCTCGCCGGTCCAGACCTGCCCCATGCTCGCCGCCAGGCGTCTCTCCCACAGGTCCTCGCGCACCTCGGCGCTGGCCACCAAGCCCATCGGCTTGTTTTGAGCGAAGTGTTTGAAGAAGCCGACGCCCTCGAGACCGTTCATGTGGTCCCCGTGCACGTGCGTGATGAGCATGTGGTCGATGTTGCGGAGGTCCAGGGGCCGCTCGCTGATCGTCCGCGCGTCACGAAGCACCCGCCGGTACATGTCCGGACAGTCGATGGCCAAGAAGAAGCCGTCATGCTCCAGGAGCAATGAAGTCGGGTGGTGAAACTCCGAGAACGTGTCGCCAACACCAAGGATGTGTACGTCAAAGCTCATGGGCTGCTTTCCTCTCTGTGCGTCGCGATTGGAACCGGCTCTGTCTTGGGAAAAAGAAGCGCGGCTGAAAACACCGCGCCTAAACCGAGCAACGCCGAGATAGCAAAGTGCGCGGAGTAGCCGAGCCACTGAGCGCTGAACCCCGCCAGCGCGGAAGCCGTGCCGGTGGCGATGACCACGGCGCTCGCCTGCACCGTGTAGTCCGCCGCGGCGGCGTCGGGGCGCGACCAGTCCATCATGCAGGTGAAGAGCGCAGCGGTGGCCATCCCTCCAGCGAAGTGCTCGATGGAGCACGCCACGTAGAGATGAATCAACGTCGGCGACCCCGTGGCGAGGAGGGCGTAGCCACCGATGCTCAGGGCTTGGATCACGCCGAAGAAGAGCAGCGAGCGCTTCCGCCCAAGGACGCCCACGAGCGCGCCCCCCGTGAGTGCGCCAACGAGGCCAGCGGCAAAACCAGCGGTGCCGAGGAGCCACCCAAGGTCTGCCATTCCGAGGCCCAGGTCCGAGAGAAAGGGCCGCAACATCCCCGTCGCCAGGGCGTCGCCGAACTTATAAAACGCGATGAGGGCGAGGAGCTTGAGCGCCTCCGGCTGCTTCAAAAAGTGCGCGACGCGAGGCTGCGCCGCCGGCTCCTCCTCACCCGCGCTCTCCGTCGGCGCAGCCGTATTCTCACGGAACAGCATCGCCGGAATGCTCGCCAAGGCGATGCATGCGGCCATCACGCAGAATGTCATGCGCGACCCGAGCTCCCCGTAGAAGATCAGCAGCGCGCCACCGCCGGTGACCATCCCGACTCGATATCCAGCGACCTGAAGTCCATTTCCGATACCGCGCTCACGGTACGAAAGCAGGTCCACGGCGAGGCCATCGGTGGCGATGTCTTGGGTGGCGCTCAGCAGGTTCACCACGAAGACGATGCACAGCACAAAGATCGTGACGTCCGGCACGACGGCGAGGAGCAGGAGCGCCGCCACCGAGGCCCCCTGGAGCGGAAGAATCCACGAGCGACGTTTTCCGAAACGCGCCGAGTAGTGGCGGTCCACAAAGGGCGCCCAAAGAAACTTCAGCGCCCACGGCAGCGCCAGCAGCGAGACGAGGCCGATGGCGATGAGCGAGTGGCCTTCCTTGCGGAGGACCACGGGCAAGGACTGCGTGAAGAAGCCAAAAGGCAGGCCCTGGGAAAAGTAGAGGGCGCCAAGCAGACCCCATTTCTGGAGCGCTGGTAGCTGATGGCCTGTCGAAGTGTCCATAACGCTAGCGTGGGTTTAGTAAATTGGTTATCCAACCAAACAACGAGGAGCAGGCGATGGGACGTCCAAGCAAACGCGAAGAGCGACGAAAAGAAATACTCGAAGCCTTCGCGCAGGTACTAGCAAACCACGGATACGCCGGGGCGACCATCGCCGCCATCGCCGAAGAAGCGGGCGTGGCGCCGGGGCTCATCCACCACCACTTCAAGGGCAAGGACGAGCTCCTGACCTGCCTCTTGGACCAGCTCGTTGTCGACTTTCGCGAGCGGACACGGGCCGAAGAAGGCGAAGGATTGCCAGCCTATGCGGACGCCGCGCTGCGTCTGCGCGGCACCGCAGGGATCGACGGCGCCCGCTGCTGGGTCGGCCTCTTCGCCGAAGCCGTTCGCGACCCGACGCTCTTTCGCAAGATGCGCCGCGTCCTCGACACCGAAGTCTCGCTTATCCAGGCCCGAAGCGGCGGCACCCTGAGCGCTCAGCAGTCCAGCGGCGTCATGGCGTTCATCGTTGGCGCTCTGGTCTTCGGCGCGTTTGCCCCGACGAAGACCCGAGGATTTGCAGCGCCCTGTCTCCACGAGATCCTCGGTGCCTTCGCCCTCGCGAACGAGTGAATCCCAATCTTCGATCCCCCTCTCTCATGCTATCGTGAGTGCTTGCGGTTCCTCCTCATCGCGCTCACGCCCATGTTCACCGCCGGGTCGCTTTGCTGTGGTTTTCTACCGGGCTTTCAGCAGGTAGCCCTGTTGGTCTTTGGCTTGCGCGCGCGTGGTCAGACGGCGCGCTTCCACAGCCGTGGCGTGTTCTTGTCCGCGCTCAGTCACTTTGCGTGGTTCCCGCTCTACGCCGCCGCCGCCGCCGCCTTGCCGAATGGCCCCATGGGCACCGTCGGCGCCGCCGCCATCGCATCGTTCATCCACGGCGCCATCTTGGCCCCTTATGCGCTCTTCGTACCGGCGCATCTAACGCTCCCCGAACCAGAGCGCCGCGCGATCCCCACTTACCCCATGCCGAACCTGGACCGCGCCCTCGCGCAGTGGGACCGGCTCTCTTGGGGTCACCGCTTGGGATTGCTCGCACTTCGTATCGCGCCCGTGGTCGCCGGCTTCGCGCTCTTCTTTGTGTGTCGTCAGTGGCTGCCCTGGTGGAGCTCCTTCGCACTATCGTCCCTCGCCTATGGGGTCGGCGTGTTCGCGTATGCCGAAGCGGCGGCTTCGGCTCACTTACAGACAAGGAGGCCCCAGGAGGTCGCCGTGGCGAGCCCTCGCTACCTCACCCTGCCGGCGCTCAGCAGCGTGCTTCTCGGCGGCGTTGTCATCGCCCTTGGTTTGATGTCCACCACCGAGGCTTCGCCGATGGCGGTCTATGATGGGCCCCGCGAAGGTCTGGGTGCTCCTGTCGGTGGTGAAGGCATGACCCTCCCAGGCACCGATGTGCATATACAGCCCGCTCCCGGACGAGTCTTCGTGGAGACCACCGACGGCGGCGGCGCGGGGGACGTGTGGGTCCGCGAGCCCCCATGGCGCGGTACATTCGACGAAGAGGTCTACGATGTTTGGTTCGAAGAGCATCCCCGCGGCTTCGAGGTCATATATCAAGACAACAACCGCAACCGCTGGGGACACTTTACCATCGACCGCACCGGCGTGCGCACCGACGACGGCCTCGCCCCACGTCTACGCCACGGCCTTGGACTCTACGGGCTGCTCTTCTTTGGCTTGGGCCTCCTCCTCATCGCGATCTCTGTCTGGCTTCTCACCTCAGCGGCGAGAGTGCGCCGTCGTCTCAGCGCCATTCGCTCCGCCATCGAGCTCGAGTCGCCGGAGTGCACCGGCGCCATCGAGGGGACGTTTCACGGCGAGGCGTACAACGTGAGCGCCATCGAAGGCCGCAAGATCATCCAGGTCAAAGGCAGCGGCGAAGTGCGCGCCCATCTGGGCGGCGGCATCCTTCGCTTTCGTCTCCCAGATGAGGGCACCCAGAGCATCGGCACGCCGAAGAGTGGCGAATCCGTCACGCTCACCGGCGTCTTTCCGAAGCTCCAGGCGCAGCTCCGCGAAGGGGCCCTCGAGTGGCCGAGCGACGCTCTCCTCATCACCGGCGACAAGGCCGCCGTCGCCGAGGGCATGCTCCAGCGCGCGATTCGCCCAGCCATGCTCGTGCTCCTGGGAGCCAACATCCTTTGGGTCGCTTCACTCGTCAGCATCTACCTTCACCGCTCCTGATGTGTCGAAAAGACACGCCCCTCTGGCTTCGGCACACTCTCGCTTCGGCACACTCTGGCTCGTCCATCGACGAAAACCGCTTCTCTTCTCGTCGGCACGCCTCGTGCTTAGAGTTTCCTCATGATCCGCGTCTTCGTCTCTTTCCTCGTCCTCGCCGCCTGCAGCAGCTCGCACAACAATCAACTCGATGAGGACGCCGGCCCGGACGCCATCGCCGTCGACGCCTCCGCGCCGGACAGCCAAACCCCAGACGTCCTCGACGCCGGGGCGGTGGTGCTTGAATGCCCTCCAGGCATCGACCCTTACGCGGCGCCCTACGAGGCTTGTAGCCCAGAGGGCGCGACCTGCCGAGAAGGCAGCGGTCAGTGTGGGAGCCTGCTGGCGTGCGAATGCACCGACGGACTTTGGAACTGCCTCTTCGCCCACCCTGACCCCGTCTGCACATGCGGCCGAGAGCCCAGCGAAGGCGACCCGTGCGTCGAAGAAGGCGCGCTATGCGGCGAGTGCTGCCCTGCGGCTGGCGATCCCGACTGGGCGCCCATGACGTGCGTCGAGGGAAGCTGGCAACCCGCGGGCTGCCCTCCCATCGAATGCCCCGCCGTCACAGCGTCATGCCCCGTCAACCCCGCCGACCATGTCGGCGACGACTGCTTCAATGAGGGTCTCTCCTGCGGAAACGCTTGCTGCGGAACCGGCATCGATTGCAACGGAGGGATCTGGCGCCCAGGTCCTGATGCGGAATGCCTCTGTGAGCCACAGCGTCCGTGTGGTCCCGGCACCTGCCGAAACAACCAGTACTGCGTGCAGTCTTGCGGCCCCGATGATGGTCCAGAGTACGCCTGCGAGGCGCTACCCGAGGCGTGCTTTGACTGCTCCTGTATCTCCCTCGAGACAGGCGGCCGCTGCGAGATGGTCGACGGCGCCCCGGTGATCGGGCACTTCTGCGGCTGAGCTACTCGTCGTCTGAGAGGTGCTCTTCGAAGCGAATGCGCTCGATGCGGCGCCCGCGAATGCTCAGCACCTTCGCGTTGTAGGCGCCGATCACTAGCTCATCCCCTTGCCGCGGAATCCGGCCGAGCTTCGTGATAAGGAGCCCGCCGATGGTGTCGACGGAGTCGTCGTATTCGATGCGGAGGAGCTCCGCCGCCTCGGGTAGATCGACGGACCCATCCATCTCGATGGCGCCATCGTCCGCTTCCATGACAGGACTCAGCTCCGGGTCACGCTCATCGTGTAGAGGGCCCACAATCTCTTCCAGCGCGTCCTCGAGGAAGATCATCCCGATCACCGTGCCGTGCTCGTCGACGACGAGGGCGCCTTGGTTTCCGGTCTTCTGTGACTCGGAGATAAAGCGAGAGAGAGGCTGCGTGTCGGGCACAAAGAGCGCCTCGCGCGCGAAGTCGCGCAGGTCGATGTCGCTCTTTTCCTTCTCGTCGAGCAAGCGCTCGAAGAGATCACGAACCAGGACCATGCCGATGACGTGATCGAGGTCACCGTCGCAGAGAGCCCAACGCGAGTGGCCAAGCTTTGCGATGCGCTTGAGGTTGGCGTCCGTACCATCGGAAACGTCCAGGTGGTTGATGTCCACGCGAGGCAGCATCACGTGGCGCACTTCGAGGTCGACGAGGTTGAGAATGTTCTCGGCGAGAACGCGCTGCCGACCGGAGATGTTTCCAGCCGACGCCGCGGCGGCGATGATGCCCTTGAGCTCGCGAACGTCCGTGCTGTGCTCCCCGTGCGTGCCTGAGACGCCGACGAGACGAAGGAGCGCGTTGCTCATCGCGTTGACCACGACGATGATCGGTCGCAGCACCGTCACGAAAGCGACGAGAGGAAACGAGAAGAAGAGCGCCGCCTTCTCGGCCTTGTGAATCGCCCAGATCTTGGGAGCCTGCTCGCCGAGGACCATGTGAAGAATGGTGACGATGGTGAGCGCGAGTCCGAACGCCGTGTAGTGAATCACGGGGTTCGAGCCGCTCGCCAGCTCTTCCACCGTGGTGAGGTTCAGGCCCACCGCCGCTTGCTCGATGAGCGCCGCGAAGGCGGGCTCTGCGAGGTAGCCCAAGACAAGGCTCGCGATGGTGATGCCGAGCTGGCAACCGGAGAGATAGAGATCGAGCTTCTCGATGATCTTCTTGACGCGAATCGCCCGCCGATCGCCCTTCGCGGCGAGCGCGTTGATCTTGCTAGGCCGCGTCTTGACGAGGGCAAACTCCGCGGCGACGAAGAAGCCGTTGAGAAAGACGAAGATCGCTGTGAGTACTAATTTCTCGGTCACGCCGGCTAATTAGCACCATAATCAACGGCACCAACGCCAAGTTTCATTCGGGCGCTGGATTCAGTTGAAACCCACCCAAAATTCCTTCTGCGGACCGCCCTCAGCGCCGTGGGCTAGGCGTCAACCACGGACTTCTTGAGCCCAAGGCGCACTCGCCAAACGAGGGCGAAGAGGCAAGGAACCACGAGCACCGTGAGGAGAGTTCCGAACGCGAGGCCGCCAAGAACGATGGCGCCGACGCCGCGGTAGATTTCAGACCCCGCGCCGCCGAGGAGCACCATCGGCGCGAGCCCCGCGATGCTCGTCATCGCCGTCATCAGAATCGGTCGCACGCGAGAGCGAACCGCTTCTTCGATGGCCTCCTCAAGCTCCTCGCCGCGACGGAGTCCCGCCAGCGCACCGTCCACCACAAGAATTGCATTGTTCACAACGACGCCGATCAAGATCAGAAAGCCCAGCGCGGTCATCAAATCGAGAGGCTGCGGCTCTAAGAATGCGTCGACCAAACGTAGACCGCCCACGCCGCCGGCGGCGGCCAATGGGAGCGTCACAAGAATGACCACAGGCGCGAGAAAGTCCTCGAAGAGCGCGGCCAAGAGCAGGTAGCTGATGAGCAGCGCCAAGAGGAGCACATTCGCGAAACGTCCCTTGGCTACTTCGAGATCCCCAGCGGTCCCAGCGATGTCCGTCTCGACGCCGCTGAGCTCTCCGGCTTCGCCCATCTCCGCCACCAAGGTCTCGATGTCCGCCAGCGCCGTCTCAAGAGGGACATCGTCCGGTGGTCCGATCTGTAGCGTGATGGCGCGATCGCGTTCGATGCGTTGAATCACCGTCGGCCCAAGCTCTTCGCTGATACGCGCGAGGCTCGCGAGGGGGACGACGTCGCCCGCCGGCGTGACAACGGGCAAAGATCGAATCGCGTCGCTCCCTTCGATGCTCTCGCCGTCGCGCATGCCGCTAACGATCACATCGATGGTCGGACGTCCCGGGGGAGCGAGTTCCCCGACAAACGTTCCGTCGACGAGCGCATCCACAACAAGCCCAAGGCTCGCCGTCGTGAGCAGCTGAGACGCGGCTTCATCCCGCCGAAGACGCACGCGAAGTTCAGGCGCGCCGGGATCGAGGCTCGGCTGAGGTCGCACCTGCGTGCCGGGCATGGTCTCTCGAATACGTCCGAAGAGCGTGCCCCCCACGGCGGTCAAACGACCTAGATCTGCGCCGGTGAGGCGAAGGTCGATGGTCCGGCCACCACCCGCGCGTCCGAAGAGCGACGCCTGACTCGTAAACGAGAAGTACCCGGGAATGGAGCTCTGCACGCCGCGAAGCCAGTTCTGCATCTCCGTCACCTGGTTCGGGTCTTCAGCCACCGCGCCGGCGAAGAGACGACTGGTGCCCCCCACAAAGAAGCTGCGCGCCACCGTCGGGGCGTCGCCTTGCCCCGACTCTCGCTGCACGCGGCCCTGAACGGTCCGTGCCACCGTGTCGAGGTCGCTCACGCTGGTCCCCGGCGGCGGCACGAGCACGCCAAAGACCAAGTTGCGGTTTCCCTTCGGCAAGTACTCAAGGGGCGGCAACATGAACCACGCGAACGCCACGCTCGCCCCCACCGCGAATCCCACGATCAAACTTGAGCGCACACGTGAATCGACGAGCGCGCGCACGAAGCGAGCCGTGCGATCCTTGAGCGCATCGAGCCATCCGTTCTTCGTCGGCTGCCCTTCGCTTCGCTTTTTCTGCGGCAGCTTCGCCGCCAGCGCCGGAATCACGAGCACCGAGACGAGCAGCGACATCGACACGGCGAAGGTGATGGCGACGGCGACGTCCTTGAGGAGCTGCCCCACCTCGTCCTGCCAGGCGATGACGGGGATAAACACCGCGGCGGTGGTGGCCGTCGAGGCGACGAGCGCGCCGGCGACCTCTTTGATGCCCAGGAGCGCAGCCTCTCGCGGATCGCTGGTCTTTTTTCGCCAGGTATCGATGGACTCCAAGGCCACGATGGAGTTGTCGAGGACCATACCGATCGCAAATGTAATTCCCGCGAGGGACACCACGTTCACGCTTCGGCCAAGCCACGTCATCCCCAACCCCGTACCGAAGACGCACACGGGGATCGCGACGGCGATGATGGCGCTCGCGCCGATGCTCCGAAGAAAGAGCAAGAGCACCAAAATGGCGAGGATGCCGCCGAGCAAGAGGTTCTGCTGCACGAGGGACAGCGCCCCTTCGATGTAGTCGATCTGGTCTGAGATGACTTCGATCCTCAGCCCCTCCTGCGCGAAGCGTCCTTCATCCAGTTCTTCGACGACGCTGCGGATCTGTTGGGTGACCTCGAGGACGTTCGAGCCCGCCTCGCGAGAGAGGAGCATTACCATCGACGGTCGATCATCGCTGAAGGCCACGGCTTGCGCCTCGCGCAGCCCCAGCGACACCTGAGCGACATCCGAGAGGCGCAGCGGCGTACCATCCTCCGCCGCCGCGATCACCAGTGACGCCAACGCCTCCGGTGATGGTTCGAGCGCCATCGTCCGAAGCAGCAAACGGCGCCGCCCGACCTCGACGTCCCCGCCGGAGACATCGTTGAGCTCGCTGCGAATCTGCGTGATCAAGGTCTGCACGGAGATGCCCCGGGCTGCGAGGTCCGTCGGGTCAAAGTCGACGCGCATCACCGTGTCTTGGCCACCGAGGAGCCGGATGTCGCCCACGCCTTCGACGCGCTGAAGCTCCGGCAAGATCCGGTCTTCCACCCACGTCCGGTACGCCGCGACGGCGCCTCCTCCTTCGCGCCGGATCGCGATGACAGCCAGCGGCGGTCCGCTGTCGTCGGCGGTCTCCACGACGGGCTGATCGGAGCCTTCTGGGTAGTCGCCAACCTCCTGCAGCCGGTTCGTCGCCCGCACCAGGGCTTCATTGATGTCGGTGCCGAGCTCGAGCTCAAGCGTGAGGCTTCCAGCGTTCGCGTTCGCGCTGGAGGTCATCTCGACGAGCCCCGTCAGCCGCTTGAGGGCGTTCTCCTGAGGCACCAAGATCTCGCGCTCGATGTCTTCGGGAGACGCGCCAGGCCACGACGTCCGAACCGTCAAACGCGGAATGCTCAGATCCGGCGTCAGCTGAATCGGCAGGTCGTTTAGCGCGCGCACGCCGAAGAGCACGACGAGGATGACGCCCACGGCGACGCTGACGGGACGGCTGATGGCGAGCTTGAGAAGCCCGCCTTCCCTTTGCTCGTCACTCACCGGCGGCCTCGGCCCGCGGCGCATCGGCCTGCGGCGCATCGGCCTGCGGCGCATCGGCGGAGTCCTGCAGACGCACCGCCTGGCCTGGGCGAAGTCGGTCGTTTCCGCGCGTGACGACCTGGTCGTCACTCTGAAGCTCCGCGCTGCGGACGAGGACCGAGGCGTCACTCTGGTCGAGGATCTCCACGTCCAGACTCACGGCGCTTCCTTCGCGGACGACAAACACGCGAGCGCCGGCCACGCCGAAGACCATCGCGTCGCGCGGCAGAACATGCTCGCCCTCGCCGAGAGCGCGTTCGATGGAGATCACCACGTCCACCGCAGAACCGGCCAAGAGCCAAGGCGCCGCCTCGTCTGTGACGATGCGTAGCTGTGCGGTTCGGGTCCTCGCCTCAAGCGCTGGCACGATGCCATCAATGTGCCCGTTCGCCCTGAGCTCGCCGCCCTCGATGGTCACGGACAAGCCTCGCTCCAGAGAAGTCAGGATCTCCGGTTCGACACGGACCAAGACCTCGGCGCGCTCCGTCGACACCAACTCCAGCATCGCCTCGCCGATGCTCACGTAGTCGCCGACGCTGATCATGCGGCGACTCACCACGCCAGGAAAAGCGGCGACGACGCGATGGTCGGAGAGCGCCTGCCGTGACTCGCGGAGCTGCGCATCGGCTCGGGCGAGCTGCGCCCGCAGCCCGGTGACCTGGCTCTCGCTTCGTTCGATCTCCACTCCGGCGACGATGTTGCGTCCAGCTCCCTCCAGCCGCTCCTGCTCGCGCTGCGCCTGAGAGAGCTGCTCGGTGATCTGATCGCGCGTCGCCGCAGCCGATGCCAGCGTCGCGCGTCGCGTCGCGGCGTCGATGCGAACAAGCACATCGCCGGTGTCGACGCGCTGGCCTTCTCGGACCAGCACCGCCACGACCTCGCCCGAAGCGCTGGCCCCGACGACGGCGTTTTCAAGAGACCGGACCTCGCCCAGGTAGCGGCGCTGCACCTGCAGCGGGGTCGCCTGAACGTTCGCCACCTCAACGCCCGCCGGCGGCGGCGAACGCGGTGCCTCTTCCGCCTCTTCGCCCCCGCACGCCGCGAGCGACAAGAGCATCAAGGTCAGGGAACAACGCGTCATGGGCGCGTCTTTAGAGGCCTTCGCTCAGAGTGCAAGGCCTGTAAACTCGCGGACCGGCCTTAGGCGTAGTCGTAGGGACCACCACGCTCCAAGCCTCGGGCGTAGGCCGGGCGCGCTTGAACACGCTTGACGAAGGCCTGGATGTTCGGGTAGCGGCTTAGATCCACGCGACCGCCCGCCGCTTCCAAAGGAAAGCTCAACATGATGTCTGCGCCGCTGAGCTCGCCGGCGAACCACTCGCGCCCTTTGAGCTCCTCGTTCAAGAACGTCATGTTCTTCTTGAGCTCCGGGTCCGTGAACGTGCTGTCCACTTTCGAAGCGACCCCTTTCATGATGGGCTTCAGAAAGAACGGAACCGGCGCATCACGAAGTTGGCCCATGATGAGCTTCACCAGAAGGGGAGTCATCAAAGAGCCCTCGGCGTAGTGAAGAAAGAAACGATAGCGGTAAAACGCTTCCGTACCGGCCTCGGGGCGCAGCGCACCGTCCGCCAGCTCATCGAGGATGTACTCCACGATGGCCCCGGTCTCCGCAAACGTTCGCCCGCCATGTTCCAGCACCGGCGACTTCCCCAACGGATGAATCTTCGTGAGCGAATCCGGCGCCCGCATCGTCTTCGCGTCGCGCTCATAGCGCTTCAGCTCGTAAGGCACCTCGAGCTCTTCAAGCAGCCAGAGGATGCGCTGCGAACGCGAGTTGTTGAGATGATGAATGACGACGCTCATGCGCCGGTCTTTAGGGACGAAGGAGCGTTTATGCAAGAGCACTTACTCGTTTGCCGTTTTGCTCTCACGTATTCGGTCCAGGTTCAACGGCAGTCGCGGGGACCAACAACGCTTCGCTTGGTTCCTTCCGGGTTACAAGTTTGCGGTTTTGCTCGTGGGTATTCGGTCCAAGTAAACGGCAGTCGCGGTGACCATCCAACAACGCTTCGCTTGGTTCCTTCCAGGTTACACGTTTGCGGTTTTGCTCTAGGTATTCGGTCCAAGTGAGCGGCAGTCGCGGTGACCATCCATGGGGTCGGGGCGATTACGCC
>JBLHKB010000078.1:0-17668 GCA_047619315.1 Polyangiales bacterium
CGATTCTTCTCTTTTGGGGCGACCTGGATCCCGTGAGCTATTCCGTGTCGAGGAGCATCCAAGAAAGCAGCCCGACTCTCGGTCCACCGCCGCTCTCGTCTCCGGCTCTCGATCTGCCGAACAGCCCACCGTCGCACGACCCTAGCCCCTCACCCTTCGATCCCCCTCAGTTCGATTCCTCACCGTTCGATGCCTCACCGTTCGATGCCCCGGTGGAGAGCCAGCCCCGACTCGACACGCCAGTGGAGAGCCAGCCTCCAGTCGAGACGCCGGTGGAGAGCCAGCCTCCAGTCGACAAACCGACAGTGATGCGGCACCGGCCCGAGCCGATGAGGGAGAGCCAGCCTCCAGTCGACAAACCGACCGTGATGCGGCACCGGCCCGACCCGATGACGGACAGCCAGCCTCCAGTCGACAAACCGACAGTGATGCGGCACCGGCCCGAGCCGATGAGAGAGAGCCAGCCTCCACTCGACCCGCCGACGGTGATGCAGCATCGGCCCGACCCGATAGCGGCGAGCGAGCTTCCACTCGACCTGCCGACGGTGATGCAGTCACAGGACCGTCCCCCACGACGTGACGAGACGCCGACGCGCTGCCACCCCCTTCAACTCGCAGAGCCCGAACATGCGTGGACCGAAGAGTCGACGGCAATTCAGAGCGCCCGCGAACGCGACGCGGTCCTCGAACAGATCCAAAAAGACCGGGCGCGAGAATCCAGTGAATGGCCGACCTGGGCTGCCAAACCCAAGGAAAACCAGGTCGGGGGTGACGTCGCGAGTGCGGCGCCGCCGCGGGCCATGGAACCGATAGCCATGAAGCCCGTAGCCATGGCGCCGATGGGTACGGAACCTGTGGCCATGAGACAAGCTCCAGAGGAACCTGAGCCGGAAGGCCGGCTCTCGGCGGTGGAGCTCGCACCCATCAAGGGCACATCGAAGTATGCGGCGGACGTCCTCATCGTTCTATTCGCGCTGAGCCTAGCGGCTGGGCTCGTGTGGTTCTTCGCGATGGACTGAGCGGCGTACCGCGGCCTTTGGATGGAGTGATCGTCGACAACGTTGACGTCGCCGGCGCTGACCCTATCATTGGCGATAGTGGACAGCGCAGCCAAGGCTCGAAGAGATCGACCGCTCTTACTCACCGGCGCAACGGGCTTTGTTGGTCGGCACCTGCTTCCGTCTCTGCAGGCGTCAGGGTTACCGTTCGTTTGCGCGACGCGCGACGTTGAAAAGGCCCAAGCCAATCAACCGGAGTACACCTGGCGCTACCTCGACATGACCAAGCCTGAGTCCCTCGCTCTCGCCATGGAGGGATGCTCGTCTTTGGTAAACCTGGTTCATCAGATGGGCAGCGGGCGAGGCTATCCCGAACGCGAAGCGAGCGCCGCGCGCGATGTAGCAGCGGCGGCGGAATCGGCGGGTGTTGATCGCATCGTCTTCCTTGGCGGCCCTGACCCCGGACCGAACGGGTCGATGCATTTGCAGAGCCGGCTACGTGCCGGGAGCCTCTTACGTTCTGGAACCGTTCCCGCCATCGAACTCCGGGCCGCGATGATCGTCGGGTACGGCAGTACGGGCTGGCAGATGATTCGCCGTCTTGCCCAAAGGCTGCCCGCGATGGTGCTCCCGCGTTGGGCGCAGAATCACTCTTGGCCGGTCGGCATCGAAGACGCCATCACCGCGATCATGACGGCCATCACTATGCCAGTGGAAGCAAGCTGCTCGTTCGACGTGCCAGGCCCGCAACGGCTCACTCACCAGGAAGTTCTCACACTCGTGAGCGTCGCCCTTGGCAAGAAAGCTCGGATGGTGAACGTACCCATACTCACGCCAAAGCTCTCGAGCTATTGGATCACTCTCATCACTGGCATCAACCTCCATCTTACTCAGCAGCTCGTTGCCGGCGTCGTGGTTGACCTTGATCCCACTGTCGCGACGATCTGGGAGCATGCGGAGCGACAAGCAGGCGACTTCGCCCTTTCTGCGCGGCACGCCCTTCTCGACGAACGCTCCGGAGAAATGAGCCCTGGCCGTCTTGCGCGCCTCGAACGAATAGGAAAACTCTTCGCCCGTGAATAGTGCCAAGTCTTCTCGCCTCAACGTCGATATCGCAGTCGTCGCCGTGGCCACCTTACTCTTCTCTCTAAGCCTCGCTCTTCGCGCCCACGTCAATATCTGGCTGACCATTGGTGTGAGCGCTGTGCTGCTCCTCGCCACGACGACTTTCGGACGGGGTGAATTGCCTCTCTGGGGGAGATTTCGTCCGCTCATCGGCATCGGCATCGGCATCGGCGCCGGCGTGCTGATGGCCATCGTGACCCACCTCGCCTATCCGCTGGCGGCTCGGTTGGTGCCGTCGATCGCGGTGGAAGTGGCTGGCCTCTACGAAGACCTTCGTCAAACACCTGGGCCCGTTCTTGGCGCGCCATTTCTTCTCCTCGCTGTCGCCGCCGAAGAAGCCGTTTGGCGAGGGGTGCTCGTGCGACAAATGGAAAAAACGCGCGGCCCCCTTGTGATCGTGCTCGTCGCCACTTTGGCTTACGCGGTGCCCCAGGCCTTCAGTGGGAGTTGGGTACTGGTCCTCGTCGCCCTTGGGTGCGGCGCATTTTGGACCTTCCTTCGCGTGTGGAGTAGAAGCCTGGTGGTGCCGGCGCTGACACACGCCGTCTGGAACCTTGTCGTTTTCGTGGCGCTACCGCTCCATTAGGTTTCTGGCGACGTCGCGCGTCGCTTTAGGTCGCTAAACGAGCGCGGGCACGCATCAACGCGAAGCCGAGCAGATTGAGCCCATTCCACAGGAGCGGGTTGGTCGCGCGCTCATCGTCCGCGGCGAGACCAACGCCCCAGATTCGATCTTTGGGGCTTGCCTCCACCAGCACGCGCTTCTTCGTCGCAACGAGGAACGCTCCGAGGGCGTCGTGCTGTGAGAACTTCGCGCGTACACCTTCTTCGACAATACGTGAGCGTTCAGCGATCCACGTCTCTTCATCGAAGTCCCGGACTTCACGTCCATAGCGTTTCGCGGCACCGGGACTGGACGCACTCAGAATGCGCGCGAGCGCGTCATCGTCGCCGAAGAGCTTCGCTTTGCCCGCCATCATGTAGTGCTCAGCCGTGGGGTATCGATTCCCCTCGACGGTGAATGGCGCCGTGAACCAATTGCTGAAGCACGCGCCGTCCACGACGCCGGCGCGCCTCGGCCGATGCCCCCAAAAGAACACATACTTGAAGCGCTTCCCTGTCCGCGCGGCGCGTTTGAGCGCCTCAAGATCGGTCACGTGGTCCACAATCACAGCATGCCCAAGTGAGGCACGACACGCCAAATAAGATCCGAGAGCACTCAGCCGAAGTGACGAGTCGGACCTACTGGGCGGAAAAGCCGGTTTTTCGTCCAGCGCGGCTGAATCAAGGAGCGGCGAATCCGCTTTTTCGTCCAGCGCGGCTGAATCAAGGAGCCGAGGAGGACGCCATCTTTTGATGGCGACGACGAAAGCGACGCAGAGTCAGACGTGCTGGGCGGCAAAGCGTCAGATGAGCTCGAGAAGGCACGTAGAACTACACCCATCGTCGTCTTCACGGTTCCCGTCGTCGCATTCTTCGAGCAAGTCGACGACGTTATCGCCACAGCGCTGCTCGCAGGCTACGTGAACGCTGAGGGTTCCATCTTCGTCTTCTTCGGCCATCGCGCAGAGTGCAGGACAGAGGTTGATCTGGGAGCCATCCAGGTAGAAGCCGTTCGCCACACAGTCCGCTTCGCTCGCCACGCGGGTGAGGGAACCTGGGTCGCCGCCGCCGGGTGTGTAGAGCACGACCACTCGTTCGAAGTCCGGCGTCTCGCCACCGGGGGGACGCTCGGGCTCGAAGCTGCAGCCCAAGGACACGCCTCGCACAACATCTTCGGCGATCTGTTCGAAGATCACGTCGAAGCTGTCGTTGTTGCACAGCGGGAATCGCAGGCCGCCGGTGAGAATGCTGAGCTCCTGATAGTCAGGCGCAGGTGAGACGCTTCCGGGGCTGCAGCGCTCTCCCTGGACGGGAGCCGTTGGCGGCCAAGCCATCGTGGCGGGGTCGTTCTCAACCATGCCGATGATGCTGTGGAACACATAGTTGCGCTCCTCTGCGGTGCCAAAGTCTGACTCTCCGGCGAGGTTTCGCAGCGCGAAAAGGTCGGCCTCGAAGTCGTCGAAGTCCATCGACGAGCGGTCATCCGTGATCTCCAAAAACGCTCTCTTCGCCTCAGGCCGGAGCCACTCGCGCCAGCCGTTCGGTGCCTGGCCGCGAGCGTCCGCCTCTTCGTAGCTCTCAAGAATGCTCGACAGAGAGTTCGTGCTGCCAACGCGCCGGTCGTAGTGGAAGAAGCGTTCGCCAGCGACGGGATCACCGCGGCGGCCGCTGGTGCAGTCGGCGATTCCGCTGAGAGGCCTACCGATACACACACCATCCGAAGCGTCACCACCGTCGTCGCGGTATTCAGCCAACATGATCACGCGGTAGTCCACGTCCGCCGCATCGAGGATCCTGGCGAGGTTGTTGTTGATGTTTCGCTCCACGGCTTCGATCTCACCGTTCATGCTGCCGGACGAATCGATGACGATGATGATGTCGACGGGGACGCGAACAAGCGTGGCTTCCGCAGAGGTGTCCGCGCAGGCGCTGTCCACTGTGGTTGGGTCCGTACCCAAGAACACCTCGTCGCCGTCGGGAACTCCATCGCCATCCGAGTCCCAGACCGTGGGGTCTGTTCCGAGCAGGACCTCTTCGCCGTCGCTCAACCCATCGTCGTCGGTGTCTGGGTCGTTGGGGTCCGTGCCGTACATCGGCTCGTCACCGTCCGCGAGGCCGTCGCCGTCCGTGTCCGGACCTGCGTCTGTGCCGGCGTCGAAGACGTCCGTGAGGTCGCCCCCAGCGTCGGGGACCGCGGAGTCACTTTCGGCCACGCACACGTCGTCGGTGCATATCTGACCGACTGGGCATCCAGCCGTACAGCCGATCTCACCACTGTCGTCATCGCCGCAGCCGACCGAGGCAAGAACCAACGTTGCAAGAAGACAAAGAGAGCGATTAGGCATGCCGGACAGGATAACACACATGCGGTTGATAGGGCTCGCGCCTCATCCGGCGACGAGGCAAAACATCACTGCGCCATCGAGCCCCTAGCCGCGCAACACGAGCTTCGCGACAAGCTCCACGTGTGCTGTCTGCGGCAGCGTATCGAAGGCGCGCAAGCTCTCTACTTCGTAGGCCTCACCAAGCGCTTCGATATCCGCGGCGAGTCCGGCTGGACCACACTCCATCAAGTGAATTCGCTGCGGTCGAAGACGAAGCAGCTCGGCGACGACGTCCTTGCCCAAACCTTTGCGCGGTGGGTTCGCGACCACTGCGTTCGGCGTCTCGGTTTGGCGCGCCAAGAACACCTCAGCGCTCTCGGCTTCCACCCCGAGCGCGGCGGCGCTCTCCTCATGAGATTCGCAAGCGAGGACTTCGGCAAAGAGCGGCCTCAGCCTCCGAGTCATCGCGCCTGAACCCGCGTAGAGATCGAAGGCTTGCTTGCCCTTGAGGCCTTCGCCCAGCCACGCATACATGCGTTCCGCGACGACCGGGTTCGGCTGAAGGAACCCAAGGGGTCCAATGTTCACGCCGCTCACTTCGATGGCCTCAACGCCACGAATAGGCTTGGCCACCACGCCTCGGAGCAGGTTGTCGTCGCCCGGATGGACGCTCCAGGCCACACCATCGCTCTGCGTCAAACGGCCCGAGAGACGCTGGATCGGGACAGGGTCGTCGTCCGCCGTGACGATTGTGCTCAGCACGCGTTCGCCATCGGTGCGTAGCCAAACGGCCCGCAAAGAACCCTTCTTCGTCCGCTCATCGTAGGCTGCGATACGCAGGTCTCGCGCGGCCTCAGCGATCTCGTCGGCGGCCGCCTGGATGCGTGGATGATCGACGAGGCAACCTTCCATGTCGGCGGGGTTGTGACTGCCGCGCACGAAGCTCCCAAGACGAAGACGCCCGTGACTGCCGAAGGCGATTCGTTTGGCGCTCCAGCGATACCCAAGGCTCACCGGCGCTTCTTCGACTCCGTCGACCTCCAGCCCGTGCTCACTCTTCAGCATGCCGCGAATCACCGTCCGCTGGTCGCCTTCGTTGAGCGCCATCAACGGACAACCTGTGCACCGCCCTCCACGGGAGACGTGCTTGTCGCAAGGTGGCGAACGACGTCCAAGCCGACCCCGCTCAACGGCGACCGCCGTAGCGAACGTGGCGTGCTTTCCGATGTGGTCGATGCGCGCCGTGACCTTCTCTTCCGGGAAGGCTCCCGACACGCGAACGCGACCCGACCCACCTTCACCCCAAGAGAGAAGGCGTTCGATCTCGAACGTCTGTTTGTCTCCCTCGCGCACAAGCGGCTGTTTAATCGTCATAGCGGGTACGTTTGCGCGAAACAGATACAATGAGCAAGCCGCTGGGAAGAACCTGTCGTTGCACGGCGTAAGAGAAAGCACTCGGAGAATGAATGTTCGCGCCCAAACAGAACCCAACGAGCATCGATTCCATGCCTGCGCATCGACCGCAGCACCCGCCTGTCTACACCCCCCTACAGATGCCCTCTGAACACTCACTTCCGCCCATCGGATCCACCCTCGGTGGAAAGTACACGATCGTTCGCTTGCTCGGCGAAGGCGGCATGGGCGCAGTGTTCGAAGTCCAGCACGTCTTCACCAAGAAACGTTTTGCGCTCAAGTGGATGGTGCCGGCGATGGCGAAGAATGCCGAAGCCATCGAACGCTTTGCCCAAGAGGCACGCCTGAGTTGCGCCATCGAG
This sequence comes from Polyangiales bacterium, assembly GCA_047619315.1. Classification (GTDB taxonomy): domain Bacteria; phylum Myxococcota_A; class Polyangia; order Polyangiales; family Houyiibacteriaceae; genus JBCCRV01. The sequence goes on from JBLHKB010000078.1 coordinate 6,826, forward strand.
CACCCAAATGTCGTTGATGTCTTCGACGTTTCCTTCGAAGACGGCGCCATGTTCTTGGTGATGGAGCTCCTCCGCGGCGAGTCGCTCGCAGACCGCATCGCACGCGGCCCTATCGACCCCGTCGAGTGTGTCTCTCTGCTCCTGCCCGTTCTCCATGGCCTCGACGAGGCCCACGCTATGGAGATCATTCACCGCGACCTCAAACCGGATAACCTCTTTCTGACCCAATCGCGGCCTCAGCTGCCCATTGTCACCAAGCTCCTGGACTTCGGGATCTCCAAGATCCAGCAGGGTGGGGACGCGATGCGCCTCACGGCTTCGGGCATGATGATGGGAACCGCGCACTATATGGCGCCGGAACAAGCACGTGATGCTGCCACCGTAGGTGTTCAAGCCGATGTGTATTCGCTCGGCGTCATCCTCTATGAAGCGGTCTCCGGCAGGCTGCCCTTCCCCGCGGAGAATATTGGCAAGCTCGTCTCTCAGATCGTCCTCGAGGCGCCGCCGGACATTCGTTCCCATGCCACGCACTTACCGCCGGCGCTCTGCGAAGTGATCATGCGAGCTCTTTCGAAGAAACCTCATCAGCGTCCAGCCGGCGCCCGGGCACTCGCCCTTGAGCTCTGTTTGGCCGTGGGGCTTCCCTCCACCTTCTTTGCCCCGTCCGGAGCGAGTTGGACGCCGAGCGCTCCCCCGAGTCCTCCCACAGATGTCGCGGCCCCAAAGAAGCCGCGCGCGCGAATGAGCCGGCGGTGGCGCACACGCCTCCTGGCTGGATTTATCCTCGCCTTCGCAGCCGCCGTCGCGACCTACGTCAACGTGTTCCCCTAGAGGGCGCTTTCATGGGAAAGTTTGGAGCATCTGGTCGTCTTTGACATCGTTGACCGCAATGATCTCTGCGCTTTGGCCATGAACGGGGTCTGCGAGGATAGTCGACCTGTTGGCACGGATCCCCCCGCCTGTGTGCTGGGGGCTGACTGCGCCGACTGTGGTCCTGCCGAATGCCGAGGCGGCGTCGGTTCAGTGGTGCGCCACAGATAAGCGGTGCATCGAGAATCTCTGTGTTGGGGAAAACACCAACGAACACGATGAGCGACTGTCGGGATTCAGTCTGTCTCACAAGTCCGAACGTGACCGTCTGCCCCTAAATCCTCGCTCAGCTCACGCGAGGTTGCGCGCCGTCCCCCATTTGGCCAAGGTGCGTCATGGGTCTCGTCACACTCTCTCGTCAGAAAAAATCTGGCCCAAGCTCCAACGACTTTCTTCCCACCACGCGCGAAGAAATGCAGGCCCGCGGCTGGGATCAGCTCGACATCCTCATCGTCAACGGCGACGCCTACGTTGACCACCCAGCCTTCGGCGGCGCCCTCATCGGCCGCTTCCTCGAAGGCCGCGGCTATCGCGTCGGCATGATCTCCCAACCCGAATGGAAGGACACCAAAGACCTCCTTCGTATGGGCGCGCCGCGTCTCTTCGTGGGCATCACCGCCGGCAACCTCGACAGCATGCTCAACAAGCTGACGGCGCAAAAGAAGGTCCGCAGCGACGACCAATACTCGCCCGGCGGCCAGACCAATATGCGGCCGAACCGCGCGAGCGTCGCCTACTCCAACCTGTGCCGCTCAGCGTTCCCCGGCGTGCCGATCGTTCTCGGAGGCATCGAAGCTTCCCTGCGACGTATCGCTCACTACGACTACTGGAGCGACTCGATCCGCCGCAGCGTCCTCATGGACAGCAAAGCCGACATGCTCATCTTCGGCATGGCTGAGCGCCCCATTTGGGAAGTCGCGGACCGCCTCGCCGACGGTGAGAACATCAAGCAGCTCCACGACATCCGAGGCACCGCTCACGTGCTGCGCAAAGGCCAGTGGGAAGATCGCGAGCGGAGCCAGTTCATTCGCGATGGCAAAGCGCTCTTCTTGCCCAGCTACGAAGAGGTCCTCGTAAACATGGACTCCTTCAGCCGCATGAGCGGCGCGTTTCAAAAAGAAACCAACCCGGGCAACGGCCGCCCCATGATTCAGCCCCACGGGAATGAGGCGGTCTACTTCAACCCGCCGGCGCAGCCGCTCTCCACAGAGATCATGGACGGTCTCTACGACCTGCCCTTCACGCGCTTGCCGCACCCTTCCTACACGGACCGTATCCCTGCCTACGAGACGGTTAAGCACAGCATCGTCACGATGCGCGGCTGCTTCGGCGGCTGCACCTTCTGCTCCATCACCGAGCACGAGGGCCGCGTCATTCAGTCGCGCAGCGAAGCCAGCGTGCTCCGCGAAGTGCGTGCCCTGCGCCGCATGGACGGCTTCCACGGCGTCATCAGCGACATCGGCGGACCCACCGCCAACATGTACCAGATGAAGTGCAAGTCGGAGAAGATCGAGAGCGCCTGCCGACGCCTCAGCTGCGTTCACCCCGGCGTGTGCGAGAACCTCGTGACAGACCACGGGCCGCTCGTGAGTCTGCTCAAGAAAGTGCGCGAGGAGCCCGGCGTCAAGAAGGCTTTCATCGCCAGCGGCGTTCGCTACGACCTCGCCGAGCTCAGCCCTGAGTTCGTCACAGACTTGGCCGAGCACCACACCGGCGGACAGCTTTCCGTCGCGCCGGAACACGTCGACGAAAAGGTCCTCGACAAGATGAAGAAGCCCGGCGCCGAAAGCTACGAGCGCTTCGCCGATATGTTCGCCTGCGCCACGGAGAAGACCGGCAAAGAGCAGCACCTCGTGCCCTACTACATCTCCGGGCATCCCGGCTCGACGCTCGAGAGCATGATCGAACTCGCGCTCTATCTGAAGAAGCGCGGCCTCCGTCCGCGCCAGGTGCAGGACTTCATCCCGACGCCCATGAGCATGGCGACGAGCATGTACGTCACGGAGCACGACCCCTTCACCCAAGAGCCCGTCTTCGTCGCCAAAGACCTCCGGAGCAAACGCCTGCAGAAGGCGCTCCTTCAGTACTGGGATGTGGCGCAGCACGACCTCGCGCGTGAAGCGCTCAAGAAGGCCGGCCGCACCGACCTCATCGGAAGCGCGGATCGGCACTTGATTCCACCCGCCCAGGGCAAAGGCGCGCTCTCGATCCACGAGAAGCGTCGACGCAATCAAGGCAGTAAGCCCCGAGGCCGTACGGGGCGTCGAACCCAAGACGGCCGCCCGGTGGCGCAAAGCGCCAAGAAGAAGAACTAGATCACGGCGGAGCGCAGCCAATACGATGCTGGACGAGCTCTGGGAAGAAAACGAGAAAAGTCTAGGACCTAGACTTTTCTGGCACGCCAATGTCGACACATGATCCCACCACAAGAGCCAAACACGGCTACTTTTGTCGTGCTTCGATTCAAAAACCACGTGCCGAGTTCCGGGTTTTTTCCGCATCTTCAGCGGACCGCAAGCTCACGCAGAGCATGCGGCTTAGACTGAGCTCGCATGGAAATCCAGAAGCACATCGAATCGAAGCTGCAAAAATTCCTCACGCGAGGCGTTGACCTGGAGCGCGCTCAAGAGCGCGCCATCAGCGAGCAAACGAAGGCCAAAGTCGACGGCCCTGAGGCGTGGACGAAGCGCATCGCCGCCGCGAACCTCATCGAGAAGTACGCGCGTCACACCGCACTCAAGTCGCTCGTGACGGGCCTCCCCGGAGGTCTCGCTTCGATTCCGCTGACCTTCATCGACGCCGGCGGCGTCCTCAGCGCCCGCGCCGAGCTCGCCGTCGCGCTTCATCTCCTCGTCGATGACGAGTTCACCAAACAAGAGGACTGGCGCAGCGAAGTTCTCAGCGCCGCCTTCGCTCTTCCAGAGGTCAGCGCTCAAGGCGCGCGGAGCGTCGCGACACGAATCATCCGTGATGTCGTCGCCACGCGCGGCGTACGCTTCGTCGCCAAGCGTCTCGGACGTCGCCTCTTCCCCGTCGTTGGTGGACTCTTCTCCGCCGGCATGACCTATCGCTGGATGCATCTCGAAGGAAAACGGATGGCGAGCGAGCTCGTTTGATCGAGTTCATTTTGGAGTACGGGACCGTCCTGCTCGTTCTGCTCGTCCTCATTATCGGAGTCTTCATCAACTGGCTCTTGTTCCGAAGATCCGTCAAGCGACGCAAACTCGTCGACTCGGGCAAAGTCTGTCTCTACTGCGAATCCACCGACGTTCGCGGCGACTTCGCCGGCGTCGTTTGCAACAGCTGCGGCCAGACTACGTCGCAAGAACTCCTCGATGCGGCTGGCCCGAGTGAGGACGAGCTTCGCGACATCTTTCGGATGAGCGGGGAGTAACGTCTTGGCCCGCGGGCCCGGTCTGCTCAGCCAGGCGGACGTACGCCCACGGGGCCGCCATCGATCAAGCCAGCGGCACCGCTGCCTGGTTCAAGCGTGACGTCGCAGGCCTCAAGGTTGACGAAGCCCGGATCCACATCGACCCAGTTCATGCCATCCCCCATGACCGCTCCCATCGCTCCACCGGCGTTCATCCAGTAGAGGTTCTGAGAGTCGCTCGGCTCAGACTCCTCGGCTTCGAGGCGCGCCAGACCAAACTCGGTGTTGTAGGCGAAGATGTTCTGCCTCACCGTCCACTCGTTCGACGAGTCGCGAAGCAACATACCGCTCATGCCGCTGCGAACGATGGTGTTGTGGCGAATCTCCCCCCGCTGACTGTCCGCAACCTCAATGCCGTGCTCCGTAGAAGCGCAGACAACGTTGTCTTCGATGACGACATCGCTCGCGTCGATCAAGAGGATCCCGTTGAGTCCGCTGCGGACGATTCGGTTCCTGATAATACGATTGTCGTCGCCCAACATGAGGATGCCGTGGCCGTTATTGTTCTCAAGCTGGTTGTCTTCCAGCGTGTTTTGAGCGCCCGTGACGCTGATGCCGATGGTCGCCACAGATTCCCCCTCCGCGGTTTCGGCGAGTCCTAAGTTGTCCCGCACAATATTGCCGATGACCAGAACGTTCGATGCCCGGTTCGTAACAACGATGGCGCCGGCCTGGCTTGCGAAGGGTACGGGGGTCCGGAGAACTGTTCCCGTGACAACGCAGTCTCGAATGATCGCGTCTTGGACCGCGCGGCCGTGGAGTTGAATGCCTTGACCTCCTCCGCCTCTGACCTCGAGTCCGTCGAAGACCAAGTGATTCGCGGAGTTCTCTGAACAGCAGGTCCCGATGACCGTTCTGGTTCCGTCCCCCTCGAATATGGGGCGCCCTGTGCCAGGCCAGCCTCGCACAACCGTGGGGGTGGCTGCCGTTCCCGAGTGGTCGGGCCCAAGACCAAAGCCGTCATAGGTCGCGCCTCCCGCCACGTAGATGGTGCCTCCCGTTCGCGAACCGAGGTACTCGTCGAGTGCATAGCCCACGCCTTTGCACGGCGTCTCCGGCGAAAAACAGGCTCCCGAGTCATCCACGCCGGTCACGTCGTCGACGTACACAGCGTTGGGGCACACGCCGGGACTCGGAAGTGATTCGTCATCGGCGCGTTGGGGCTCGAAGCACGCTTGGACGCACTCCGCGACGCCACCTTCATCACGGCAGGTTTCCTGGCCCGAGCAAGAACTCACGGAACACACAGCGGGGAAATGAACTCGCAAGATGCGGCTCTCATCTGCGATGTAGGCGCTGATGACACGCTGAACTCCAAGGCTGGCGCCGCCCGACCCAAGGAGCTCCATCACCACGTGGTAGCTGCGCTCTCCCTCGCCATCTGGAAAGAGCGGGAGAATGATCGGCAGCTCGGCCCCCGCGAGGGCGTGCACTTCGTCCGAGACGAGCGCTCGGTTGGTATCGAAGACGCGAACGCTCAGCAGCTGCGCTTCGAGGGAGTCATCGATGCTCACCCGCACGCGAATTTCCGTTGAAACGTCGGAGGTGTTTCCACAAGCGACCTGCAGGGTCACAACAATCGCGAGGACAAACAATCGCATAGAAGAACCGAAGGCTACACGCGCCCACGGCGACGGGCCAGGCTCCGCGTCGAGCCTGATGTGGCCAAGTTCGAAGGACGCGACCCACACCTCCATCGATTGAGCCCTGTCTGACCGCATCACTCCTGTTTCCGGCCAAACGCAGGAATCCGCGCGACTGCCGTCAGGGATGATTTCAGCCATCGCCGCTACCATGAATGTCGTGCGTACTCGATTTGGTAAAATGGTCGTTTCCTTTCTACTCTTGGGCCTGCCTTTGGGGTGCGGTGATGACTCCTCAGGCCTGGACGCGGCCATCACAGACGCAGCCGCCAGAGACGCAGCCACGGGTGATGGCGCAGCCATGGGCGATGACGCAGGGCCCGGCCAAGCCGACGCCGCCGACAGCAACCGTCCCGACGTCTTCGATGCTGGCATCGGCGAAGAGTTGAAAGCGTTTCCAGGCGCGTATGGCGCGGGATCAGTCGTCACCGGCGGACGAGGTGGGCAAGTCATCCCCGTGACCCGTCTCGACGACGCCTTCGATGGCGACGAGCCCGTCGAAGGCACCCTTCGCTACGCCCTCACTCGCGAGTTTCCAAGCACCATCGTCTTCCGCGTGAGTGGCTCGATCATCATCGGAGACACGACCGGCGACGGCGTCGTCGAGCGCGACGTCCGACTCCCGACGATGCTTTACGTGGATGGTGAGGAAATCAGCAACGTGACCGTCACAGGGCAGACGGCGCCCCTCGGCGGCATCACCATCGTCGGCTTCGTGTACGACTTCGAACAAAATCCACACGGGCACCGAAGACACGCGCATCTATACGGCGCAAAACTACATCTCGGGCTTTTTGACGAATCCCGATGCAGACAACTGGTTCACTTGGGCGGACTTCCCTGGTACCGGCGATCCCGTGTCCACGTCGCGCCAAGTGACAACGCCCTTCCCTATGCTCGGTGCTCCAATCCAGATCCGCACGACGGACGACATCCGAGAGAATCTACCCGACGAAGTCGGTGCGTTCCGCCTTGGATGAGAACGGGAACATCCAGGCCCTTCGGGACTCCGTCGATGAACTCTTGATCTCAGACTATCGAGCAGGCATCGAGACCATGTATGGATACCCCACCGAAGAAGCGGGGTTCGTGTTCCCCGAGATTCCTTCAAACGAGCCTTACTCCGACCGTGATGGCGACGGGATGCCGGACGCTTGGGAGTCTGCGAACGGGTTTGATCCCGACCTCGCCGATGATGCTGGGGATGCAGACGGCGACGGATACACGAACCTCGAAGAGTTCCTTGGGCTCGTCGACCGACGCCCCTGAGTTCAGGGCTATGCGAGCCAGCTGATGTCGTAGACGCACTCGTCATCGCCGAGCGCCGGCGTGCTCGAGAGGTTTACTTCAACCTCTTTGGCGCCAAAGCGGTCAAGGCTTCGGTCCAAGAACCCGATCAAGAACACCGATCCCACGAGCGAGGACTCGCCCACTTCTTCGATCTCAAAGCGGGCGAAGCCGCGGCCGACGCCAGTCACCCGACCGACGATGCCCCGGTAGAAGTCCTTGAGCACCACGGGCATGGCGCGCATGAGCTCTTGGGGAGGCGGCGCTGGAGGTCGAACTGCACGCATGCGATCGAACGCACTTTCCGCCGCCGCGCGTCCGCACTGAACCACCAGATGCAGGTCGTCTCGTCCGAGCGTCGCGTCGATGTGGCCCATGAGCGTGTTGTGATCTTCGTAACGGATCCACGACTCGGCCACGATGCCCGAACCAAAGACTTCGTGCGCAGGATTCGGCAACGTCAGGAGCAAGTCCGTCAACGCACGTTCGCCAAAGCGACGTGAAACGAAACGAAGCACGGCCAAGGGCAACGATCCGCGCACACTCTTGGTGCGTCCCAACGCTCCATCAAACGCGGTCCCGAGACGCGTCGCCTCGGCGGCGCCTCCATCGTGCATCGGGAAGTCCTTCGCTCGCTGGCTCGGCATCCGTGGTGCCGACACACGAGGCAAACGTTCGTGATGTTCGCGCTTGGCTTCACGAGGCGCCTCTTGGCGGGCCTCCTTGGGCAGCTCGCGTCGGGGTGCTTCCCGTCGGGGCGATTCGCGTCGGGGCAGCTCGCGATGAGGCTCTTCACGCCGCGTCACTTGAGGTCGAGCATCACCGTGCGTGCGGGGCTTCATCGGGCGCTCTGTACGGCGACGTACCTCAGCGAGCGGGGGTGGCGCCACCGGAGACGTCGCCGCGATTCGATCGTTCGCCGTCCTCTTTGGGGGTACACGCGCCGGCTGCCCCCCTAGTCGAGGCCGCGGGACCGTTTCCATTTTCCGAGCGAACTTCGGCGAATCCGGCTCGGGCGTGGTCTCCGAGTCCGTCGCGCGTTCTGCACGAAAGCGCTCTCGGAGAGCATCGAGGTCTTCGACGGGACGGCCCGTCGCAGCATCGATGGCGCTTCGACGCTGGGTTTCACGGGCCCGCAGGCGAAGCAGGTCCATCGTAAAGCTGTCGCTGCCGGCATCGGCAAAGTCAGGGATCACGCGGCCGCCGAATGGAACCAGCGCCGCGGCAAACTCAGCCGCGCTGGAAAAACGCCCTTCGCGCTTCTTCGCCAGAGCCTTCTGCACGACCGCATCGAGGCCCCGCGGCACGTCGTTGCGAATGCTGCAAAGTGAAGGGGCCGGTTCTTTGCGGACTTTTCGTGCGAGCTCCCGGAACGTCGACGCATCGAAAGGACGGCGCCCTGCGAGCATCTCAAAGAGCACGACGCCGATGGACCAAACGTCGAGGCGAGGGTCACGCCGGTCGTCGCCCTTGAGTCGTTCTGGCGCCGCGTACGCAGGCGTTCCTACCAGCGTTCGCGTAGGCGTCAGCGATGACTTGCCGCCGTCGATTCGAACCGAGGGCTGAATCAGCGCCGCAAAACCAAAATCGCAGAGCTTCACGAAGTCGCGGTCACCGAGGAGCGCAATGAGCATCATGTTCGCCGGCTTAATATCTCGATGAAGAATGCCGCGGTCGTGCGCGGCGCCGAGCCCCGCCAAGGAATGAGTCGCGATGTTGCACGCCCTCGCCACCGAGAGCTGCTTCTCCTCGTGGATGGCCTCGGAGAGCGAGCGCCCACGCAAGTACTCCATCACAAGGTAAGGGCGTTTACCTTCGTAACCAAAGTCGAGGACGTCGATGATGTTTGGGTGACCGATGGCCGCCGACGAGCGCGCCTCCCGCACAAAACGCTCCACCGCCGAGGGGTTCTCCGCGGTGACCGCGTGCAAGAGCTTGACCGCCACGAAGCGCCGCAGGACCGTATCCGCGGCCTTGTACACTGCGCCCATGCCGCCATCGCCGAGGAGGCGCACCACGTGGTAGCGGTTCTGGATCGTCGTCCCAATGAGCGCTTTGGCCGCTCTCCGGTTGGCGTTTTTGTCGGGGGGCAAGGTGGGAGTCTCGCTTGTGATCGTGCCCCCTTGCAACCCTTAGCTGCGGACATCTTGCACACCTTCGAAACGCCGGAGAGCTGAGAGTGTCGAGCAGCCCCTGGGCGAGTTCCTTCTCGATTGTTTCGATAGGCGGACGCGCTGACTACATCTGCGACGTTTTGCGTTTCTTGGAGACCTTGCGCTTCTTGCGCTTCTCCGCTCGCATCCCGTTGCCAACAACGATGACCCCGAGGGCTTCCAAGCGACACGAAATCCGGCGACGCTGCCGACGCCTCACCCGTTCAACAAAGCCTGGTACGCCGCTTCGTCAATGACCTCAGCGCCCTTCTTCTCGGCGGCTTCAATCTTGGTCTTCCCGACCTTGTCGCCGGCGAGCAGATACGTGGTGCCCTTCTTGACGCTGGTGTGCACTTCGCCGCCCGCAGCTTTGATCTCCGCGTGAATCACATCGCGCTTGCGATCGAACTTACCCGTGACGCAAAAGATCTTTCCGGAAAGCGCGCCGCCCTCCGTCACGACCTTCTCGACCACCTTCGACACCACGCCGTGCTCGATGAGCCGCTCCAGCACGCCACGATGGTGCACATCGCCCAGGAACGCGGTCATGCTCTCCGCCATCTTGTCGCCGATGCCGTGAATCGCCGCGAGCTCTTTGCCCATCACTTCGAGATCGGCGTCCAAGAGCGTGCGAATCGTCGGGTAGCGCTCAGCGATAAGCTTGCCGGCGACGCTGCCCACGAGGGGAATGCCAAGTCCCGTCAACAGACGGTCAAACGTGCGCGAGGTCTTCGCGCTCTCGACGGCATCGACCAGCTTGTCGATGCTCTTCTCACCCATGCGCTCAAGTCGACCCAGAGCCGCGCGCATCTTCGGCAGCGCAAACACATCCGAGAGGTCCTCAACGATGCCTTCATCCACGAGCTGCGCCACGAGCGAGCGCCCAAGGCCCTCGATGTCCATGCCGCCGCGACGCGTAAAGTACCAAGCCGACGCCTTGAGCCTGCCTTTACAAGCCGTGTTGTGGCAGCGGAGCACGGAGATGCCCTCTTCTCGGGCCACTGGCGTCTCGCACGCCGGGCAATGAGTCGGCGGCTCCCAGGGCTCGGTGCCTTCCGGTCGCTGGTCTTCGACAACGCTCAGCACCTGGGGAATGATCTCGCCGGCCTTTTGAATGACCACCATGTCGCCGATGCGAATGTCCTTCTCGGTGATCATGTCCATGTTGTGAAGCGTCGAGCGCGACACGGTGGTGCCGCTCAGCGAAACCGGGTCTAGGTGAGCCAGCGGCGTCAGAGCGCCGGTGCGGCCCACGTCGCAAGTGATACTGCGTACGCGCGTCTCGGCACGCTCCGCCGCGTACTTGTACGCCGTCGCCCAGCGCGGAAAGCGCGAGGTGAATCCGAGGTCTTTTCGAAGCGGGACTTCATTGACTTTGATCACGACACCGTCCGTGTCGTAGGGCAGCTCAAGACGCCGCGTGTTGAAGTCCTCGACGTACTGGAGCACCTCCGCGA
>JBLHKB010000079.1:0-17511 GCA_047619315.1 Polyangiales bacterium
GCGCTGATTCCACGACCCGGGTACGACGTAGTTCACGGGCTCCGAGAGTGGGAACTTCGAGAGGATCATGCTGCTGCTCTGACCGCGGAATGCGATCGTTGCGTTCGTCTCGGTGGTGCAGAGGTTGCGCATCTCCTGAAACGACTCTGTCGGCAATTGGGTCGTCAAACAGCTGTAACAGCGCTGCTGGTCAGCGTCGCCGAAGAGCAGCGTGGCGACAGCGGCGACGCAGTTTTCAGCGGCGCACGCGGAGCTCGTCGTCTGGCCATCTTCACTGCCAGGCATCGTCGAACAGTTTTCTGAGAGACAAGCGATGGCGGCGTTCAGGTCGTCTTCATACGTGGCACATGGAGCCGTGGTAAACGCTGGAGGAATGGCACCGGTCTGGTCTTCGGGCGAAGTGATCGGCGTCGAGAAGTCCGTCGTGTGTGAAACGATGTGGGGGAAGTTCGCCGTCGCCGCGGCGATGACGAGGTCCTTGTCGCTCTGCTCCCAGACTTCCTGGAGACAGACGATGTCCGAGTCGAGGGCCGCAACGGCGTCGATGACGGGTGTGCGACGTGCCGCTTCGTTCGGGACGAAGGCGCCAGCCAGAGCGAGGTTGAACGTCTGAACTTCGATCTCGGTGCCGGGGATGAGCGGCACATCGGGGGTACTTGCGTCCCTGATGAACGGCACGTCGGTCCCCACATCCTCGGTCCCCGCATCCACGGTCCCCGTGTCCGTTGAGCCACCGTCGGAACCCGAGTCTCCGGGTCCTGCGTCCATGGCGGGGGTTGAGTCGTCGCCACATGCAATGGCTAGGAGTAGGGAAAGGGAGAGTGCGCTAAGACGGGCCATGAGTTCCTTGCTGGTGATGCTTCGCGAGATCTCGCGCCGCAGCCCATTTTCTAGCGGAGTCGGTGGGGCGAGACAACGCCCGGGCTAGACTCAGGTCAAAGCACACCACAAAAAGCACCAAAACAGGGCTAACGCGGCTCCGCCTCGTGCGTCTTAGAAGCATGAAGCGACGACACCTTCTTAGCGGCCTCTGCGCCCTCCCCTTCCTCGGTGCTTGCAATGGCGCCGGCGCCCAGAGCCCTGCTGCCACGCCTCACCCCGATCCAGTTCGCCTCACCGAGGCACAATGGCGGGAGCGCTTAAGCCCCACCGCCTACCGCGTTCTGCGCGAAGAAGGAACCGAGCGCCCCTTCACGAGTCCCCTCAATACTGAACATCGCCCAGGCAAGTTCCACTGCGCTGGCTGCGCCACCGAGCTCTTCGCCTCGACGGACAAGTTCGAATCAGGCACCGGATGGCCAAGCTTTACCCAACCTGCCATCGCCACCAACATCGTGGAGCGCGAAGACGGCAGCCTTGGCATGCGCCGCACGGAGATCCACTGCGCTCGCTGTGGAGGGCATCAAGGTCATGTTTTCAACGACGGCCCACGCCCCACAGGTCTTCGTTACTGCATCAACGGTGTCAGCCTCGAGTTTCGTCCGGCCTAAATCACACGAAGCACGGCTCCGTGGCCAAGGCACCACGTCACGTGGTGAGTGCCCTACGCAAAAAGCGTGAGACTTACCCCAAAGCGCTCCATTTCGAATTGGCACGAATCTTCCAATGCTCTCGAGTATGGACCTCGCCACACAGCTCTCCGCCCCAGCCATGTTCGACGTGGGTTTGGCGCCTCAGAGCCGCTCGAACCTCTACGTCGATTTCGATGGCGACATCCGCGGCGTATTTGTGTCCACGTACGATTTTCAGCGGCACGCCATTGGTACGCACGTCGACCTTCAGCTTCATTTGCCCGACGGAAAAGAGATCACCGTCGCGGGCATCGTCGAATGGCAGCGCCTCGATTCCTGCGAAGGCCCTGGGTGTGGCGTCCAGTTTACCGACGTGCTTCCCCAAGCGAGAGCAGATTCGTATGCTCCAATTCATGGAGCACCGAGAGCCGTGCGCTAGTCTAAATCCGTCGTCTGACCGAGCAAGAACCGTGCGTCTTGTGCATTGACGCCATTCGGGTAGCGCTGAAGATATCGTCGCAACACTCGACTACCGGTCTCGGTATTTCCGGTTTCGACCTCCAGTCGACCACGGGCAAAGAGCGCGGCCTCTCTCCACGCTCCTCCACGCGCCAAGCGTCGATACAGGCGCACCGCCGAAGCAGGGTCCTGGGCCTCAAGGGCTGCAGCACGCTCATACACCTGTGAATCGGAGAGCCGGCGCCGGGTTGTAGGCGCAGACTGCTCCACCGAAACAGCCTCGCTCGTCTCAATGACGACGCTTGGGCTCGACGGCTCCTCCGTGGCCCATCGCTCTCCGGCTCGAAGCTCCCTTGCGACTCCGTCGGCGGTCACTCGAACAATGCCTTCGACCACTTCAACTTCGACGTGTTCGCCCTGTCGAGTCACGAAAAAACGAGTGCCAACCACTTCGACCCGGACGTCCGAGGCTTGGACGACGAAACCTGGGCGGTCGCGACGAGGCGCGACAACAAACTCCACGCGGCCTTCTTCCAACGCTACAACCCACCCGCGATCGGAGTTGCCGACCACGAGGCCTCGAGCGTTCGCGCCAAGCCCTAGACGGACGTCCTCAAGCGTTAGCTCCGCGCCTTCAGAGCCACCCTGAAAGCGAGTCGAGGATGTGCGATCTGAGACAACTTCCCCACTCCCCGACGCTCCAGCGCCAAGCACGACAACTGCAGCAGCAGCCGACAAAACCGCAACGGCGGCGAACGCCCAGATCCGAGGACGACGAGCCTCGGGCCTCATCGACTTTGGAGCGTCGGCTTCGAGCTCGGCGAACACCGCCTCTTCAATGTCTTCCCATTGAGCGGCCGTTGGCTCCTCGACTGCAAAGGGCGAACCATCATCGTTCTGACTCATCGCAGCTCCTTCGTAATGAACGCTCGCAACGCCACGTCGTGATTTGCCCGTTCTGTAACCATCTTGCGAGCACGCCAAACGCGATTCTTCGCAGCGACGAGGCTAACCTCCGTGACCGCAGCGACTTCCGCCATCGAGCGTTCATCGATCACGTAGAGCGTATAGGCGATGCGGTATTTCGCTTCGAGGCGGTCGAGAATCCCGTAGAGGCTCTCCACGCCGCGCCGCGCCGCGTAGCGAGATTCGTCCGTGCTCCGATCCTCTGACACGTCTTCCACCAAGCGAAGGTGGCTGGGGCGCCGGGTCTTCGTCGAGAGATACCGATACGCCACACGTGCGGCAATTGTGTCCGCCCACGTGTCGAGTTTGGAGCGCCCCTGAAACGATGAAAGCGAACGAAAGACCTCTAGGAAGCTGTCCTGAATTAGGTCCGGCAGCTGTGCATTCGACCCCATGATGCGATACAAGGTCCGATGAATCGTCCGTTTCAGACGTTGAAAAAGCTCGCGCTGAGCGGACGCATCCTTCTCCAGGCAACGGCGAACCAGCACCTGATCGCCCTCCCGCTCTTGTTTTGATGCCTTCACCAACTCCACTGTGGCGCGACTCGGCGCAATCGTCGCAGAAAAGTGGCGGGCGAGGATGGTTTGCTGTGCTTTGCGGGCTTTTGCTCAGTTCCTCGGCACGAGCTCAGCCATCCGCGCAGCCGGTGGTTATGCCGCGTGTGGTTGTCGTGGCCCCGAGCGACGTCCTCACGCATGCCCTCAGTCAGAGTCTCTCCGCCTGGAATATACAGATCGAGGGTGTCCCCGACGACAACCCCGGGCCGACCATGCCTAGCTCGTCCGCCGAAGGCCGGAGAATCGCAGAGCATTACGACGCCCTCGCCGTCGTTTGGGTCTCGGAGTCTGACGACGGCTTTGCCCTTTGGGTCTTCGACGGGCGAACCAACCGCGTTGTGGCACGCCCGCTCCCGAGTGGGCCGCCCTTTGACGAACCCATGGCCGCACAAGTGGCGCTCATCGTCAAAACGTTGCTTCGAAGCATCCCTGAACTTGCACCGGACGCACCAAACCACCGACACAACGCGGACCGACAGGAGCCTCCGACCGTGGTCGCGCCCGCCCACGAAGAGAGCCTCGTTGAAAGCTCCCCTGTTGAAGTCAACACACCACATGACACCGTTCTCCTCGGATGGGACGTTCTTGTTGCGGGCGGAGTGCGCGGATACGCGACTTCGCCGAATAGCCCTGACGCACGCTTTCTTTTGGGGGTCACTCTTTGGCCTGGTGGCCAGCAACGCGCCTTGGGGCTCTCGATTCTCGTCGAAAGTGGACCAGGTATTCGAAGTGCGCACACCGCACTCGACGCACGATGGACAGACTCGTCGCTGATGTTTGGCGTTCGGGGTCGGCTTCACTTGGGAGCACACTTCGACCTTGGCGCGACGCTCGGCCTAGGCGTGCGCTTTACAACACTTCGCGGCGAGACAAGCGCACGTAGCCAAGTCGCTCAGCTGCACATCAACCCCACAAGCCGAGTCGACTTAGAACTCGGAATGATGCTGATCCCATGGCTTCGCATCGAACTACGGGCCGGCACAACCATTGGCTGGTCTGTTCAGCGCTATTTCACAGGCGACGACCTCGCCTTAGAAGTAGTGCGATTCGGTGCTCACGCCCTACTTGGTCTCGAATTCCAGATCCGCTAAATGTTGTTCATTCGGGACAGGTTTCAGGGACGAGTTTTATGAGAAACCGAACCTTGCTCAAGATTCTTGCGACCGTTGGCCAGCGCCGGTCCACTGTCTTCTCGATGAACATGACTAAAATGACCCCAGGTCGACTTCTAGCGGCTTTGTCCCTCATTCTTGCGTTCGGCTGCAGTGAAGACGTCCAGCTCGACGACGACGGCGGAACGGATCCCACCCGTGACGGAGGTGGAAGCGATACGACCGAAGCGGACGCGTCCGCAAACGACGCGGCCTTAGTCGACGCTGCCTTGATCGACGGCTCACTCATAGATTCAGCCGGCATCGATGGTGCTGCTGTCGACGGCTCGGCGCCACGTTCGCCGGTGATGTGTCAGGCGCGGCTCTACGCCTGCGGCAACACCCTGGACGACGATGGCGACGGCCTCGCCGACGATCGCGACCCCGATTGCCTAGGCCCTTGCGACAACAACGAGGCCGGTCTCTTCCTCGACATTCCAGGCGGCGACACCGCCCCGTGCCGACTCGACTGCTACTTCGATGGAGACCAAGGCTCGGGCAATGACAGCTGCAACTGGGATCATCGCTGTGACCCGCTAGAACCAGACCTCGCCTGCGATTTCAGCGACCCGCCTCCCGCCGCCGCGACATGTCCTGACGTGCAGGCTGACCGGTGCGCGGACGTGTGTTCTCCGCTTGTTCCCAACGGCTGCGACTGCTTCGGCTGTTGCAACTTGCCAGCAGGCGGCGATCGATGGGTGTTCATCGGTTCGTTGAACAGCGACGACGAGCCAACGTGCACCATCGACCAGGCCGGCGATGACGAAGCGTGTCACCAGTGCACACCGGTGGACAACTGCTTGAACCCATGTGGCGAGTGCGAGCTCTGCTTGGGTCGCACAGAGCTACCCCCAAGCTGTTTCCCCCCACGTTCAGACGGCGGCGTAGGTGACGCCGGTGTGGGTGACGGCGGCAGTCTCGACGGCGGCTTCCCCGGCCCAACCTGCGAAGACGGACGCCAACTCTGCGGTGTCCCTGGCGTTCCCAACTGCCCAGCTGGCGAGTTCTGCCTCACAGGTTGCTGCACGTTCTTTGAGTAATTCTCAGTCTAAAAACGAGAGTACTCGCTGGGCTTAAGGTTTGCTTCAGACCTTCTCCGTCTTACTTAGTGAGCCCAACGAGTGGGCTTCTAGAAGGAGAAACGACGATGCCTACCCTGACAACCAAAGCCCTTATTCTTGGACTGAGTTCGATCCTCGGTGGAACGGGGATCGCACTTGGCACCGAACATGTGGCTGAGGCAGCGCCCATGGAACACATACTTCCTTCAACGGACGCTCCAAAACGATCCGCTGAAGCGCACAGCCGACGAGACGCGCGTGCCGAGGCACGGAAAACGCGTCACGCCGAACGCGAGAGTCTCCGGGAGGATCGCCGGGCAGCTCGCTCCGCCATCCTCGCAGACCGACCAGAGCCTGGAGAAGGACGACGCGGCCTGACGCGCGAAGCTCGAGAAGCGATGAGGGAACTTGCCCGTAACACACGACGCAACGGGAACCCTGCGCGCCGAGGTCCGCCCGCCGGACGTGGAATGAGCTCGCGCTAGTTTCAAGTATCACTACGAGAAAGGCGCTTTAACGGGCGCTTTTTTGAGTGGCCCCGCCGCTCATTGACTCCACCTTGGCATCTTCTAGGATCGCTTTGTGGCCACGTTCTACATCGCCATCGCCGGTATCTTCGCGTTCAACACGGCTCTCCTCACGTTCTTAAGCTGGGCGTATTACTCGCCGCGCTTTACCGAGCGACGCATCAGCGCAAAGCCAGGCATCAAAGTGCCATGGCCCGCGCGGCTGCGAACGATGGCGGTCATCTCCACGCTCTCCCTCGCCATCGTGCTGGGCGGTACGTATTTCGGCTTTGCCTACCTAGTCAGCGCCGAAGCGTCTTCCTGGTGGGTCATCGCGCTGCAGGCCAGCGGCATCCTCGTCGCGTATGACTTCGCGTACTACTTCCTTCACCGCACGCTTCATCACAAGAAACTCATGCGCTTTGTTCATGGCGTACATCACCGCGCGCGAAACCCCTCGGCGCTCGAGAGCTTCTACCTTCACCCCATCGAGCTCTGCCTTGGCCTGGGCCTTCTCCTGGTATGCAGCGCCGCCATTGGCCCCGTGCACCCGGCGGCGTTTCTCATCGCGTTCTTCGTCTACTCAAACCTCAACATCATCATCCACGCGGGCGTCGAGCTTCCGGGGCTCTTGCTGAAGCCGACGAGCTTTCTGACGCGGAAACACCACGTCCATCACCAGGACGACTTTAACAAGAACTACTCGTCATTGACTCCGCTGCCAGACCTGATCTTCCGTACGGCGGGCTAGCGCGCATTGTCCACATCCGCGTAGCACGTTGCGGTACTCTTCACGATGATGTCCGATTTCCCTAAAGCCGGAGACTTCGTCGGCGGCCGCTACAAGGTCGAGTCCCTTCTGGGCGAAGGCGGCATGGGCGCCGTGTTCGCTGCCGTGAATGGCGCCACCGGTCGCCCCGTCGCCATCAAGTGGATGAGGCCTCAGATGGCCAAGTCCGCGGAAGCCATCGCCCGCTTCCTCGCTGAAGCACGAACCACCGCGCGCATCGAACACCCCAACGTGATTCAGATTCTCGACGTCGGCCAAGACGGGGATGCTCCGTTCCTGGTGATGGAACGTCTCCGCGGCGAGTCCCTCGGCGAGCGCCTTGTGCGGGAGAAACGCATCGCTCCTGCCGAAGCCGTCGACATCATCATCGCCGCTTGCAACGGGGTCGCCGAAGCGCACAGCGAAGGCATCGTTCATCGAGACTTAAAGCCCGACAATATCTTCCTATGCCGAAGCAAAGACGGAAAACTTCGTGCACCCAAGGTCCTCGACTTTGGCATCTCGAAACTCTTCGACGACGGCGGCGGCAAGCAACAACAGCTGACAGAGACCGGCGCCATCATGGGCACGCCCCTCTACATGTCGCCGGAACAGCTCGACGGACGCCGCGAGCCTGATGCCGCCTTTGACGTCTACGCGATGGGCGTCGTTCTCTACGAAACTCTCGCTGGGACGACGCCGTACAACGCCGACACGTTCTTCATTTTGGTGCAGCAGATCGTCGCCGGCAATAGCGTCCCCCTGGCTCAAGCCGCGCCTTGGGTCCCCCCAGAACTTTGCGCAGTGGTCGACCGAGCCATGAATCCCAACCGCGAACTACGCTTCACGTCGATGGGCGAGCTCCTTGCGGGCCTTCGGTACGTCAAAGAAAACGTAGCGCTCGGCGACGCCGCGCCGACTTGGTCGGACGCCACCGCACCTCTAAGTACAGGCCCTTACGCGCCTCAGAACGCGGGCCCCACCGGTCTCGCCACAGGCCCCCTGATTCCGCCGACCGCCACCGGTCAAACGCTGGCACCCGCTGTCTCCGAGGGAGGTCCGGCACCCTGGATGATTTTTGCGGCGCTCGGCGCACTCCTCGGGGTCGGGATGCTCGTCGGCGTTGCCTACATCGCATTGGCTCGAAACGATGGTCCCGTGAGCCCTGCTGTCCCTGGACAGCTTCCACAGCAACCGAGCGTTCCACAACCTTACGCACCGCCCGCCTCGGCCAACGCTCCGCAAATCAACCTCCAGTTTAGCGGTGCCTGCTCCCCACGTTTCGACATCGGCCGAATCATGGTGAACACAGGCTCCGGCGTCATCAGCATAACCGCCGCCGGTATGGAGTTGCATGGCTCCCTCAACGTTAAGGTCCGCCACACGGGGGAAACTCTGATCAACACGTCCATGATCACCGAAGGCGTCATCGTTCAGGTCATGGCCAACGACAATTTCTGGATGGGCATAGCTCGCGATACCCAAGGGGTCCTTTCAGGGCACACCGAAGACCCAATCTCCGGCACTATTCACGCGCGGCAGTTCGATGGTGCGACGGCGCAGGCGGACCTGACTTTCGAGAACGTGGTTATTCAGCAATCGGAAAACGGTAGCCTCTGTACCATCAACGGTACGCTGCGAACCTACGGGCCCGTCACCGGATTCTAGTCGATTCGCCTGTTCGCAGATCTCCATCGACTCATCGCTGTCCGGTGTATTGGCCTAGTTCCGCTTATCGTCGTGCTCCGTTCCGAACTCAAACGGGCCGCGACGACGAGAATCAAAAGGTGCGTGTAAACGACACGCAGCCGCCTCGAAGCGGAAGCTCCAAGGACGTCAGTCCGTTGCGACGTGCGGAGAGGCGTTGTTTTACGCCCATGGTGAAGAACAGAGCGCCCAACGCGAGACCGCCGAGGCTCAGCCCGACCACCGACGACGACGACTGATCCGCTGCTGGTTTAGACACGGGCATGTATCGTTGAGGACTCGCGCACGAGTCGACCTCTCAATGACGGGGTACGAAAACCCCGCTCGGCTCGACTGACATGCGGCCGAGCTGGCCGATAAGGAAAAGCTCGGTCGATCGCAAACGCCATGTTGCCGTAGAGGGAAAAAGTCTTCGACCGCGGTCGCGACGTCGGCGCTCGAATGTTCGGCCGCATGGATATTGAAGTCTTTGGGTCTAGTCACACCCGATTCTAGGCAGCGAGGCAAACTCGGTTTCGCCCCGTCTTCTTGGCGTCATAGAGTGCGGAGTCGGCGGCGACAAAGAGCGCATTCGGGTCCGTCCGTCCATCCGTGGTGGCGATGCCAAAGCTCGCCGTCACACTGAGGTTCCCGTCTGGATGTAAGACAGCCGTCGCCTCCAGGCTCTTGCGAATACGCTCCGCCACCGCTCGTGCGCCGTGCTTCCCCGTGTGGGGAAGTACGACGACAAACTCTTCGCCACCATATCGTGCAGGGAAATCTCCGGTGCGCACTGCCTCCTTCAAGACTTCCCCGACCTTGCGAAGGACGTCGTCGCCCACGGCATGCCCCCAGGTGTCGTTGAAAGTTTTGAAGTGATCGATGTCCATCACGATCAAGCTCAACGGATGCCCTTCGCGAGATGCCCGTGCCAAGTCGCGATGGAGCGCAGCGCAGTAAGCGCGCTTGTTCGGAAGTGCAGTCAGAGCGTCCGTCGTTGCCTGTACGGAGAGTAAGTCGTTCGCATCGCGAAGCTCTTGTTCCAGCGCCTCCTTCGCATCGATGAGCGCCGTCAACTGCCGCAATACTCCTTCATATTGAGCGGTGAGAGCTGTCAGAGCCCACGCTGCGTCCTTCGCCAACGCGTCGAGGTCAGGCTGCTCACCGATCTCCTGCTGAAACGCTTCTGCAGACGCGGCGACCTGGCCAGGGAGGGTTTCGTAGATCTCGGCCAGCGCATCCTTCGACAGGCCGAGCGCTTCAGCGGCTTCGCCCGCGAGCTTTTTGGCAGCTTCCATATTGCCCTCGAACACCCCCGCGATGCGTTCTGCACACCACGCGATCGAGGCCATGTCCCCCTCGGGACAGATCTCGTCGTGATGATGAGCGATGGCGGCGATCGTCGCTTCCGGGAGCGAGTAGCTCTTTGCCAAATCAGCGCCTTGAACGGGATGACCTCGTTCCCCCGCGGCGCGTTCGCGGATCAGTCGAAACGCCGCAGGTGACGATGCGATTTCGCCTGCGAGGGAGAGGTCCTTGGAGCTGGTGATTAGCAGACCCGTCTCGAGAAAGAGCCCCGTGGTAAAAAACGGGTCGACGTCACGGTGTCTTTTCGCCTTGGCGATGGCCCGGGCGGCTAAGGCACGCCTGAGAGAGTTTGCAAAGAGTACTTTGCCGGCCGGCCCACTTGGAACCATTTCTGAAACGATAAGGCTCAGCGCCAGGTTCTTGAGCCCTCGCACCCCCAAGAGAGATGCAGCACGAGCGACATCGTCGACGGGATTCGAGAGCGCGAAGGCGGGGCTATTCACCACGGAAAGCACACGAAGCGCAAACTGAGGGTCAAGGGCGGCTAGCTTAGCGAGTTCGTCAGCGGAGCAATCCGGATGAAGTGCGGCTTGGACGATTTGCGCGGCGGCAGCGCTCGCAACCCGGACTGATGGTGATTCGGTCACATAGAAGCTAAACGGCCAAGATTGCTCCCAACTTTAGGGTGTACGGGACTCGAGCGGCACTCCACTTGGGTCAATCGTACGGAGAACCCGTCGAGAGTGTGGAAAACACGAAGGATCCCGTCGGGCAAGGTCCCGCCATCCATTCCCCACGACACAAGAGCTGTGGCTGCGCCTCGATTTCGCGAATCGTCTCCCCTATAACAATCCGGTCGACTCTAACTCGTCGAGGGGAACCCGGCAGTCGATACTGAGCACGCACAGCACGCTGCCCATCGACATATATAGCGGTCGCGCTCAAGAGTTCACATGGTCCTTCATAGGGCTGCGGGTCGCAGTCTGCTCCGCTGACAGGCACTGAAGACCCCGATTCCGGACTGACCCCGCCAAGCGGGTCCATACCGATTCTTTTCAGATAACCGAAGGTCATGGCGACGATCGCCCCGAGGGAAAACACCAGAATGAACCGCTGTCGATGTCGCCGAACCCACTGCACTAGGTGACGCTAGCAGGTTGTCGAATGCGGCAAGACGGCATCCGAAATTCTTCATCAGGCTCCGAATGCCCCGTGGCCCTGGCCGTGCCATTCTGCGACCCATGGAACGACACGTCTTACCCCTTGATCGAATTCACCCCGCCGCCCAAGAAAAAGTCGCTCAGAACCGGCGCAGCACCGTCGAAGAAGCGATCGCGGCCGTCGATAAGCATGAGTGGGTCATCCTCGGGATGGCGCAAAACCCGATTGTAAAGAAGGCACGACAGGCCCTCAAAGACGCGGGCCACACCCATCACTACATCGCCTACGGCAGCTACCTCAAGGAGTGGCGCAAACGCAATGCATTCAAGATGTGGACCGGGTGGCCCACCTTCCCCATGGTCTTCCACAAGGGCGTCTTGGTCGGCGGCAGCGCTGAGCTCAAGGAGTACCTCGCTAGCAAAGACTGAGCGCGCGCGCCCCCGGGGTGCAGTGACCGGCAAGCGTACCGACGATGCATGTGTGGCCTCTAAGCTAGACCAGTAACGCGAGGTACGCGGCGGCTGCGCTCACCAATGGGATCGAGAGGTTGTCGTCGATTCGCGAGCTAAAGAGCTCCGCAATACCACCCGCGACGGCGGCGAAGCTCGCGACCAAGAGTGCGCGACCAATGCTCAGTTCACCGTGCAATAGCGTGATGACCGCCAACGCAACCACGGCTCCAACGGCCATGAACGCAACCGTTCCTTGAAGACTTCGTCCGTTGACGAGCGATATCGATCCGAACTTGCGGCCCACCAGAGCGGCTGCAGGGTCCGCAAACGCCAAGATGGACACGGCCACAGCGGCGAGGAGCGGCGCCTGCATCAACGCGAGCACGAACATCGCACTGACGTACCAAGTTCCCGAGTTGATCGTGTGCTGTTCGTAAGGGTGCGATACCGGTCCGAAGAGACGCATGATGCGATCGTTCCAAGCCGGGGAAATTCGGCGCGTGCCTTCTAAGCCCCAGACCACCAAGAGCGCGCACGTCGTGGGGATTAGAAACAAGTGCGCGGGCATCAACTCAACAACGGCCAACGTCGCGAGACCGTTGAGCGCATGAAAGAGACTTCGTGTGTAGTTCGTCGGACGAAGGCTTGGTACGCGGACGTCCTGTGCCTTCAGCGCGGTGACGAGCGCTTCATAGGCCGGCGAAACTCGTGCGCGAAAAGCGACCCACTTATCGACCTCTGATGTCTGCGGCAGCTTCTCTCTGAGCCCTTCACTAACGGCCTCCACGCTTTGGCGAACACCCTCTTCTTCTTTGCTCGCTCGACGCTGAGCGAGTGGAGCGAATCGAGCGCGAAGGCTTGCCAAGCTCCTTCGCAGCTCTTCCACTTTTTCCGCACGCCAGCGAGCGGGGTCGAGGGCACGAAGAGCATCATGCAGTTCGAGAGCGAGAGGTTTCGCAGCGCTTGCGAGAGCCGTCATGGACACAGTTTAGGAACCACGTCGAAAGTGGTCGAGGGGCTACGCGCTCCGTGACGGTTCTTTTACGTTCGACGAGGCAAAACTCGCACTTTCAACGATTTTCACATGGTTCGCGCTTCTGTTAGCGTGCGTTGTGTCTTCACTCTTCCCAGCCATCGAAGCCTACGAAACCGGAATGCTGGAGGTTGGCGACGGCCACACACTCTATTACGAGCAGTCTGGAAACCCTAATGGGAAACCCGCCATTTTTGTCCATGGTGGCCCCGGCGGTGGCACCGACCCAAGCAGCCGGCGTTACTGGGATCCTGCCCATTATCGCATCGTGCTCTTCGACCAGCGCGGCTGCGGCGAGAGTACGCCGCACGCGAACCTACACGCCAACACAACGCAGCACCTCATCGCGGACATGGAAAAACTGCGAGCGCATCTTTCCATCGACACGTGGCAAGTCTTCGGCGGGAGCTGGGGCTCAACTCTTTCACTCGCCTACGCCGAGGTGCACCCGGAGCACGTCAGTGAGCTGATCTTGCGCGGCATCTTCTTGGTCCGTCCGGAAGAGATCCACTGGTACTACCAAGAGGGTACGAGCCGCATCTTCCCCGACGCGTGGGAAGGCTTCCTCGCTCCGATTCCCGAAGCGGAGCGCGGCGATCTCGTCAGCGCTTACCACAAGCGCCTCACCAGCGATGATGAAGCGATTCGAAACGAAGCCGCCCTCGCATGGAGCATCTGGGAGGGCTCCACGAGCCGCCTGATCCCCGACCCGGAGATGGTCGCCCGGACTGCAGAACCGGTGTTCGCCGCGGCGTTCGCGCGCATCGAATGCCACTACTTCATGAACAAGGGCTTCATGGATGAGAACCAGCTCTTGCGCGACATCGACAAGATCCGACACATCCCATGCGTCATCGTCCAAGGACGATACGACGTTATCTGTCCAACGAAGAGCGCTTGGGACCTGCATCGCGCTTTTCCCGAATCCAAGCTCGTTCTTGTTCCCGACGCAGGTCATTCGGCACGTGAGAGTGGCATTCAAGCGGCCTTGCTCGAAGCCACGGAAGACTACAAGTAGTCGCTCACGCCATTCGCATTCATGCAGCTTTCACAGACGGTTGCGCCTCGCCGAATAGCTCGGTGTGAACGCGGGCCTCGTAGCTTTTAAGGACGGTACTCTCTCGAATGAATGCCGTGAGGGGGTTGGTCAACGGCGCACGCGCCAGAAGATGCAGCACGCCAAAGACAGTCGCGTCGATGGAGCTGAGCCGAGCGCCAAAGAAGAACTCACCACCGCCTAACTGGGTCTCGCCAGGTCTTCCACACCAAAGGCGTAAATCTCATCGCGAGTGTGCCGCCCGAGTCCCTGACCAAAGAGGCTCTTCTTCACCTTTTTCTGCACGCCGCGTTGAGAAGACCGAAAGATCCAGGAACGACCGTAAGCATCATCGTCATCGCATTCTCCTCGCGCTGACGGTCATCACGTGTCTACCGAGGACCCGCGTTCGCCGTCACTTTCCCTAAGGGCGTGCGGCGCGGACGAAAATCGACAGCTCACTCTTCTTTTTCCTCCAGCGTAAAAACAGCGCTTCGACGCGCACGGTTTTAGGCTTGGTTAAGAAGCCGCTGTCGGGTAGGCGACAGTGATACCCTTCTAAAGTGTCAAACCAATGGCTGATTCCCGTTCTTCTTGCGGCCCTTGTGGGATCCGGCGCGACGGCGATGGGTTTCGTCCTGGGGGGCCGCGATTCGCCCGCATTGACGGCGCCTATCGCGCTCCCCGGCGATTGTGCTCCGGTCGCGTGCGAGCCAGTGGATTGCGAGCCGGTCGCATGTGTCGATCCTCGGCCACCGACCGAACAGGTAACACCCGATTCGCGGGCCTCCCGAATGCGACGGGGTGGGCAGGGGACGACTCAAGTGCTCAACCCGTGGGACAATGATCCATCCCCGAACGTAGCACCTACCGCTCCGACCTCCGCTCCGCCTTCTGGAGAGTCGACGATGAGCCAGGGCTCCACCAAAGTCCTCAACACCTGGGACTGACGCGACGCCAGGTCCTCGCTCTGGACGCCCACTCTTCGCACCTGAGCCCTCGAAGATCCGACCGGACCGTGAGAGCATCGAGGCGACATGGAAGACCTCGACACCATCGACGCGATCCGAAAACGACCCGGCATGTACATCGGCGATCCGCACGATGGGAGCGGGCTGCATCAGACTTTGATGGAGGTCCTGGCGAACTCGCTGGATCAACACTTCGCCGGCAAGCTCGCCCGCATCGACGTGGCGCTCACGTCGGATGGCGGCATCGTCGTCACGGATGACGGGGAGGGGATTTCCACGAAAGCGGACGAGCACGGAGTCAGCTTTCTTGAGCGTGTCTTCACCGAGATGCACGACACGCCGACGGCGGACGGACACGCCCCGCATATTCATCTGCTTTCGCTCGGCCTCGGACTCTGTACGGTCTGCGCGGTTTCGCGCACGCTCACTGTCACCACGGGGAGCGGACCTCGCGTTCGCCAAGAGTTCGCACAAGGGAGAGCCCTCGGTCCCGCGGTGGTGGTGGACTCAAGCGAGACTGGGACCTGCGTCGAATGGGTGCCGGATCCGGAGGTTTTCTCGACCATGCCCTGGAACCCGACGAAGATCGCTCAACGACTGCGGGACATCACGCATCTCGCGCCGGGCCTAACGACCTCGCTGTCGATGGCACCGCAAACTTGGGGTCCCGTCACAGACCTGCGACCACTTGTGCGCGATATGGTCGATGGGCACTCCATCATCGGCGAGGCAATCCTCTGCACCGCACAAGACGGACCTATGTCGGCGAGCGTGGCTCTACTCTGGTGCGACGCCCCTTCCTATCGCGCTGCTCCCGAAGTCGTTTCGTACTGCAACCTGATGCGAACCCACGACGGCGGCTCGCACGTAAAGGGCCTTTTGCGCGGTACAAGAGACGTGCTGCGCCAGACGTTTGAAGTTGTCGACCAGGACGACCTAGACGAACTCACCCGAGGCCTCCGCGCCGTGGTGAGCGTCAGCTTGATCGACCCGAGCTTCGGCGCACCGACCAGGGATCTACTCAAGAACCCAGAGGCACACACTCTCGTCCGTCTCGCTATCGTCAAAGACCTAAACGCGGCGCTCTCCACGCAAACGCCACTCCGCGAAGCCCTCGCGAAGCGGCTCCTCCCTGCCGCGGGCTAAGTAGAACAGTACGCGCCGAGGAAAAGAACGCGCGCCTGTAACCTTTCCCTCGCTTCGTTCGTGAAGGAGGAAAAGGAGCAAGATCCATGAACATTATTGTCATCGGCGGCGGACTCGCAGGTCTGTGTGCTGGGAATTTTCTCGCAAGAGGCGGCGCAAAGGTCTCCGTCTGGGATCCAAAGATTGGCGGTCGCGCACGCAGCAACACCACGAAGGGAGTCGTGTTCAACCAGGGCCCGCACGCGTTGTACCTCGGCGGGCAGACCGCCCAAATACTCCGTGAGCTTTCCGTCCCGTGGACTGGACGAGGACCGACGAAGGGCATGTTCCTCACTTCCAACGACGTTCACTATCCGTTTCCGACCAGCGCCTGGTCGCTTCTCCGATGCCAGGCGCTCTCAGGAAATGCGCGCTTCCAAGTCGGACGTGTGATGGCGCGTCTACCTTCTGCGCTCCCCAAAGAAAGCGTCGACGCCTGGGTCCGCCGAGCTGTGCGGGCGGACGACGCACGCTCGTTTCTAAGCGCCCTCGTACGGCTCTCCACGTACGGCGGCGACCCATCTCGGTTCTCGGCGGAGGTGGCCATCCGCCAGCTTCGTTTCGCCCTCGGCAAAGGAGTCGCCTACGTCGATGGAGGTTGGCAATCGATCGTGGATGGCCTCCAGCAAGCGGCCGTCACCGCGTCGGCAAAAGTCATCAAGCGGACCGCGGCGGAGCTGACACAGACCCATCTGGGCTGGCGCGTGAGGGGACGCGATGGGCACCAAGAAGAATGCGACGGAGTCGTTCTCGCGCTTCCTCCTGAGCGAGCCGCGTCGCTCTACCCGAGTCTCAAAGAAAAAGTGGCCACGCTCGAAGCAGTTCGCGTTTCGTCCCTCGACGTCGCCCTCGATGGGCTTCCAAACCCGGACGTCCACTTTGGTCTTGGGCTTGAGAGTCCTCTCTACATGTCAAACCACTCCGTCGCACAACTCGCCCCGGAAGGAACCCATGTCATTCACGTGGCAAAGTACTTAGGCACGGACTCGCCCACGGGAAACGAACGCGCTGAGCTCGAGGACTATCTCGATTCACTGCAGGGCGGATGGCGCGAGCGTGTTCTTCGCGAACGCTATCTTCCGAACATCGTCGTGCACCACGCGATGCCCACGGCGGAGCGGGATGGCTTCGGGGGCCAGACCCCGGTGGCACTTACGCCGACCCTTTGCGTGGCCGGCGACTGGGTGGGGCAAGAAGGCCTCCTCGCCGATGCTGCCTGTGCGAGCGGCCGAGCGGCAGCCCGTGCACTCTTGGTGCAACTTGGTGGTGAAAAGAGGCAAAGCGCATGAGAGTCTGCCATCGATGAGCCCGCCCGGGAGAAAAACCGTCCTCTCTGAGACCTTTGATGCACACCGCTCCTACTTGTGGGGTCTCTGCTACCGCATGACCGGCTGCGCTGCGGATGCAGAGGAGCTCGTTCAGGGGACTTTCGTACGCGCACTCGAGGCGCCTCCCAGCGACCAAGAGCGCTCGTGGCTTCCGTGGCTTACTCGAGTCGCCACGAACCTCGCGCGCGATCGGCTACGACGCCGCAAACACCACGCGTACACGGGGCCGTGGCTTCCCGAGCCCTTCGAGACTAGCGAGGTTCGTGGCGCCCCATCGACGGACGCGCCCGATGCGCGCTACGCAGAGAAGGAGAGCGTCGGCTTCGCGTTTCTCGTCGCCCTCGAAGCCCTCGACGCAAAACAGCGGG
>JBLHKB010000080.1:0-17228 GCA_047619315.1 Polyangiales bacterium
GTTCTGGGGCGGCAACGATGTTCAAGGACGTAACCCGCGCCTCTACTCCGAACGTCTCCTGACCATGATTGAGCAACTCGAAGGACGGGGTGTCGTTCCCGTTCTCGCTGCGACCACACCTCGGGGTGACAGCGAAGAGATGGATAAGTGGGCAAGACGCTACAACCAAGTGACCCGCGGCATCGCCGAGGCTCTCGCGCTGCCCTACATCGACTTTTACACCGCTATCAAGGACCTGCCCAACCAAGGGTTGGCGGGTGACGGCGTGCATCCCAACGTGCTCCTCGATGGAGGCCGCGCGCTCCCCTGCGACTTCACCGACGAAGGACTTCAGCGCGGCCAGAACCAACGAAACTTGCGAACGGTTCAGATGCTCCAGAGTCTTTTAGGAACGCAGCGTGGTCAGATGCTGGTTCAACTTCGTCCGGATACCAGCGAGCCCTTCGACGTCACTGCCCTTCCCTTTGCGGAAGTTGTACGCCCGCTCGCCGGTACGCTCGACGCGTATTCCTGTGCGGATTCCGCCGAACAACCAGGAGACGAACAGGTGTACAGAATCGAAACGGCCGAAGCGATGGCCCTCGACTTCCGTGTGTTCCGCGACGACGCAGAACTGTTCTACCTGGGAAACACTCCCGACCCGAGCGGCTGTATTTCCTCTGCGCACAACGAACTCTCGGTGGTGCTCACGCCTGGCGTTCACTTCGTGTCCGTTGAGATAACCGGTGAGACCGCGCCGATTCTCATCGTCGACGAAGTGATCCCTTAAACGCGAAACCGCTCTACGGACGCACGAAGCGCCAAGTCCGGTGAGGACCCTTGGGGAAATCACGCGGCACTGTTTGCGTTGTGATGTCCTCCGCCCCAAGCCGAGCTGCGAGTTCTGCGTCGAGCTCGAACGCTCGTGCATGCGTAGAGAAGAAAAGCACACCGCCCGACGTGAGGCATCCGTAGGCGTCCTCGATGAGACTCACGTGGTCGCGCTTGAGGTCAAGATCCCCAGACATCGACTTTGACTTGCTGTACGAAGGCGGCGCCAGAAGAACGCACTCGTAGCGACCGCTGTGCCCGCTGAGCCAGCGCACGACATCGGAGCGGACGAACGAGTGCTCCAAGGGTTCGAGACCATTGCGACGGAAGTTTGACTTGCCCCAATCCAAATAGCGTCCGCTCAGATCAACGCTCGTCACTCGAGCGCCCTTCGCCGCGGCGTACACGCTTGCCGTGCATGTGTAGGCAAAGAGATTGAGAAAGCTTGCGCCCGCCGCCGCGTCTGCGCACATTTTGCGGAGTGAGCGGTGATCGAGAAAGAGCCCAGTGTCGAGGTAGTCGTCCAAGTTCACTTCGAAGAGAAGCTCACCCTCGCTGACGGGAAAGCGCTCGCCGGAGCTTGAGCGCTTTTCGTACTGGGACCCCTGCTGTCGATGGCGCACACGAACATGCACGTTCTCCTCGGCGACGCCCATCACCTCCGCGGCGAGTAGAATCGCGTCGTTCAGACGATCGTCGGCAAGGGCGGGATCGACGGAGTGGGGCCGTCGATGCTCTTGGAGCAACACGCGGTCTCCATACACGTCGAGTGCAACGTTGTACTCCGGGATGTCAGCGTCATACACACGCCACGCTTCGAGCTTTGCGCCCTTCGCCCAGCCCTTGAGGCGCTTGCGGTTCTTGCGAAGGCGGTTACCAAACATCGAAGACTCTTCACGCGGCTTTCGCCAGCGTGGGATGCTGTCGCCTACTGCGGCGCGCACGTCGTAGGAAGAGAAGCGGCAGTCGAGGCTTCCGTTGAATACCGCGGCTTTGCGCTTCGGTTTGAGTCCCACGCGAGCGCCAAGGTGTTTGTCGCTGGCCAACACATGGGCCTGCCAGCCGCCAAACTTTTGCTTGAGGACATCTCCGATGAGCGGATAGAGCATTAGCAACTCACCGCGTTCACCGAGTCGCTCTCCGTAAGGCGGATTGATCACGACGTGCCCAGGCTCTCCGTCTGGAGGAGTCAGGTCTTTGAAGTCGCCGCAGGCCAAGTCCACTCCTTGAACTCCGGCGAGCGCCAGGCTCTCGCGACAGAGCGCGATGGCCTCGGGGTCCCGGTCCCGCGCGTAGATCATCAGCGGGCGATCATGATCTTCACCAGCTCGCGCCTCCTCTTGCAGCGAACGGAAACGGTCGTGGTCGTTGCCTCTCCAGCGACCCAAACGTATATTTTTTCCCGGTGCGATGCGTCGCGCTTGGCAGGCCGCCTCGACAACGAAGGTGCCACTGCCGCACATGGGGTCGAGGAGCGGTTTGTCCGGGGTCCACTCGCTCAACCTCAAGAGTGCAGCGGCAAGGGTCTCACGAAGTGGCGCAAGCGCCCCCTTGGGCCTGTAGCCGCGACGGTGAAGGGGACCGGCCAGGTCGACGGAAAGCGTCGCGGTTCGTGACCAGTGAAGGTGGAGTCGTACGTCCGGCGACTCCACATCGACGTTGGGTCGTTCCCCCGTCGCATCGCGGAAGTGATCCACGATGGCGTCTTTCGCCCGCTGCGCCAGGAAGCGGCTGTGGTCACTCCGTCCTTTTGCCACGGCGACGTCGATGGCAAACGTGTCGCCAATACCGAAGTGCTCCTGCCATGGGATCGCGTTGATGGCGTCGTAAAGCGTCTGTGGGTCATCGCCTGGGAACTCGAGCAGCGGAACCAAAACTCGGGCCGCCACGCGAGACCAAATTACGGCGCGATATGCATCTTCAAGGCCACCCTCAAGGTAACAAACACCCGTCTCTAGGAAGCCAGGGAGCCCTAGGTCTTTCAGCTCCGATGCGAGAACATGCTCTACCCCGCGGGCACAGATCAGCGTTGGTGTCACTTGATACCGCCGGGAGAGGCGTGAAACGATCGCATGGAGAGGTAGAGAGCCATGGCGAGATTTGGGGCGGCGATTGCGTCGGGGCAAGGCGATGTCCCTTTTCCGGCCAAAACGCCGGGCAACCCTGAGCCCGGTTGGCCGAAGAGCTCCTATGTCTCAGTTCGGCTCGCAATCGCCTTTGGCTGTAGTACGCCATCCCGTGTCCGCTCACGAAGTCCACCTTTTGGAGCAGTTTGGACTGAGCAGCTTTCGCCCTTGGCAGAAGGAAGCCATCGAGACGCTCCTCGACGAGCGACGGCGAGTACTGGTGGTGGCGCCGACGGGTGGTGGAAAGTCGCTGACTTATCAATTTCCTGCGACACAGCTCGAAGGCACCACGGTTGTCATCTCGCCCCTCATCGCGTTGATGGAAGACCAGGTCCGCGGCCTCACCGAACGAGGCATCGCCGCAACGTTCCTCGCATCGACGCTTGATCGGGCAGAAGTTCAACGCCGTGAAGCGGACGTTCGAGCCGGTAAATACAAGCTTGTCTACGTCGCGCCGGAGCGCCTCGCCAACGAGTTCGCGCTTCGGATGCTCATGGAGCTGAAGCCGCCCCTCGTCGCCATCGATGAGGCTCACTGTATCTCGCAGTGGGGTCACGACTTCCGTCCCGACTATCTGCGCATCGGCGAAGTCCTCCGGCGTCTCGATCCGCCGCACGTGCTCGCGTGCACCGCGACGGCGACGCCGCAGGTGCGCGACGAGATCGTGGAGCGCCTCGGTCTGGGCGAGGGCAAAGTCATTCTCCGGGGCTTTGCGCGCCCGAACCTTCACCTGCACGCGGAGATGCTCGAGAAGCCGAAGGTTCGGCGCGCTCGCATGTTAGGCGCACTCACGGAGGCACTCGGTGGCCCCACGGCACCCAAAGGCGGCGCGATCGTTTACGCGGCGACACGAAAGAACACAGAGAAATACGCGGAGCACGCACGAGCGGCGGGCTTTCGAGCGGGCTCCTACCACGGCGGAATGGCCGCTGAAGACCGGGCCCGCGTTGGGCTTGAGTTCGCCAAAGGCGAGCTTGACGTCGTCGTCGCCACAAACGCTTTTGGCATGGGCATCGACCGCGCAGATATTCGCCTCGTCCTTCACGTGGAGGCGCCTGGTTCCATCGAGGCTTACTATCAGGAAGTCGGCCGCGCAGGCCGCGATGGGGCGCCAGCGCAAGGCATCTTGCTTTCATCCTCTTCGGACCTGGGGCTGCGGCGACGCCTGATCGAGCGACCGTGGGAAGGTGGCGCTCGAAGTCCGAAGCGCATCGAGCAGCAGTGGTCGATGTTCCTCGACCTCATGCGCTACGCCGAGGCCGGCTCGTGCCGTCACGACTTTATCCTCCGCTACTTCGGCGACGACGCGGAGCTATTGGGCGGTTGCGGCCACTGCGACGTTTGTGAGCGTCTCGGAGACGGGGGTGGCGACGACGGACCGATGAGTGAAGAGGACGTCACCATCGTGCGCAAAGCCCTCGCAGGTGTTGCTCGGGCGCGAGGGCGTGTTGGTATGAAGGCCGTCGCTGAGATGCTCGCCGGCCGTGCCAACGCCAAGATTCGCCGCTGGCGCCTCGACCGCTTGAGCACTTTTGGTCTCTTCAAAGAGGAGGGCCTCGACTGGACGGTTCTGGTGCTACGTCGTCTCATTACGGCGGGACTCACCACCATTGATGCCGGCGAATACCCGCTGCTTTCCATGACGCGTCGAGGCGGTGAGGTCATGAAGGGCAACGTCGCACCGCGCCTCATTCTTCCAGAGCTGGAGAGTTCGGCGTCGAAGGCGACGACGACGAAATCGGGACTCCCGGAACTCGCACTCTCGGCGGTCGACATGCCGCTTTTTGAAGCGCTTCGCGAGCGCCGAAAAGTGATGGCAGACGAAAAAGGGGTTCCTGCGTATGTGGTTTGCACAGACCGTACGCTCCGCGGCATCACCCTCGCCAAACCTCGCAATTCCAATTCGCTTTTGGAGGTCCACGGCATGGGTCCAGCTCGCGTTGAAGCATGGGGCCCGGAGCTCCTCGAAGTGATCAACTCCGCCGTTTAACACTAGATGGTGTGTAGGTATCTTTTCTGCACCACCCTCACTTGTGAAGTTCAGTGACACCAAAACCCGTCCTCGTACAAGGAATGCGGAGCGCGTTCACTTTAGGGATCGACACACGGATCGAAGTTTGATCTAACGTCCGAATGCAAGCGCGACAGAGCCAACGCAGCCACGTCGAACGCACCTCCTCTCACTTGAGGACCGTCGACGGGACCAACGTCGGTGCGCCGGCAGTGATCCCCGTCATTGAGCTCTTTAGCGAGGTCGTTTTCCTCGACCGAGACGGGTACAGCGACCGCCTTGAAGAGATCGAAGCACCGCTGATACGTCTCTCGTTCCGCTACCCAGGAATGCGACGACTTATCCGTGCCTCGGAACCAGGTGCCTCCTTCGTTCAGACCGGTGAGGCGGGCGTCGGACGCACACCGCGGAACCTACTCCTCGAGTGCAACGCGCGCCGCCTCCTCGAGAGCTACGGCGCGGTAGACCTCGAGTGTTTGGATGACGTCGGAGTGCCTCCGGACATCGACGCTGACTACATGGTTCGTCTCGACGGCGACGTGCACGACTGCTGCTCCTTCACGAAGCGAGCGGTCCCGGCCCTGCAAGCCGGCGGTTGGCAGATCGAAATCGCCGAGGATTACCCCTACCAACTCATCGAAGAGACCTCCGAGTGGGTCGCTGACGTACGCGCAGACTCGGAACGCCCTGACTGGTTCGCGCTCCAACTCGGCATTCGTGTCGAAGGCAAAGTGGTCGATCTTTTGCCCGTTTTTCTGGAGCTTCTCGACCGCGGCAACGAGGGCGACTCGCTCAGTTCCATCGGTCCCAGCCGAGCCATCGCTGTGCCGGTCAGCAAGACACACCACATGTCGTTGCCGCAGACCCAGCTACGTGGACTCCTGCGTGTCGTTGTCGAGCTCTACGAGGGCTCTGGGGGCCTTCTTTTTCATAAGAACAAGGCTCACGCGCTGCAACGCCTGGATGAGGCGTTTGCTGATACATCCGAGTCGCTCCAGTGGCACGATCCAGACGGCGCCCGCGACCACGCCGAACTCTTGCGCTCCACGGAGGCGATCAAGCTCGATGCCCCGCAGCTGCTGAAAGCGACGCTCCGGCCATACCAACAGGTAGGACTGGAGTGGCTTCAACACCTTCGCTCAGCAGGAGTTGGCGGGATCCTCGCGGACGACATGGGCCTCGGGAAGACACTTCAAACCATCGCGCACCTGGCCACGGAGAAGGCCGCTGGACGCATGGACTTGCCCACGATGATCGTCGCTCCGACGAGTCTGATGGGGAACTGGCGGCGGGAGATCGAGAAGTTCGCGCCGCACATCAGCATCGTCGAGTATCACGGGCCGCATCGTAAAACGCGCATCGGAGAAATTCCTGGCGCCGATGTCGTGCTGACGAGCTACCCCATTCTGACCCGCGACCAAGAGTTTCTCAGCGAACAGCTGTGGCACTTCATGATTCTCGATGAAGCCCAGGCCATCAAGAACCGTCGGAGTCAGACTCATCTCGCGGCTCGCGCGATCGAGAGCCGCTTTCGGCTGTGCTTGACGGGAACCCCTGTCGAGAACCACCTGGGCGAGCTCTACAGCCTCATCGACTTCTTGAACCCCGACATGCTCGGAGATGCTCGCTTCTTTCAGAGCTGGTATCGTGTGCCGATCGAGAAAGACGGCGATGAAGACCGTCTCATGGCGCTTCATGAACAGGTTGCGCCCTTTATTCTCCGGCGTCTCAAGTCTGAAGTGGCCACAGAGCTGCCGCCGAAGACCGAGGTGCTCCGTCCGATTGAGCTCAAAGGCAAACAGCGAGAGCTCTACGAAGCGATTCGTATCGCGGCGCACGCGAAGGTTCGGAACACGATCCGGAAGAAGGGATTCGCCGGCTCGACCATCGCGATCCTCGACGCGCTCATGAAGCTTCGCCAGCTTTGCTGCGATCCAGCACTCGTGAAGATGGATGCTGCGCGCTTCGTCAAGACCAGCGCAAAGACACAGGCTATCTTTTCGCTTGTCGAAACACAGCTGAAGCAAGGCCACCGGATCTTGATCTTCAGTCAGTTCACTTCGATGCTGAAGATCATCTCGGACGGCCTCAAAGGCAAAAAGATCAAGCATCTGACGCTGACCGGCGCGACGAAGGACCGACAAGGTCTTTGCGACCGCTTTGAGGGCGGCGAGGCGGATGTGTTCTTGATCAGTCTCAAGGCAGGAGGCACTGGGCTAAATCTCACCAGTGCCGACACCGTCATTCATGTCGACCCGTGGTGGAACCCACAGGCCCAGGCGCAGGCCACAGACCGCGCGTATCGCATCGGCCAGCAGAAGCCGGTCTTCGTGTACAACCTCTTCGTCGCTGGCAGCGTGGAAGAGCGGATGCTCGCTCTGCAGAAGAAGAAGCGACGACTGGCCGA
Source organism: Polyangiales bacterium (assembly GCA_047619315.1). Classification (GTDB taxonomy): domain Bacteria; phylum Myxococcota_A; class Polyangia; order Polyangiales; family Houyiibacteriaceae; genus JBCCRV01. The sequence goes on from JBLHKB010000080.1 coordinate 7,355, forward strand.
CGCGATCCTGGCCGGCGAGTTGCCTCAGAGCACAGGGCTCGATGAGGGCGATATTGAACAGCTACTCGCGCCGCTCTGTGATTAGCGCAGCGACCCAGAGCTTCTGACCCGCTTGCGTGGCGCTTGCTATAGTGCGGCATGCATCTCTTTCGACAGGGCGCAGTTATCCGCTCGCTCCTCGGCACCCTCGTGGGCGCCCAAGGAACACAGACAAGTTCGGGCGTGCAGCGCGCGACGATTCTCCCACGACACCCCTCTTTGATACGTGACTACGTGCGTGAGGTTGGTGGTGACCCGCGCGCCTACCGAGACACCTTGCCGCCGCATCTTTTCCCGCAGTGGCTCTTTCCATTGCAGAGCCGCTGTTTGGCGGGCTCCCCCTACCCGCTCAAGCGTGCGCTGAATGGCGGTGGTTCGTTCACCCTAAGCGCGCCGCTGCCGGCCACGGAGCCGCTCGTTGCCTCGGCGGAGCTCGCGAACGTCGATGACAACGGCAAACGCGCCATTCTCACGATTCGCGCAACCACGGGTCCAAAGGACGACGCAAATCGACTGACAGCGATGCTCGATATCTTTGTGCCGCTCGCCGCGACATCGAACAAGAAACGCTCTCACGCGACGATCCCCCGCGATGCTCACGAAGTTCGTCGCTTCCGCTGGGGTGCAGTGAAAGCTCGGCGCTTCGTCGCGCTCACAGGAGACATCAACCCGATTCATTGGCTTCCGCTGGCCGCGCGTGGCGCTGGCTTTCGCAACGTGATCCTTCATGGCTACGCAACCGCAGCCCACGCGTACGAAGCGCTCGTTCGCGACGTGTTCGCACGCGACGCGGCCAACGTTTCCGCGTTCTCTTTTCGCTTCACACGCCCAGTCGTGCTGCCTGCAAAATTGAGTCTCTTCGTGGACCGTCACGATCAAGCCTGGTGGATTGGAAAAGGCACCGGCGACCGGCCCTATGCGAGCGGCACATACAGCCATCGGTAGTACGACTTCGTTCACCCTCTCGTATGTCGACAAGACTCGGCGCCGCTTCTGCTGGGTGGGCGGTAGGGAGCGCTAGCGGGCTTCTCTTTGCAATGCCTCATCGAGTTTCAGATCATACTCTCCGTCGTCATCCTCGTCGTCATCGACCGCGCCTGCGGGCTTCCTTCGGACGAGTCGTAGTGCGGCGAGAAAGAGAAACATTGTCGCGACAATCCAGACTGCCCAGAAGAGGCACGACGTTGCCACCGGCGGCGTAAAATCGAATCCGGGCATCTGATCTTCAAGTCTCTGAACGATGGCATCTTCGCTAAGACCCTCTTCCATCCACTGAGTCATCGCGAAACGCATCGTTGTCGCAGAACTACTGGGGCAATCGTAGAGAGTCTTGCCAGGGCAGAAAGGGCTCATGACCTTCTGCGACAGGCGGGCTGAGCGAGTTCCGACGTCGATGGCGGATGACGCGCCTTCCTGCGCCGAAAGAACGGCCGGGGAAGTCACGCAGAGAGCCACATAGAGAACACACGCGAGTTGTTGAAACCGTCCCATCGCAAACCAACGTGCGCATCGCTCCGACCCATGTCCACCCCAGCGGAAACTCGAGGTTTGTCTCGCTGAACGAAAAGCCCGCGACGGTTTGCGTGCTGAGTAGATTACTCAGAAGGGTGCAGCGGCGCGGCGGGCGCTAGTGCCCCGACCACATGGTTTTGACCCTTTGACGTGGATGATCGCTCTTGAGGTCGCTTTCGATTTCGACGAAGGACGTGCTGGCACATTCGAGTCGAAACGGAGCGAGATCGGGAACGAGGGCCGCGAACACAGGGTCAAAATCAGGTGGTCGGGGGCTAGACTGCTTCCAGAATCGCGGCCGCACCGAGGCCGCCGGCGGCACAAATACCAAGAAGCGCACGCTTAGCGCCCGTCCTCTGGAGCTCGTTAGCCATCGTCGTCACCATCCGCACACCGGTCGCTGCGAATGGATGCCCGAGGGCGATGCTCCCGCCGTGCACGTTGAACTTCTCATCATCGATGGATCCAACTGCACAGTCACGTCCGAGAACTTCCTTGGCAAACCCTTCGCTCTCCATGGCGTGAGTCACGCTGAGAACCTGGGCGGCAAACGCCTCATGGAGATCCACCAGGTCCATGTCCTCGAGGGTGAGCCCGGCCTTGTCGAGCACTTTCGGAATCGCGACAGCAGGACCGATGAGTAGCTGATCACCGGGATCGACGCCGACGTAGCTGGAGGCACGCAGAGTCGCCAGGGGCGTGAGCCCAAGTTCCGCGGCTTTCTCTTCGCTCATCCAGAGTGTAGCAGCGGCGCCGTCCGTCAAAGGGCTGGCATTGCCCGCGGTGACGGTCCCGTCTTTGGCGAAAGCAGGACGAAGCCGAGCGAGCTTCTCCAGACTGGTGTCTCCGCGAACGATGTCATCCGCAAAGACCACCTGCCCGTCTGTCGTTGTGACCGGCACGATCTCATCCTCGAAGCGACCCGACGCGATGGCCGCGGCCGCGCGCTGATGCGAACGAAGGGCAAACGCATCTTGAGACTCACGGTCGATGCCGTTGCGCCCTGCCATTCGCTCCGCGGATTCACCCATGACTTCGCCCGTGGAGCGCTCGGCGATCTTTGGCATTTTTGGTAGGAGTTGTCCGATGGGATGAAGCTGAGCGAGCACCCCCAAATAGTCTTTGGCGCTCTTTGCTTTGCCAAACGCGATGGGCGCCAAGGCGTGTACGGCGCGCTGTGGAAGCTGTACCTCGGCGTTGCTCGTCGAGTCGCTCCCGCCTGCGATGACAACGTCTGCATCACCACGTTCGATGCTCGCCACCGCCAGCGTCACAGCTTGTAGGCCCGAGGTACAAGCGCGTGTCACAGTCATCGCTTCGATACGAGGCGGAAGGCCCAGTTCGAGGACGATCTCGCGCCCGATATTCGGAGCTGCGCTTGGAAGGACAACGCCGCCCCAGACGAGCGAATCTACCTCATGCGCTGCGACCCCGCTCCGCTCGAGGAGCCCAGCGACGGCTGCGGAGCCAAGAGCTATCGTGTCCAGCTTCAAGAAAGAACCGAAGGCTTTGACGAAGGGTGTTCGCACGCCGGCCACGAGAACGGCACGGCGCGGCCTATTTTTCGCCTTCTTGGAGGTCTTGCCCGTCTTTGTGCCATCGACGCTCGCGTTTTTCTTCGAGGCGGTCTTCGCCGACTTCGCTGCGGGCGTTGCACGAGCCGAGCGCTTCTTCTTTGGAGCACGAGCTGAGGCTTTGGGTTGATCCGTGTTCTTCTTCGTCGCCATATGACTTCTTGTTCGAAATCATGGGAACTGTAAAGGCGCCGAAGTAGACCGCGCCTTCGCTTAGAGCCCTGTTTTCGCAGTCATTTCCCGACACCGCTCTACGCGCCGACGAAGGCTCCGCCACAAACACGAAGAAGCCGACCGCTGACGGCGGCTGCGCACGGCGACGCCAAGAAGGTGACGGCATCTGCGACATCTGCGGGCGCACCTCCTTGGGAGAGTGCTGATAGACGGCGTGCGACTTCGCGGATGGCCGTTGGCATCGCCTCTGTCATCCGCGTCTCGATAAAACCAGGCGCGATGGCGTTGAGGGTGATTCGGCGACGGCCGAGGGCACTGGCGTTTCCGCGAACCCAGCCGGCAAGCGCCGCCTTCGACGCGGCATAGTTAGTCTGGCCCATGTTTCCGGCGATGCCCGACACACTCGAGAGACCGATGACGCGCCCTCCTGCGCGAAGCGCTTTGCTTTCCATCAGACCATTCGTCAGCGTGACGGCGGCGCGAAGGTTTACGTCGAAGACGAGGTCCCAATTTTCGGCCTTCATCTTCGCGAGCGTTCGGTCCCGAGTGACGCCGGCGTTGTGAACAACAATGTCGACTCCACGCTCGCCAAGGGCCTCGTGAATCGTATCGAGAGCGCTCTCATCACAAACATCGACGTGGAGCGCAGAGCCGCAGTCCGCCGCCACCTGAAAAAGTCGGTCTTCGCCCGGACGATCCAGGCAGATCACGTGGGCACCCTCTTGAGACAGGCGACGTGCGCAAGCTTCCCCGATACCGCGCGCAGCGCCGGTAACGAGTGCGACCTTTTGATCGAGGGAACGCGTGAACTCTCTCGGCGCGGCTCCCTTCGAAGGGGAGAGTTCTAAGACTTGACCGGTGACGAACGCCGAACGACGGCTTGTGAAGAAACGCAACGAGCCATCGAGATGAGCGCCGATACCCTTTGGCGCCAGAATGAGGTTTGCTGTGCTGCCGCGACGACCCACCTCTTTGGCGAGGCTCTTGATGAAGCCCGTGAGGCCGGACGCGACCATGTCAGTGGTCGTCAGACGCGCAGGCCCAACCACAACGACCCGTCCATTTCGCGCCAGGCGGGAAACTCGAGGATGAAAGAAGTCGTAGAGCGCTCGGAAGTCCGAAGGCTGCGAAAAACGGCTCGCGTCGAAGACTAGACCTTGGAGGGACCCTTCGTCTTCCCCGAGAGGACGTGCGAACGCATCGGCGGCGGCTTCGAACGCTTCGTTGTGACCAGGAGCCACCATGGTCGCGCCGGCGCGAGCGAGCCCATTGGCGAGCGGCTGCGAGAACTCGCCGTTCCCAGCCACGGCGATGCGCATGTCTTCAAGAGGGCGCGCTTCGATGGCATCTGTTGCACGCGAAAGTGGCGCTGGCATCGGGATGGGCAAGCCGAGGCTCTTGATCATCGCGCGCATTCGAGGATTTGCCGAAAGCTGAAGAAGTCGATCGCTCATGGAGGGCCCTATACGTTGAAAGCGCGCGCTTCGCACGCGGCGACGGCGTGGGACCTAACGCGAATCGGACCTTCACGTTCACGCGAGGCGGTCAAAGTGAAGTGAGGTAGCGTGTACGCCGAATGCGTCGCTCTCGAAGTTGGGCCTAACGGACGCTTCGGTATGTGTCCGTCGCGACGATATCGCGAACCAGCTGCGTGTAGTTGTAATCGCTCTCGGCGAAGCTGCCCGCCATCGTCGGAACCCAAACCACAGATTCTTCCTGAGTAAGGTCACGTCCGAAGAGGCGCTGGGCCACGGTACGAACAGTGCAGCTAGCCACGCGCGCGATCTCGTCGGGGTCGTCGATGAGGCCGCGGGGTCCGGTTTCTATATTAGCGGTTTCGTCGTGGGTGAGCCAAGCGCGAGCGAGGGGGTAGCCCTCCCATTCCGCAACCATGGCGGCGTCGGAGTTTGCCCCTGTGACGAAGTACGCATTGCAAAACGCGGCACAGTTTCGCTGCGCGCTTCCATCTTCCGCAGTGCCGCCGCATGCCACGCAGCTGCTCATCGGTGCCACCGTGGGGAGCACATCTTCATCTAGGAAACCATGGGTGCCGTTTTGGCGCCAACGACCCCAGTGAGACGCCAGTGGCTCGAGTCGGTTGTGACAGCTGTCACAGCCCACACGCTCACGCAGGTTCGGGTTTGGGTTCTCGCTGGTGTCTTCGGGGAGCCCCTCTGCGGGTGGGACGAAGGGCTCGCATCGGAACGCCGAAAAGAAGCGGTTCGCGCGGCCGCGGTTCGACGCAAATCGCATCAGGAAGGCCATGGTCGTGAGCACGCCAGAGTTGCCTTCGGCGCGCTCGACTCGAACCCAGCTTTCGTCGGTGAACGCGAGGTCTGGCAGAGTCGGCATCAGTGGGTTGAACGTAATCGGGCCGCCTGCGCGCGGGTTTGAGTGACCACTTTGGTGTCGGTAGTAGTGCGCCGAGCGACCATTCACGTAACTCTCGTTGGTGGTGAAGGCATCCATGTACGGGCGTTCATCGCGAATCACATTCTCGAAGATCCGCGCAGGCTCTTCTTCGAGAGCTTTGCGAATCAGCTTCTGCGGCTCGTAGGTCATCGAGGGCATGCACTCACGCAGATTTGGACCGCAGCCACACCACGCGTTCGTGTTGTTCAGGTCGCAGGCGTTTCCGTTGCTGTCGAGCGCGAGCGCCTGCGCGTCGTAGGCACAAACTTCAACTGGATTCCCAGGGTCCCAATATGGAGCGATCATGACAGTGCCCTCTTGGCGGCACTGGTGAGGCTGAGAGCCACTGGGCCCATCAGCTGGGTCGCAGCCCATGAGGCGAGCCGCTTCACCGTTGACCACGGTGATAGGAATTGGGCGCCCATTTACGTCGTATTGATCGGCTGGCTGGGGCTGGTCCAGACACTCGATCGTAAAGGTTCCACGGTACCGACGACGAAGGTTTGGCGCACGCCAGGTTTCGCGGCGAGAGATCTTCGACATCAAAAACGAACCGCTGCCGACGTTGTCAGTATTGCCAAGGCTGCCCCAAAGCAGTGCTCGGTGGTGCTCGCGAACCTGCGCGAAGTACTCATCCGAGGCGAGCATTCCGGGGAGCAGCGTCTCATCGATTCCAGCACCGGACTCCAGCATCTCCCACTCTTCCATTGTGGGAATCCGCCCCAGAAGATCGAGCGCGAGCTGACGAAGAAGACGGTGGTTTGAGAGGACTTCGCCCTCGTCCTGTGGCGCGCAGCTCTCCTGGGCCTTTGCCGACGAAAGCGGAAGGAACACGCCAGCGCAAAGAAGAACGGCCGCAACGGAGATGAATGTGTGCTTGCTACTCATCAAACGATCCACTCCGAGAGGGGGCTTGTGCGGAAGGGAGACGCATCGATGCCCATCGCCGAGGCGATGGTTGCGGCGATCATCTCTGGCTTGAGCATCTCTCCATCAGAGCTCGGAAGCCCCGTCGTGAGGTCCGTCCTCTGAAGGTTGAGGGTACTTTCAACAGTCTCACCCAGAACGCCTCGACGAAGAGGTCCTCCGAACACGCCAAAGGCGTTCGCAAACCAGTGGTCACGCCCTTGGGTGCCGTTGATCTTTGGGGTTCGTCCGAACTCCGAGTGGATGGTGACCACCGTCCGTTCGAGCATGGGGTCGTCCTGACGGAGGTCCCACAGCAATGCGCTGAGACCTTCGAACGCAGCTTGCTGTCTTTGCGGCTGGCTCGTCGCCCAGTTCGTTGAGTGTGTGTCCATGCCGACCTGAAGCGTCGCGGACACCGAACGGGAGAGTCCTGTCGTCAGCAGCTGGCCGACGATCGCGGCCACCGTCGAAGGATGCCTCGCGTTTCCTGCTTGTGCAGCATCGAGTCCGTAGCGCATTCGAAGTTCGACAGCCGCCGCGCCGTCGCCACGAATGTCGAAGAGGTCGCCCACGTTGTCTTCCAGGAGTCGGCGGACACGGTCTCTGCTGCTTCGGAGCTCGTCGGCTGGAATACGTCCGCGGTAAGAGCGCGACACACAGCTTCGCGAAGCATCCTGCGCCTCGGCGAGGAGCTGCTCTGTTTCATCGCCCAGGCGACTGCCCGCTGCCGGCCGAAACAAGTTGATGATGTTTGACGCGAGGGAAGTTCCAACGCCGGTGTAGTCGGTGGGGTACGCGTCGTTGAACGTGGGCATACCGATGGAAACGTTGGGTAGAATAAGACCCTCGTTGAGTGCGCCCCCCGTCGACATCACGGTGCCGAAGCTGCTGCCGCGGGGCACGACGCCGATGGGCGAACGGTAGGTGTTCACATAGGCGCGCCCTGCACCATGGGCGACTGTGTTCATGTTGACGCTGCGGAAAAGCGTCATGAGGTCTTTGTGAGGAAGTTCGCCGTTCGGCCCAGCCTGCGTCAGCGATGCCGTGGCTGCGCCCCAGAGGACGGTTCGGTCACCCAGCTCAACGCTGAGAGGTGTTTGGTAGGCCTCGGGTAGAAGGTTGTAACCCTGATGAAGTCCTTCGTACGTCGGCCCATTCGGCCGAGCGTCAAAGCCCTGAAGGATGTCCCAGCCACCGTTCAGATAGAACGACACAAAGCGGATGTTCTCAGGCGGCGCAGCAAATAGACGCATGGCGGGAGCGGCGGCCCCAAACGCGGCGGCACCAGCGAGACCTTTGAAGAGAGTTCGTCGTTTCATCTGCATCGATCTCTCCTAGTAGGACACGAAGTCGGGGTGCGTGACGAGGCCCGCGCAGACGGCGGTCCAGCGCTCAGCCATGAGTTCATCGGTGAGTTCGGCTTCGGTGCCCTCGGCGTCGTAGGTGGGCGCCTGAAGGAGCGTCATCCACGGAGTGAGGCGCTCATCGCCATCGACGAAGTCCGCGCTACCGAGGAATCGCAGCAGCATGTACTCGAGGTTTGCGCGGTACATGATGGGGTCACGCTCCATGGAAGTTAGATGGCGCAAGATGATGCGCTCCTCCGCACCTTCCGCTTCGTCGGCGGTGACAGCTCCGCGACACGTGACGCGGGCTGCGTCTTCCACGAGCTTTTCGAAGGTCACGTTGAACTCGACGCCCTCCTCTGTGACTTGCGCAAAGTCCGCGCGTCCAAGGGCCGCGGCGTAGGTTTCGTAGTCCCCCCAGGTTTGGCCAGTCGCTACCGTCAACGATGCGTTAAACTGAGCGGCGCTCATGCGCCGGAGCGCGCGCCCCTGAGGCAAGTCTGCAGGCCCAACAGGGTCCCGGATAGGCTCGGAGAGATTCGCTGGAGTCACCGGTTCCGGAATCTCATCGATGGGCAAATCATCGATGCTTCCATCACATGCGCCGAGAGGAATCAGCAGCGCAAACAACAAACGAAGAGGTATTCGGTGATTCATGGCTGGCGTCCTCCTTGAACCCAATCGACGAGCGTGGTGGCGTGGCTGGGCGTCCACGCGTCGGGGGCATCTTGGGGCATGCTACCCCGTCCGACGCGTTCATTGATCTGAAAAGCGGCGTCGACCCAATGCTCAAAAGTAAGCAGGGGGATACTCTCCGCCTCGTCGCCGCCGTCGTGGCACGCTGCCGTGGCACAAAACTCAGTGGCCACCGGTGCGACGTCGCGGTTGAAACTCACATCGCCAGCCACAACTCGGTATTCGATGGACCGCTGGGGCTCGTCGCTAAGCCGAACGTTGAGCGTATGCCAGCCCGGCTGCCCCATCATCAAGTCGTCGAAGAGTGTGCCGCCTTCGCCGTCGCTTCCAAGCCTTGGTTCGCCGCCATCGATGGTCACTGAAATGTTGGGAGAGCCAAGGTGTGGGGTTTGAATAAGAAGGTCAGATGTCGGGTTGAAGAAAACTTCAAAGGGACGGAGGCCTCGGACACGAATAATGTTGCCCGAGGCAACGTGGCAAACTTGGTCATCGGTTTCGATCCACGCGCCGCCCGCGGCATGCGCGTGGATGGCGACGACGTCCCCCTCAAGTTCTAGTTCGACTTCTGTCCACGCGTCGCCATCGTAACGATAGAGATGCTCTCCAACCTCTACCCAAATGGACTGGCCAGCGCTCGCGGCGGCGTCGATGGTGCCCGCGGCAAACTCAACCACGGTCCAATCGCTGAGCAGGGGCCCAAGCTCGGATGAGAAGAGGAGTCGGTTGCCGGTTGGCACCGCGATGTAGCCTGCGCCCACTAGTGGGTCCCCGGAAGTGCCGGCTGGAAGCTCGTAGGTGGTGAGCGAGGTGCCATCAACACGGTACAGATTTTGTCTCTCGCTACCGACGCGGTCGCTGATCCAAACAGCACCCCGCCGGCTATGGCAAGCGCCGTCAATATCCGACACCCAATCGACGCTTCCGAATCGCATGTCTTCGCTTGGGGAGACCGAAAACCACTCGCCCGCTTGGCGCTCAAAGAGTCCGCTGTCGTTGGCGACGGCGACCTGGCCATCTCGACCTGGGTCCCCGCAGAACACGTGGGCTCCACGAATCTCTTCGGGCACGTAGACGAAGACGGGACCCTCGGGATCCAAACGCCAGAACCCACCGTCCGTCGATGCGATGGCCGCGACCGCGCTCCACGGCGACAGGGCTTCGATGACCCCGGGGACCTGATGTGCGAACGTTGATTCAATTCCGTCGGAGGTC